>JAFOHE010000159.1 GCA_017421975.1 Pseudomonadota bacterium
GACAGATGCTGTTGTAAAACAGCCTTTCTTTCACTCGGCGTGGAAATTGCCGAGATGCCTTTTGAGATTTTGAAAAAAGATTCAGACAAAAAGCAATATCTGGGTATGGCTTTGGTGCAAATTGTGGCCTCGGAAGAACACGATTGGACAGATTACCTCTGTGTTTTGTCTTTTGATCAGGCACTCAGGCTTAAAAGTTTATTCGATATTTATCATTTATCTGATAAATTACATGTATGGCGAGGCTTGAAAGAATGGCCGCAGTACAGCCTGCTTACCCATTCGACGCCAATGTTTGCTCAGGTAAATGAGGAACTTGATGACGTGCGAATCAACCTAAATCATATTGTCAAGGCGACTGAATTTAAAATAGAAAAGAATCGCTCCAACTTTCAAGCACAATTGCGTGATGCCTTTGAATTTTTGGAATATGTGTTTGAACTACACTATCGGCAGGATGCTTATAGAATACAAAACATGTTTGAAGCGATTTTAAAACGCGCTCGAACATCGAAGACCCCGCTACTCTTTGATGATTTTGTCGTGGCCATATTTAATGAAGCAACACTTTGTGCAGACGATTTGAAAAAGTGCGAAGAAGCTATTTTTGATAAAATGGCCAAGAAAAATGCAGATTTTTCTTTGAAATATCGAAAGTCTAACGGTATGTCTGATGGTGATCTGTTTATGGCGCAGTTCGAATCTACTTTGGCGCATTATCATGCTTTGATTCCTCCAGAACGCTATGCCCAGAATCGCCTTTATCACGTCGGTGTTTTGACGGATAATAAGAATAAACTGCTTCGCGTAGATGAAATAAATAAAATTATTTTGAATCTACTTTATGATCGTGGCAGTTTGGTCATGGAAGTTCCAGTACTGGATGCACATTCCTCTTTGGAAGATTGTTTTGCAACATGGAGCAGTTTGCTACCAGAGACACTCAATTTGCTCGTCTTTGAACAGTTTGTTGGTTGTGAAGATAAAAAGTATTTTGTCATCGTTTCAAATATGTATGCACAACGGATATACGCATTGTTTTCGAAGTATCAGATTTCTCATAAAATGCTTCTTTTTTCAAAAGGGATGCGGAGAATGCCTGAAGCATAAGTCAATGCTTCCAACGCTAAAGATGTCAGTGCGTGAAAGCGACCTTCCAAATATTGCTTATGAAGGTCTATTTCATGCGTGTGAGAGAGTATCCTTGCTTATGAGAAGTTCTCTTTTACGCGTGCGATAAGGCGTCATTTGGTATGAGAAGTTCTCTTTCACGCGTGCAAGAGGGCGTCATTGGTGTGGAGGTGGAAGTGGAATGTCAAAGGCACCGGCTGCACCGACGGCGATTTCATATTTATTAAATGTGATATGCGGGATACCGTTGTTCATATAAAATTCGAAATGCGTCAGTGCATCAAATAAATGCCACTCGATGAGGCTTTCCGACGCATTTTCACGTTTAAGATAATCGATGATTGCGGTTTTGACGCGTTGTTTCAGGGTATCAAAATCAGACTGATAAATATCTTCGAGTTTTAGCATTTCACCAGTTGCGCGTGAAAATGTGTAATTTTTGTAGCCATAATCCATAACGCCCCCCATGAACCATGTCATGGACAGACTGATACTGACATAGGTATCGGAAAACGTCATGACTTTTGCCTGGTAAGAGAATTCGTAGGCTTCATCTGTTTCAGAGTTTGGGTTGTTTAACTGTCGCGCACAGACGTACCCCCAAGCGGACTCGAGATTGGATATTGTAAAAAAGTCATTTTCAACTGCTTGAAGATGTTGATTGATTTTTTTGAGTGCTTCGGTGTCTTCGCGGAATACAGGGATTTCAAAATAGATGTTGGCGGCTTTATTCCATGTGAGTGTATCGTGTTTTAAGGTGCCCCAGTCTTGTTGGGTGTGTGTGCTGCGAATGGGGGTGAGCGGTGGTTCCTTGGCATGACAATCGGCATCGGCGATTAATGATGTATTGTCGGTGGACGATGGATTGTCGCTGTTCGTCGATGGGACGCTGATGTTTGACGTTTCCGATGCTGGAATTGTTTCGTCTGCGTTGGTCTGAGGTGCTTGCGTGGAAGCATGGCAACTATATAACCAGGGAATTGTCGCGAACAAGAGTATGAGGAGAACTCTATATTTCATAATATTGTGCCTTTAAGGGGAATATGTAAAAAGGTGTTCGGCCACCCATGAGAAGTCAGTCACGTTTAAGTGCGTAAACCCCTGGGAGAACGAGGGGGTAGCGGCGTATTTTTATGCAGGGACGTTCCATGGAACGTCCCTGCATAAAAAATAGCCGCGTAGGGGGAAACTTCCCCCTCACAAAACCTTACCCTTCGTCACCGAATTCCGTCTCTTTGCCGCATTTTGCGAACGTCACGGCCTTCACGTTTTCATCAGCCTGCGGCGCGTAGGCGACATCGGCTTTGGTTTCCGCCTGGATACATGCGCCTTCGCTGCTCAAGCTGACGCGGTCGAGCGTCACGGCCTGTTTCTTCTCGTCGTGACGAATGCCGAGTGCGAAATCGTTGCCGACCTTGTCGATCGTGAGGTTGTGAAGCGCGCTCTGACGCATCGTGCCCACGCGCAAACCGTTCCAGGTCATGTCGTCTTCGCTCGTCATAACCACAGGCGCTTCCGGCGTACCAGCGATGTTCAGCGCGACCTCATCCTCGAAATCGAGCACGACATCGCGGCCCATGACGAACTTCGCACCGGCCGCAATTGTCACATCCATGTTGCGATCTTCCGCCTGACCAATACCGAGGCCAGATGCGATATAGTACGGAACTGGCTGTGCACCAATCGTCAGTTCCTTCACGGTGTCATGCGCGAGTCTGGGATCCTCGACGTAGATCATGTTTTCGCCATTGTCCGCAAACGCATTGCCTGCGCCGAACGTGACGCTGTCGATGGCGTTCATCTTAACGGGATAGTGTTTGCAGTGGCTGATGGTGCTGTTCTCCAGCTTCGTGACCCGTCCTCCGTGCTCAACGTTGAGGCCGTTGCCATCATCATCCGAGTTCACGCCGTCGATCGTGAGGTGATCAAACTCAGCCGTGCAGGTGTCAGCCACGGTAACAGCACCGCCCCAGCCTCTGCCATCGGCATTTTTAATCGTGACGTAGGCGGCTTTGAGTGAAGCGTTGTTGTAGAGTTTGAGATTGGCCCAGGGCGACTCGGGATCCGCAGCTTCAAACACGATGGGCGCCTCCGCCGTGCCATTCATGGCGACCTTGGCGCGGTTGGCAAATTCTATTCTCACGCCGCCCGCGAGCTTAAACTGGGAACCCGCTGGAATCGTGTACGACATGCTCTTGTCCGAGTTACTGAAGAGGATATCGTCACTGATGAACCAGGGAATGCTCTGTTTGCTGAACGTCAGCCCGCTGCCAAAATCGTTGTCGTAGTCGTATTTGAGCGCAATCACGTTATTGCCGTTGTCGCTGTAAACGTTATCCGCGCCCAGCTGGCTCAAAGAAGCCAACTTTTCGATGGTGAGCGGCACACCCTTGCAGTTTTTAATCGGGTTGTTCTCGAACTTTTTGATGATGCCGCGCGTCCAGATGCCGTTTGTCTGCGAACCGTCGAGCGTGACGTGATCCATGGC
Source organism: Pseudomonadota bacterium (assembly GCA_017421975.1). Classification (GTDB taxonomy): domain Bacteria; phylum Myxococcota_A; class Bradymonadia; order UBA4248; family UBA4248; genus RGIG464. The sequence continues at coordinate 3,620 of JAFOHE010000159.1, forward strand.
GATGCTGACGCCTTCGTGGATGGTGAGGGCTTCATCCTTATTACCGCCCATGTTTTTGAACGTGACATAACTGAAGGTTTGCGTCGCGCCTTTGTTTGCCGACTCGTTAAACATGATGCGGCCCATCGGCGCATCGCCGCCGGCACCGATGATGATGGGCTTTTCAGCCGTTCCGATCGCCTTGAGTGAGCCGCCATCCTGTATGACGATCTCAACGCCCTGTGCTTTTGAGGCGATTTCAACGCCCGGTTCGATCGTCAGCGCGCACGAGATGTACAAATCCTCGTTGAGCACGTAGTCAATGCCGGGGCCGCGATCGGCGAGTGTGCAGGTCTCGTTGAAGAAATCACGGCCGAGTTCCAACATGCCGGTTTGGGCAGGCTGATCCTTGGCATCTACTGTTTTTTGCGCGGCTTCACCTTGCTGAGCGGCAGCCGGTGCCTTTGGATCGGGCGCAGGCTGCGCTTCCGGTTCCTGTGCCTTTTTGCAACCACACACTAACAGCATCGCAACGCCACACACCAACAGCACTCGTTTCATGTTTCTAACCTCCGGACCTGTAAAAAAAGAACGCGCATCAAATGCGCGATTTTTGAGCGATGGCGCAGATTTCGTCTGCCGTCCATAGACGTCCCTGATCCATGCCCGGACAGGATTTGGCGCAATCGCGCCACGCTGCAGCATTTCTCAGATTTTGGCGCCAGAATGGAAAGTCGCGGCACTGCGAAGGCCGCACGCCGTACACTATACAACCTTTGTCGTAAAAAACGCAATGGCCATCCTCAAAGTCGTCGCGCGCCGTGTAGGAATCCTCCCAAGGACGCATGTAGTCGCGCACGATGGCTTCGCGTGTGAGTCCGCGCGTTTTACCCAAAAAGTCCACGAGACGTTCAAACTCGGCTTGCGAAAAATAGACAATGCCCGGCTCACCGCAGCAGCACGCGCCCCTATCATTGTTTATCTGCATAACTTACTCATGGTTTGGCTATCTATAAACGCAAAGCGGAATTGGCCGCAAATTGAACAAAGAGGCTACAATGATGAGTTATGAGGATTTATATGAGCTTGGGTTTGTAGAAGATGAGGCGGTCGTTTTGGAGCCAAGAGAGATATTTAATAAAGCTGTGGTAGGTGTTAGCGTTGATGGTCGCCACCTCATTTACGATTATGAGTTTGCCGCAGAGGCACTCCAAAACGCCAATAGTGAGGGCGACGCCTTTGATTTGCAAGAGGCGATAGAATACTTGGAATTTAACACGCTGCGAGCTCTTGAATATGTGCCCACTGAGTTCAGGCCAATAGTGGTTCACATGTAGGCTTGGTGCACAAGGCGCCCCAATATCAAAAAAAAAAGAGCATAACGTGCGCTTTTAATGCGCCCTGCCTCATGGAGTGCCCTATGCTAACACCTGTATTCACAACAATAGTGATCCTCTCATTTATCTTTGTGTTTGGCGTATTGCTGCCAATACTTGACGCCATGCCCGCTACTCGCAAATTTGTCTCATACAGATGGATCGTGGTTATGACCTACCTCACCTTGGCTCTTGGTGTGATTTTGGATTTTAGCCATTTGGAGACCTCGGTGCGCTCTTTGGTGATAGGCGGATCACTCGCCATTAGTGGCTTATGGCTGCTTATGCGCACTTGGGAAAAAGCCAAATGCTTAGGCTACACAATGGAGCTGCCACGCATACGCGCCAAAAAAGGCGACCTGAGCGTGGATATTGGCAACGAAAAGCGAGAGCATGGCAATGAGTAGCGAACCAACGCTGCCTAAGCACTAAACCGCCTATGAAAAAAGCCCCATAAAGATCTATACTCTAAGGGGCTTTTTTCGTGTAATAATAGATCGGAATCGCGGATCGTTAGGCGCCGCAATTCCTGCACGCTTTTTGTGCTCACAAAGTTTGTGAGTAAACTGAAGCCCTTTATTTGCAATGGTTTCAGCGAATAAGTGGGGTTGGGGGAGACTTCCCCCGCCCAAAAATTAATGTATTGATTCGATAAGCGTACGGACGCTTTCGAGCGTTTTTTCGCCAAGTTCGCCGACGATCGTAACGATATGGGGTCGTGAAGCGAGGAGTTTTTGGGTAATTTGTTGGACGTCGCGTGGTTCGACTTGTACGAGTCTGTTGCAAAACTGCGCGGGTTCAATGGTCATGCCTTGTGCAATCATGGAACTTATCCAGGAACAGAGCGAAGAACCGCCGTCAAGGAGAGCGCGGTGTTCCCAGATGACGCGACGTCGGATGCGGTCAAATTCGTCCTGTCCAATGCCTTTTTGGGCGATTTCTGCGAGTAGGTCATAGACAGCCGAGATGAGTCGGGGCACGCGGCGGTGGCGGCAGGACACTCGAATTTGTAGAAGCGTCGATTCGTCCGTGACGCTCAGCGTGGCTTCGGCATCATAGACGAGGGCTAATTCTTCGACGAGGCGGCGCGAGAGACGCGATGCCATACCGTCGTCGAGGACGCGTGCGAGCATGGACAGGGTATAAAACTCGTCTGAACGGACGCCATCACAAAGGTAGCCCATGGAGATTTCACTTTGCGTGGCGCCGTCGTTGCGTTTGTAGACGAGGCGAGGTGGCGGGCAGGTATGAGGAAGATCGAGGTTTTTGAGTGCGGAAGCGTATGGTTCGTCAAGGGGATGCATGGTTCGTGGGTGGGTCGTATGACGTAAATCCTGAAAGGCGCGTTCAGCATCGGAGAGAAAAGCGTCTTTGTTTGGAATGGGGCCCACGGCGACGAGCGTCATGCGTTCCGCGCAGTAATTGTCGGCATAGTAGCGCAGGACTTCTTCTTTGGTGATTTTGTCAATATCGTCGGGATTGCCGGCGATCGGGCGTCCTGCAAGGCCATAAAAGGCTTCGACGAGCATATCTTCTTCGTTGATGAGTTCGCCGGATGCGTCGTAGTCTGCGAGGATTTCTTCGCGGACGATTTCGCGTTCGGCGGCAATGCCTGTGAGACGTGGATGGAGAATGGCAGCGCCGAGTAATTGAAGAACGTCAGTCAGTGATTCTGGGGGCGTGACGATTTCAAAACTTGTGACTTCGCGGGCGGTAAAGGCATTGAAGTCTGCACCGCGTGTTTCAAAAGCTTCGCTGAGTGCGCGTAATGACGGATAAGCGTCTGTGCCGCGGAAGATGAGGTGTTCGAGCATGTGGGCTGTTCCAGACAGGTTTTCGTCACGGCAGCCTGAACTGACGTTGAGCATCATAAAAATGCGGTGTAAATGGGGACGATCGCATAGAATGACTGTCATGCCATTGCGCAGCTCAAATGCCGCGGGAGATAGAGATTCCGGAAGTTCCATAGCTTATTGCTCCTTGACGCCGAAAGCACCGGATGACGTGAATCGCCATCCTGTCGGTTTATCTTACCACATCCCGAATAATTTGACCTTAATCTGCTGCGGCATTAAAGCATTTTGGCGTTTTGATGAACGCATACGATAAGCGCGAGCATGGAGGATAGGCGCATGGATGAAAAAATAACGGAAACGGCAGCAAATCAGGCGCAAGCAGGAACGGTTGATCAGCAGGAAAACGCGGCTGGTGATGCGGAGCATGCGAAAGTGGAGAACGGTTCGGCGACAGATCAGGGGACAAATGAAGCAAAATGTGAAGCCGAATCCGTGACAACAGCAGATAAAAAAGCAGAATTGGAAAATGCGAAGTCTGAAACGTCTACTTCTGTAGCGGCAAAAGAAACGAAAAGTGCCGAAAAGAAGGCACCGCCCAAACATAAAATCACGATGATTGACATTTTTTTGGCCGTGACGGGCGTGTTCTTTTTGCTGTGTGCGTTTGGCATGACATGTGCGGATTATCAGGACATTGCGCGTATTGCCGGCCTCATTCTTGTCTTTGTCTTTGTGTGTGGCGCGATGTATGCGACGCTTCACCTTAGCAAAGTCGGTTGATAGAATGATAGCAGTGGGCTAATCATATTGTATAAAAACTTGATGAACGCCACTGGGAATGGGAAGAAGAAGCTGTATACCGCCTGAGATGACCGATAACGCTTTCGGATCATAGGGTTTTTGATCAATGGTAATCGCATGTACCGAACCATGCATGGTTCGGTTTGGGATCGCAAGCGTATATGCTTCGCGCGTTTCCGGCAGATCGAGGGAAACATCGAGCGTGCGTTTATTTTCATGGAACGTCGATGCAATTTTGGCTTTTTTTCTTGCGCTGAAATGCTCCATGAAGTTTTGAACGGTCGTCATACGTATGTGTAATTGGCTGGCGAGCTCTGTAGCTTTTGTCCAGGCTTCGATGGATTGATAATGGGGATGGTCGCGCATTGCATCTGCTGAGAAGTTCAAGACGACGGGCTGGTGATAGCGTTCGACGGAGTCTTTAAGAAGCTGTGCAGTGACATCCGGTGAAACGGGTGTTTCGTTTGCATCGCTCCAAAGCGTAGGAAATTCGTAGACGGGGAATGGAAGTCCGCCACGATCCATCGGTAAGAAGGGAAAACCCGAACCGAATAGATAGCCGTATTGCCCGTTATCAGGCATATACGAGAGATCAATTTGACATTTAGCCGCCGTAAGTTTTCGGAATGTCGTGGTGTAATCGGGATTCCAGTTGGCACCGTACATTTTGCATGCAGTCATGTTGCGTCTGGTACGACTGGAAATCAGTCGTTTTTGATCATCCATGTTGCGTTCGATCCAGACGGGCGAAAAGAAAGATGGGCCAGCATGACGCCAGGTTTGGGCTACGGGCGGTCGTACCATGAGGACGCCGATATCAAAGCCCTGGGCGGCAGTCTGCGTGAGCCATGAGGTTGTTGTGTTTTCGGTTGAAACGAATAATGTGGATGTGAGTCCCCGTGTTTGTTCGTCCGAAACGATATATTGGGCCTGATCACCGGTTTGGTGTACGTCGTGTGTGACGATGAGTGCCGTCTTTTCAGCATTGGGAAAAGGCCACAAAACGGCTTGTGGTGCGATGCGCCAGATGGATTGTAAGACATGGCGTTTGAGAATATCGGCATAGGGAATGGTGTTTGTGCCGAGTTTTTCATTAAGGATAAGGGAAGACGGCAAAGGCCGTTTATCCTCTTCGACAGCGATTTTAAAATCCTCATCAGGTCGTCCCTGTATGAGCGCAGTCAGCGCGCGTCCGAGATCGAAACTGAGGACAAAGACGTGGCCAGCGCCGTGTGTGAGGTGATAGTGGGCAATGGCACCGTCGAGTTCGAGGAGTAGATCCGAGTGGCCGAGTGTGACGTTATCCAACGTTTCAAGGCGAAGTACCTGTGTGTCGAGCGGAAAGTTGAGAAGTGCATCTTTGAGGTCGGCTGGAAGCGGTGAATTTGGGGCATCAGTAAAATGGCGTATGGCATTACCTGTCTGTGGTTTCTGTTTGACTGCCGTCAGATTTGACCATGCAGGATCGGGCATCTCTATGAGCAGTGAAGCGCCTTTCGAGACGGCGGTTTCGATCATGCCAATCTGTGCGGCGTTCATGAGTGCTGCGGATCTTCGTGGAACGACGATGAGCCGAATAGCATCGAACGCAGCATCACTGAGGTCATCGGTAAGTGCGATAGAGAAGGGGCCAATTTCCTGTGTGAGGTAATTGTACCAGGCAAAGGAAAAATCGAGGTCTTCGAATTCTTGAGCGACGTGTGTTTCAGCGGGCAAAATGAGGAGCGTCTCACCGCGTCCGAGTTGCGGTGGCATCATGGCTTGTGCAAGGGCATCTTCAGTCGTCAAGTGAAAGGGATGGCGCGTGATCAATATGCCAAGGGCAATGAGCGCAAGGATCAGAATGAGGATGATGTCCGTTTTAAAACGGACGGTGAGTGCGGATTCGTTTCTCATGACACATCCTTACTCATACACGATATCGATGGCATTAAAGCCTTTGGAAAGCGGAACGAGCATGCGTTCAAATCCAAACACGGATACGGGAACGGGCGTTAAACTATCGGATAGCTGAACATCTTCCCTGACTCTGTGAATTCCCCGACGTGCCTCGACAAATTTCATTTCCCCCAGGCTTGCTGGAACCATCACGGTCATACCGCTTTCAGGGGCAAGGGATTCGATTTTGAGAACGCGGTTTTTTTTGTTTGATGGCGTAACGCGCGATGTCAATTCGGCATTAAACCTTGCTCGTGTAAAGCGGAAATAGGGCAGTATGCCTGTGACCCAGTGATGATGATCGCTGGCCATGCGATAAATGTTTTTCCAGACGCGGAAAGTGTCGAGGTTAGGCTTATGTATGAATAAGTCCGCTTCGAGGGTAATGCCGATACATGCGTGATCCGTGGCAGCACTTTTTTCCAGGAAGGTTTGAAGTTGCTCAGCATCCGCTTGGGCATTGGGATGCGGAAACGCGATGGGGAACTCCATAATATTGAAGATTTTTCCATTGATATCGAGCGGCAGGAACGGCAGTCCCGTCATAAAGGCATATCCAGATTTATCATTGGGTGCGCGATAGGAGGCATCGGCCTTAAAATCGGCGGCGGCCAATGCTCGGAAGGGGCGTGTGTAGTGTGCATCCCAATGACCGTTGTGTGCTTGCGAACTTAGAAGGTGTTGATTTTCGCCGAGTCTAGCTTTGAGGTCATCTGTTTGCTCACTCAGTGTCAGACGGCGCCAAACGGGGGAAAATGAAAGTGGACCTAAGGGTGCAATGGCCTGTGCGTCTTGATTCAGATCGAAGGATAGACCTGGTTCAGTATGGTATTGGCGAAAAGTCTGAAAGCCTTCATTCGTAATTTTTGTGGGTGAAGTGATAAACATGGTCGAAGTCGCTTTGAATGTGGCTTCGTATTCCGGCATCCATGTTGCGCGATCGCCCATACCACTTTCTTGATGTGTGACGAGGAGTGCGCCCATTTGACCATCAAAGAATGGCCAAAGACCGACGACAGGAAAATAACGATCGAGCACGCCGTAGAGCAAAAATCGTTCGATCACATCTGCGAGCGGCGTGTCGTAAGGCATGTCGCCAGTTACGGCAAGGTCAGAGGTTTCAAAGGCAGGGGAGTCGTGAAAATCGCGGAGTGAAAAATCGTCGAGTGGACGTCCTTGTTGAAGTGAAGTCAGAAGCATGCCATAGTTGAATTCGACAGTAATGACGTGTCCAGTCGCATATTTTTTGGCGTAGATGGCCGGAATACCGTCAATCGTCAGATAAGTCGTCGAATCATCGAGTGGTGCAGCCGATCCAATGATTTGCGTTCGATTGGATAGATCGAGGGAAAAGAGGGCTTTTTGGAGTTCGTCGGGGAGAGCCGTGGCATACGTAATATTTTGGACATTACGCAGTCCACCTTTGCCATCAGCAGAAGCGATCGCACGAAGGGCACCTGCGGGCATTTCCATGACGAGTGTGCCCCCGCGCTCAAGGTAGTTTCTGAGTTTTGGCACCCATGCGTCATGGGAGGAAGCCGAGTGCGTCAAGATGATGCAACGATATTTGTCGAGTTCGGCTTCGGTAAATTGCTCGCTGTCCATCAGTGTAACGGGGCCGATTTCCTGTTGGAGCGTGTTTAACCAGGACAGCGAAAAAGCCATATCCGAAAAGCGGCGCGGTGCATCCTCGAACAGGTCATAATCGACGACAATCAAAAAATCGCTCGAAGCATCAAGCGTAATCGTTGTTCCAGCGGACAAACGCTCATCCGACTGCCACACCACGGGATTTGTACACAAATACAAAAGAATCCCGAACAGAACAATGCTTCCCCACAACCAGAGGCGCGTCAGCCGATCGCGCTTCAATCTTGCACGCACGGACACAGCATCTCCTTGTTAGAGAACAACGCGACCGCAGCGTCTGATTTTTCCCTGAATTGCCAGTTTTTCTTGTTTCGATAAGCCAGTGTCATTCACGATCGTTTTATAGATGGCGCATGCTTTGTTGGTATTGCCGGAACTGAAGAGTTTGTCAGCTTCAGCCAATTTTTTCTTAACGTTGCTTCCGCCGCCGGAAGAAGATTTTTTGCTACTGCTCGATTTGGAACTCGATGACTTTTTATTTGAACTCGTTCCCGATTTCGTTGTTGAGGCCTTTGACTCGGTTTTTTTGGCGACAGCAGTTTCAGCAGCTTTGGGCTCGTCTTTTTCCGGCGTGGCATCAGCTTGGGCTTTGTCGTCGGCGTTATCGGGCGCAATGCCATAATAAGCACCGTAAATGGCCGTATTGTAGATTTCTTTAGAACCGGCCTGAACGACATTATCGACGATGGCTGAAATTTGGAAAGGTGTGAGTTCAACTTCGTCAGATTTGGCAGCCTTGACGCCGGAATCGTCTTTTGCGACGGGGGCATCTTTCGTTTCATCCATGTCTTTGTCGTCTTGCTTTGCCGGCGCATCATCTTCTTCTTTTGCTTTTTCCGTCACATCTGAAACGACTTTTGGCGTTTTGTCATCGTCTTTAATGTTGAGAATGGCGACAACGAGGATAATGATGATGCAGAAAGTCGTTACGAGCGCGATAATGAGGAGGAGAAGCATCTTTTTATGGCGCTTCTCTTCTTCGGATGCGTTCAACGGATGATACGTCATGGGATTTGCCGCAGCCTGGTTCCCATAAGGAATCCGGTTGGGAACAGCTGGGGAGACGGAAGGCATCTGGGCGAGCGAGGGACGCGCCGTCATGGCCGGAGGTGCAACGAGCGGGATGTCAGGGAACTCGTCGTCCGTTGCCGCCTGAATTGCGATCTGTGTCGCGCCTTCTTCCTCATCGACGTCATCAAAGGCACGCTGATCAATCATCGTACATTCGCCTGAATCAGCAATGTTTGTCTCAAAATCGAGGTCATCATCACCAAACCCAATCGTAGCCGAATCATCCTCGGTCATGAGTTCCTGCTCTGCTTCGGACATAGGTGATGGCGCTGCCTGGTCGTGGCCAGTCTCATGCGCGGAAACGGCGCAATTCGTCTCTTCATCTGCATTGAGCATCGGCATTTCATCAGATGCAGGAAGCGCAATGACACAGGATTTTTTGGCACCGGCGTCTGTCGATTCTGTCAGGCTGGGAATCACGGTCATTAAAGCTTTTTCAAGCTCATGTCCCGTTTGATAACGGGCTGCGACGTCTTTGGATAGTGCCTTAAGACAGATAATCTCAAGCTGTGGATCGACGTAAGCATCCAAGCGCACGCGGGATGGGGGCGTGAGTTGGGTCGTCAAAATCGATGAAGCCATATCGACGAGGCTCGCACCTTCAAACGGCAGTTTGCATGTCAACATAAAGTACATGATGCTGCCGAGACTGAAGATATCCGTCGCCGGAGTAACGGTTTTGCCTAAAACTTGTTCTGGGCTCATAAAGGCCGGCGTACCGCAGATCGTTCCTTCTCGCGTCAGGCCTTCCCCCCCGTCGTCCGTAATCTTTGCAATACCGAAATCGAGAACTTTGACGAGATCTGTACCATCGGGCTGAGGAATGACTTTGATATTGGCTGGTTTGAGATCCCGGTGAATAATCTTGGCGTCGTGCGCGGCGCCTAAGGCGCGGGCAACCTGAAGAATAATGTTGGCGATGCGGTGCTGGCTAAATGGAAAATCTCGCACGATGATGTCCGACAAATCCTCGCCTTCAAGACATTCCATCGCAATGTACGGCGCGTTGAGAACCGTTTTGCCGTAATGAAGAATGCGGATGACATTCGGATGCTGAATACCACTTGCTGCTTGGGCTTCGCGTTGAAATCGCGTCAAAATAAGACGATTGTCCAGATAATCATGTTTCAGAATCTTGATCGCGACATAGCAGTCGAGCGCTCGGTGACGCGCTTTATAAACGACGCCCATACTGCCTGTGCCGAGAATCGATTCGACGACAAAGGTGTTATCGATCGTCGTGCCAATATAAGGATCATCGTAATTTGAATTTGGGTTTTCCTGCGCCACTTTGACGCCACAATGTGGACAAAAAAGCGCGTTCGGTACGAGGTCTTTGCCACACTTAATACACTTTGTTAACGAAGCCATGTTTCCATCCCGTTATAAGCATCTTGGTTTCATCATAAGAAACCAAGAGCCATTTTATTTGGGTTCTATTACAACGATACGTTTCATCTTGCAAGAAATCATCAACAGTTTCATGATAAATCATGTGTTTGACGGCTGTGGGCTTTGCTATCCGTCCAGAAGGACGGATACGCACGCCAGCGCGGCTATGCTTTGGGCATACGCCGCGCTTTCTGCCGCTATGCCTAAGGCATACGCGGCAGTTCTTTGGATGTCATGGGACGCATGGACCAACGCAATGCTCAATGGCCGTGTGCTCAATTCAACTGCTTTATGGGGGCGTTATGGCGACCATCAATGTGTATGAACAATATTTTGGGGCTTCGGCGTGTTTTTATGGTGTCGAAAGACGGGGCGTGCGCGTGGCACTCATTGCCGAGTCGGGCGGCGGGGAGATTCGCTACGTTCTGGCAATCAGCTTTTTTCCGCACAGGACTGACGATGATTTTGCCATTGCTTACGACGCCTATTTTGAGAAGACGCTCTATCAGGCTAAGGGACGCCGTTCTAAAAAACGAGAAGCGGCTTTTCTCGAACAACTTCGTTCTGAAGCAGACATTTTGGCTGCTGAACAGTCGGCTAGTATTGACTGGATGCTTCCTTTGATCGAGCCAAGATATGGTTAACTGTTGTCCCCCAAATATAATGTTATCATAAAATAAAATTATGTCATAAATTTAATCTAAAAATCGCTGCATGATGATAAAAATATTATAACGATTTATCAAAATATTGAATATTAAAGATATAAAATAATATTTTATCTCATTTGATTCACTAGGCGGTCTGGCGTTATTGTTTTGGATACGTTATTATTTTGGATACCAATCATGAAATGCTCTTTCTTAAATCATTTCACAGAATTGGGCAATGCCTGATTTTGAGGTATGCCTTTCGGGGTTTCTGAGGGCACATGATAGATGCGCAAACCACAGATATTGTATGTGTAAATTTTGTATTTTAGAATCATAAACGCAATTTATGATAGAAACCGCTGTGATGGAAAGCAGATGTAAGAGGCCGCCGTATTGAGCCGCCGCAGGCGGTGAGAAGGCGGCTAGGCCATGCGTATTGCCCGAAGGGCGATAGCGTGGCCCACAAAAAGTCACAAAAAAGCCCAACGCTTTTGGCATTGGGCTTTGATATTATTTTGAAATATAGACGGCACCCGCATTCGGTTCATGATTGACGGGAGCGTAGGCGTGATAGTCGATTTCCTGGAAGATGGAATCTTTCCATTCGAGTTCAGCGATCCACTCGGGTTCGAGGCGATTTTCAACGATTTGCTGATAGATGCCATTGAATCTGGAGATATGGTCGCGTGTGCGTTTTTCGGCGTATTCGACGCTTGTATTGGTCGTAATGATGAAGGCCCAGTCGGAGGCTTGCGCGAGGAGAAGTTCGCGGGCGGCCTGATTGAGGGCGCGTTTGAGGAGGCCATCGGCGTCGGGGAAACGGCGCGTGAGTTCGACCATGTGTTCTTCGGCGCAGTGCAGGTGCGGATAGATCCAATCGTTGCCATCATTGAGCCAGACTTCGAAGAAACCGTTTGCACCCCAGCTTGAGAGGCAAGGCGTGACTTCCTGGTGGACAGTTTCGATTTCGAGGTATTCGCTCGGCGTGATCATCTGGATCTCATCCTGATCGCAAGCCGATTTGCGCATGAGCATCTCGAGGAACTGCGGGCCTTCGTACCACCAGTGTCCGTAGAGCTCGGCATCGTAAGGCGCAGTGATATGGGGCGTTGTGCCGAGGACTTCTTTGAGGTAACGGCATTGCGCCTGGCGGTTGAAGAGGAAGTTACCGGCGTGCTCGGCGGCGCGGTCGGCAGCCCAACGCGGTACGTAAGGTTCTTTGCGGTCGAGCGGGAGTTTTCCGGTGATGCGATGGAATTTGAGGCCTGTATTCCGGCGGATGCCATCGGAATGGAGATAAGGTTTGACTTCGGCATAAGGAAGGTCATAGCCGAGATCTCGGTAAAATTCACGGTAATCGGGGTGTCCAGGATAACCGATTTCAGCGCTCCAAACCTGTCTGGAGCTTTCGAGGTCGCGCGCGAAGGCTGCGACACCGCTTGATGTGACGACAGGACGGAATGTGCCATAGCGTGCCGGAGGATTGGACTGCGTGAGGCCGTGAGACTCAAGGATGAAGAAATGGATGTTATTTTCGGCGAGAATGGCATCAATGCCAGGTACAAAAGCACATTCAGGCAACCAGATACCGCGAGGTGCACGTCCAAAATGTTTTTTGTAGTTCGCAACGGCGATGCTGATCTGGGCGCGTCTCGCTTCGTCAGTGGCCATGAGCGGGAGGAAGCCGTGTGTGGCACCGCATGTGATGATTTCGAGGGAACCTTCATCCTGGAACTGTTTGAAAACAGGGACGATCTGACGATGCCATTCTTCATTGAAGAGGCGCTTTGTTTCACTGAGCTCATACGCGGCACTGGCAGCGGCATCGTGGAAAGGCGTGCCCTGTTTTGCGATTTTTTGTTTTTGTGCGAGTTCTTCGAGTTTGTCGAGGTGTCTCGCGTAGCGTTCCTGAAGGAGTGGATCGGAGAGCATTTCGCAGAGCGGTGGCGTCATGCTCATGGTAAGTCTCCAACGGATGTTGTCATCCGTGAGGCGACGCATCATTCTCAAGAGAGGGATATAAGTTTCTGTCATGGCTTCAAACAGCCAGTCTTCCTCGAGAAAATCGGGATATTCCGGATGTCTGATAAACGGCAGGTGGGCATGCAGGACAATGCTGAGGTATCCTTGTAAACTCATAAGATGTTATCCTTCAATATTTGTTCGGAATAGGGGGCGCCGGTCAAGGGTACAAAGAACGAAAAACGAGTGTTCAGAAGTGTACGGCGTGAGCCCGTTAAAGGTATTGTGGCATTTCATTGAAAAGCGACAATCAGGTTAGGGCCTCGCGTCATAGACTAACGTTTGTGTGGCGTGAGATTGGAAGAACCGATGAAGATATCGGACGAACCGGGGGCACGCAGGGGGCCGAACCAGGAAGACGGCGCATGTCCGGGGACGAGGTCACTGGGTGCAGAAGCGAGCATGGCTTCGATACCGCCACCAGCGATGGCATCCATCTGAGCGCGGTGCGCTTCGAGCGCGGGCGCATAATCGGGTGCATGACCGGGTGAAGGTGCCTCGTAAACGACTGTATTGTTCTGAACATCGACCCATCGTTCTTCGATCTTGTGTTTCGACTGTTCGAGGATTTTGATGGTTGATTCGAGTTTCATGCCGACCGTGCCGTCGCCTTGAACCATTTCAAGCGTGACGCGCGAAGCGAGCATCGTAGGAATATGAAAATAACCGCGACCGCTTCTTCGATGGGTCGTCGTGAAGGACTGAAGGATATTGTTTTGCGCATCAAATGCCGTAAGCCTCCAGCCATGAGCACTTTCGACTTCGCTGTTCCAGTAAACATAGAGCGTGCCTGGATCGCGGATGAGGGCAAACAAATGCGTCCCTGGAATGAACTCGGGCAGAATGGCACCGTGGTCGATGAAGACACTGCCTGGTTCACGCAATTCTTCGACGGGGGCTTCAGCAGTTTTGTCTTTATCTTTATCTTTGTCTTTGTCTTTGGCGGCTTTTTTTATGGGCTTGCCATCGGCATCCAAGGTGACTTCCTCGTCATCCACTTCCTCGTCATCCGACGCTTTGTCAGCTTTGTCTTTGAGTGAAGCTTTTGCTTTGACAGCATCTACGGTATCTGCGTCGGCTTTTACGGCGACTTTGGCAGCTTTTGTGTCTGTTTCTTTTGTAACACTCTTGACTGCTTTGACATCATCTTTGGTCGCAGAATCGGCTTCTTTTTTGACGTCCTTGATGGCAGCCGTTGTGGTTGCAGTATCTTTGTTTGTCGTTACGGCCGCTTTGACAGTGGCAGTCTTGGCTATGCTGTTGTCTTTGTTCACGGTCTGTGAATTATGCTTTTTATTTTCCACCTTAATTATCTCCTTCCACCGCGCTGAATTGTTTAATGTAACGCCTTATGGCGATTATCTTGTACCACAACTGGCGATACCTTAGAAACAAAATCAGAGTTTGGATGATGGTTGTTTATTAAATATAGATGTCGGATTTACACCTACATGTCGTCTGCGGGACTACATTAACATATTCCGACGATTGCGCAAGAAAAAAAGGCAGTAAAGTGAAGAGCGATTATGTGGGTCGTAAGCTTTTGAAATGTCACGCTATGTGCTTCGTGGCAATGGACAGTTGCATACATGATAAGGCGTGATGTGGTGGGGGATAAATAAAAAAGGCAGCGTAGGAAGCTGCCTTTTTGGAATTGCGAAGTGTGCTTTAGTTGAAGATCCAAGTTTTTTTGAAAATCATGGGTGCTTTGAGTGTGCCGAATTTCCAACTCATGATACGTTGACGCACACAACTGAACATTTCACCGCCGATTTGATCTTCGACTTTTTCAACCTTCATGACGGAGCCATCTTTACCGACGGCGATGGTGAGCACGAAACGACCTGGTGTTTTGCCCTGAGCGTTGATCACGCGGTTATAGCAATTATTGATATCATTTTTCTTCTTTTTGAAGACGCCTTCGATCGCTTCTTTGCTTCCGGCGGGCGCGGAAGCGGTAAACTCGCTCGTATCCTTGACAGTGAAAGAGACTTTCTTGCGTTCGACGGTTTTCTTTGTATCATTGGTGACGACGCGGGGGCCGGAGGAAGCCCCTTGACCGATATTGAGCAGACCATTTCCGTCACCGCCGACAGAAGAAGCCGCGAGGGAACCTAAGAGGCTACCTGTACCGCCGGCACCGATATCGCTTGCGGAGACATCGGTCATTTCGGCGATGGCGACGCTGCTTCCGAGCATGGCACCGAAGTAATCGCTTGAATCACCTTCGATGCCGAGGATTTGAGCTGTAATCATGGCACCAGCTTCGCGGTGGGCATCGGTAATGCTTTCGAGCAACTGATCTTTGCTTGCATCGCTGTCGCCGACGTCGACGGAAACTTCATCGACAGTTTCAGTCGCTTCGCCGAAGGGATCTTCAGGCACTTCGGGTTCGGGTTCGGGTTCTTTTTCGTCCTCGACGTCGATGGACGATCGGATATCCGCTTCTTTGAACCAGTTGGGGACGGCGATCGTCTCGTCATCGCGCGGCCAGTCCTGGACGAGGACGTAGGTGAGAAAACTGCAGTGCAGAAGAAGTGAGAAAATAAGCGGGAGGAGGAAGCCCAGGGAAATGATATCCGTAAGTTTGAGCTGTTGTCTGTTGGCAAACAGGAGCGTTCCGGCATCCTCTTTAATGGAAACGAACTGGAAGAGAATGGTAATTTTCCCGAAAATGACTTTACCGCGCGAAGTCGTTCCGAGTTTTATAATAATTTTGTCGTTGTTAACGTAGAAGCTATGTTTGTCGAGGGATTCGAGGATGAGGTTTTTCCCTTCATCGAGAACGACGCGTCCCTTGGTGCCCACGGGCACAGAAAGCGTATAGCACCCCGTTGTCACGTCATAGACGAAGACTTCGAAACTTTTCGGGAAGGAATCGGAGGAAACAAAAAAAGTATTTCCCTGGGATTTTCCGAAGGTGATATTTTGATTTTTATTGACGACACGTTCTTCTAGGACATTTTTCCCGCGGAAAACGCCGATACGGAGTCGCAAATTTTTATTAGGCTGACGCGCTGCCATCGCACGAACCTCCCGTTCGTATATTCAGGCAAAAATCGAAAAGCGTGCGTTTCCGCACGCGATTTCGTTTATAAGGACACGAACGAAAACTATTGAGGAAGTTCAGGTGCGGAAGCGTAACGACCGCTCTGAGCCATAGGCCCCTGAATGACAGCGAAACGGAATTGTTTGAATTCGGTTCCGATGGCAGTCTGCATAATTTCGACGAGGAGTCTGTAACTTGTCGATTGGTCGGCGACGATGGCGATATCCCCTTCAAACGTCGAACCGTTTGCCATGGCGAGCGTTTTCTGGCGTTCAACCTGCTCTCGAAGTGCATTTTCGAGGGGTTCGATGATGAGGCCGGTGTCACCCCCTTTCTTGAAGTTTCCGTTGACGTGTCCATCCTCAAGTTCGACGATACGATCGCGGACGAGGTAGATACCTTCGCGGTTGACCGTAAGCAGGGTCATATCTTTAGGGAGATTTTCGGCCGTTGAAATTGGAACGTCCGTTTTTGGAAGGATGACGATCGGTTCTTCACCGTAGCTTTTGAGGAGGAAGACGAGGATGATCGTCATCATGTCCATCATGGAGTTCATGGTGAGACCACTTTCTTCCTGTTTGAAAGCTGCTTTTTCTTTACGAGCCTGTTTTATTTTATCCGCTAGGATCTTCTCGATATCTTTATTGTTAGTATCTGCCATTTCCTACGTTTTCCTGATTGCGTTGACTGAGCCATATCGTGTTTTGCAAAGCAAAACAGGCATCAGTTCATTGTGGGGAGACCGAGTACGACGAGGGGGAACATATCAAGCGGAACTTTTTTCTGTTCGCCATCAATCGTTTCTTCGTGCAGGACTGCGAGTGAATCATTGAGCTCGTCATCAGATTTCATTTCCTTGCCTTTGGAAGCATTTTCGAAATCGGCGCGGGGAACGAGCTGATAACGGGAAATATCCATAGCTTTGACGAGAACACCATAATTGACGCTGGGATCGGCGACGATATCGATCTGTTTATGATCAGACCATTCACCTTTTTGCTTGATTCTGAAAAGCTCATTATAGAGCGCCCGCCAGTCATGCTTATCGACGTCGAGTTCGGCTTTTTCATTTTTGAGGCAGATGGTCGGACCGTCGGAAGCGCAGTTACCCACGGCACTGAGCGTTGTCATACCTTCGACGATGGTGAAGCCCTGTTTTGAAATGAAAAGCTGAAGACGTTTTGGAGGCTCGCCGTCGCTGGAAGCCGCGCCTGCACTACGTTGGGGCATCGTGACATCAATCACGCAGATGGTCATGAAGACGACACTGAGCAACATGAGCGGAATCAGGCAGAGAACCATGTTCATAATAGGCGTCAGGTCAAGTGACGGCGCTGGTGCTGGATCGGAAATCTTTTTTGACATGTATTCCTCCTGATCAGCCATCTATGTCAGAACATGAGACGGCTGATAGTTTTCCTATACAAACAGTAATGGATGTTGACGCGTGATTACTTGACGCGGCTTGCGAGCATGTTGGCAAGTTTCGTTGAATAGAGGTTGATGTCATCCATGATGTGTTTGACGACGGCGCTGAGGATCGTATGGAAAATAAGGGTAGGAATAGCAACGATAAGACCGAAGGCCGTTGTATTCATAGCGATAGCAATACCGCGGGAGAGCATTTCCTGACGTTTGTCGGGGGTGGCGCTTTCGAGGGCGGCGAAGGCGTCGATCAGACCGATGATCGTACCGAGAAGTCCGAGCAGCGTTGCGATGTTGGCGAAGGCTGCCATGATGCCGAGGTTCTTCTGAATCATCGGGACAACTTCGAGGGTCGCTTCTTCGATCGCGTTCTGGATCTCAAGTTCGTTTTTGTTGGCTCTCGTCAGACCGGCACGGACGATCTGGGCGACGGCTGCGTTGCCGGCTGCATTACAGACTTTGATGGCATCTTCGATTTTGTCGCCGAGTACATAACGCTGAACAGCATCCATCAGGTTTTTCGCATTGGCATTGTACTTGAAAACGAGGAAGACTGTGCGTTCGACTATAAGTGCAAGGCAAATGACGGACATAAAAGCGATGAGCCACATCCAGATACCGCCGTTATTTAAATCAAATGCACTCTTTAAACCTTCCATCTTAAAATTTCCTCCGTTCACAAATGAACAAAATAACTTTCGGCGATTTTCCTGCCGCTAGGCAACCTATCTGCCGTCTACGAAACTTTTTTTTCTGCCGAAAAAACGTCACGGCACCACCTGCTTATATCACGCGCTTTGCCCTTCGACAATCATCTTTTTAAGCGGAGATCACATCCTTTTGATTTGCAGCGTTTGAAGCTGCGGGGCGTTGCGGGGTGTCCCCGCACGAGGGGGTAGCGGCGTATTGGTGCGGCGCTATTTCGCTTTCGCTCAATACGCGCTCGCGGCGCGGGCTATCTCACTTTGTTCGATACGCCGCGCCAGTAGCCGCGTAGGGGGAAGCCTCCCCCCGCCACTAAAAAAGATCGACCGCAAAAGCGGGAAGCCGCGTGAAAAGCGGGGCTTCTAAATAGAATATGTATGGCTGAAGGACAAATTTTTGACGCTTCGTTTGTTGCGTTGACTCGATTCGACTTTTGGCGAAGAAAAACTGCGGCTCAGGGGAGACAAAAAGCCACGGCAAAAGCCGTGGCTTGGAAAAAAGGTTTATTTAAAATGGGTGGCTTTGCGGCGTCTGAAAAGCCCCAGCGCGGTAAGACCGGCCAGAAGCCAGCCGGCAAATGAACCCGTGGATGGCGTGTGCGTGGAAGCACTACAGGCGCTTTCGGAGACGTGGTTGTTGGAAGTGCAGTAGGCACAGCCCGAGCAGTCTGGATCGTTGCAGTCAACGAGGCCGTCGCCGTCATTGTCTGTTTCGTCTGAACATGCAATGAGCTGTTGCGTGAAGTAGTCGTCCTGGCAATGGGCGGCTTGGATGCAGCTCGGATCGGCACAGTCTGCAAATCCGTTGTTGTCATCATCCTTATTGTTGTCGCAGATTTCGCTGCCCGTGTTTTCCGGAACATCAGGCTGGGAACCGGCATTGCCGCCGGTTGCCTGACCATCATGATTGCCATCCGAAGCGCCACCATCATGAGTGTCGTTACCGGTGGCGGCACAGCGTTCTTCCGCTTTGCATGCGTCGTCGTCGCAGTCGATAAGATTGTTGCCGTCGTTGTCTATGTTGTCGTCACAGACTTCGTTGGGTTTGAGATTCGGGAGAATGCAGTTGTCGTAAAGGATGGTGCATGTCGAAGAACAGGTTACGTTTCCGCCGGTGTAGAGCGGATTCCAGTCGGTGCAGAGCGACCAGCCGTTGCGGAAGTCGTCCTGATCACAGTTCTCGCTGAGATTGGTCACGCCGTCGCCACAATATTCGACGTGGCAATCGGAATAATCGATATTGCATGTCGATGAGCAGGAAACATTGCCCGTATGGTACTTCGCGTTCCACTGTTCGCATGTCGTTTTGTTGTCCTTGAAAGTGTCACCGTCGCATTTTTCGTTGAGATTGGTGATGCCGTCGCCGCAATACTCGATTTTGCAGGCGGCATAATCGATTTTGCAGTCGGCAGTGCAGGTGACGTTGCCAGAGGTGTATTTTGCATCCCAGGCCGAGCATGTCGTCTTGTTATCTTTGAAAAGTGAGGCATCGCAGATTTCGTCATAGCTTAACACGCCATCACCGCAGACGGCGGGCGCGCAGTCGGAGTCGGAGGCATCGGCATATCCGTCGCCGTCGTCATCAATGCCATTGTCGCAGATCTCAACATATTGCGTGGCTACCTCGGGAGCATAGCCGATGATCCAGTCGTAAAAATCCTGAACGGCCGTGGATATGCCATACTCGGCACAAATGCCGTCACCGTAGCTCGTAACGCCTGACACGTATTCTGTGCCGCCCATGGTCAAAAATGCCGGTCCGCCGGAATCCCCCTGGCATGGGCCGCCATCGACCTGGCTGTAATAAAGGCTGCCGTAGGGCATGAGGATATATTCCGTCTCGTCTTCACAGTCATAGTCAGGACTCGGATGGCAGCCGCTGACATAGACGGTGCCCGCTTTGCAGCCTTTCGTGCTGTCCGATTTGTTGGCCGGCCCGCAGTATTTGGTGACGGAACCTGTGAACTGGAGCTTGGTGCCCATTACGCCCTTTTCGTTGTATCCAAAACCGGAAAAGGTCATGTTTTGGGCAAGGTCGGCGGAGGAAATTTTGAGCCACTTGGGGTGCGGAAGAATCGGTTTTGCGACGCTCGATGGAATGGGATTTTTGAGTTTGATCAGGGCGATATCCGCATCGATGGTGCTGTAATTGTAATCGGAACTCCACCAGTTCGTGCTGAGCTGACGATAGGCAAAGCTGCTGTGGTAGTAAATCTCGCTCGTGCCTGAAATGGCATAGAGTTTCTTGGACACTGCTGTTTCGTTATTGCCGACGCCGATCTTGATATACTTGTTGGTCGTCGCAGCGCTGACGTTACCGTAATCATCGTGGTCGGTAACACAGTGGGCCGCTGTGAGAACCCATTGTGGATGAATGAGCGTTCCCGTGCAAAAGACATAGTCATTATTGGTGTTGTAAAGACCGACGACGGCTTTGTGGGCCGTCAATGTGTCGGATGTACCGTTGACCATGGGGTGTTGGGAAACGCGAAGCACTGCCGGAAGAGAGGCGTCTTTTTCGGAACATGCGCTTGTGCCCAGGGCACATACCAAAACAAACGTGAATAAAACTGGTTTCGTGTGATTCATCGGATGTTCCTTGTATGAACCCGGCTTCAATGAATGCATAAATACGTTGAGGTAACGGGTTCGGTAACAAAATGTGGCGTGCAGGAACTCTCAGGCTGGGAGATTGCACGTCTGTCGATATAGTTTTTGAGGTGTGCTGTCGTCAACTGATTGCAAAAAAATGTTTGTTTCCGGCGTGTGATAAAAATGAAATATCGCGATACATTTATGAATGACGTGTAGGTTTATGTGGTATCATTATTATTAGGTGATTGGAGAAATTTATGTTACACTCGCTCGGCCTTTTTGAAGGGCGTGCCAGAGACAAGGCTGTTTCTGGCGGTCATAACGATCATAATAGTTAGGTGAAATACAGATGAGTGATGAAATAGAACTTTCCCACGACCTGCATCAGGAAGAAGGCTCACAGGCTTATACGGCGGATTCGATTCAGGTGCTTGAAGGACTTGAAGCAGTCCGCAAACGTCCTGGCATGTATATCGGCAACGTCAATGATATATCGGGGCTTCATCAGCTCGTCTATGAAGTCGTTGATAATTCGATTGATGAGGCTCTGGCCGGCTTCTGCAGTGAGATACGCATCACGATCCACGAAGACAATTCTGTGACCGTGCGTGACAATGGACGCGGTATTCCGACGGAGATCCACAAAAAAGAAGGCGTCTCTGCTGCCGAGGTCATTATGACGGTTCTCCATGCAGGCGGAAAATTCGACAACAACAGTTATAAGGTTTCCGGTGGCCTTCATGGTGTTGGTGTTTCCTGCGTCAATGCGCTTTCAAAAATGCTCAAAATGGACATTTATCGCGGCGGCCATCATTATCATCAGGAATATAGCTGCGGTAAGCCGCTTTTCCCGCTTCGTGATGAAGGGCTGACGGAACAGACGGGAACGAGCATTACATGGCTTGCGGATGATACCATCTTTACTGTGACGGATTACAATTATGACGGCCTGGCCACGCGCCTTAAGGAATTGAGCTACCTCAATTCGGGTGTTCGCATTATTCTGACCGACGAACGCGGCGAGGAAAAAAGCCAGGTGTTCCAGTTCCAGGGCGGCATCAGCTCCTTTGTAGAAGAGTTGGCCAAAACGAAGGAACCGATTCATCCTCAGCCCATTCTCATCTCCAAGTCCTTTGAAGATGAGGGCATTGGTGTCGATATCGCCATTCAATGGACAAACGATTTCCGCGAAACGTTGCTTTGTTTTGCCAACAATATACGAAACCGAGATGGCGGTACGCACGAAACGGCATTTAAACAAGCTTTAACGCGTATCATTAATACGTATGCAACGCAGGAAAATCTGCTCAAAAACTTCAAAGGACAGATTTCGGGCGAAGATATTCGCGAGGGCGTCGTCGCTATCGTCAGCGTCAAATTGCCCAATCCGACGTTCTCCAACCAGACCAAAGACAAGCTTCTCAACAACAATATCACGCCGTGTATCAACGCTGCCATGACGCAGTGTATGACGCAGTGGCTTGAGGAAAGCCCCAATGAGGCCAAAGTTGTCGTTGAAAAAACGATTCGTTCAGCGCAGGCGCGCGAGGCGGCACGTAAAGCGCGTGAAAATGTCTACCGTAAAGGCGTGATGGACTCCCTCGCACTGCCCGGAAAACTCGCCGACTGCAATTCGCGTAATCCCGAGGAATGTGAAGTCTTCCTTGTCGAGGGTGACTCCGCAGGCGGTACGGCAAAATCCGGGCGCGACCATAAGTTCCAGGCCATTTTGCCGTTGCGCGGAAAAATCCTCAATGTCGAAAAAGTGCGCCTCGAACGCATCCTCGATTCCGAGTCCGTCAACATTATTTATTGTGCGCTCGGAACCGGCGTCGGCGACGATTTCAATATCGACAAACTGCGCTATAATCGCATCATCATCATGACTGATGCGGACGTCGATGGTTCGCATATTTGCACGCTTCTGCTCACATTCTTCTTCAGGCAGATGCCAAAACTCGTCGAACAGGGGCATATCTATATTGCTCAGCCGCCCCTCTTCAAGGCTCAAAAAGTCACGCGTTCTGGTGCACGCGTCGGTAAGCCGATCTACATTAAAGATGAGGCGGCTTTCGATGAATACGTCCTCAATTGCGCTGTCTCCAGTGGTGATGTCATTACGCAAGCAGGCGAAAAATTAGAAAACGAGGAGCTCCTCAAGGTCTTTGAATCCATCCTCTTCTACAACAACTACTTGCCTCGCGCTTCCGTCGATGCCGATCCGCGTATCATTGATGCCATGATCAAAGATGTGACGTTCGATGCCGCCGATTTCGAGAACGAAAGTGTTTTCACCGACAAAATTAAGCGTCTCGCCGATATCCTCGACAAACGTCACCTTGACACGATCTTTATCGCGCCTACTGTCGTCAAAACCAGTGACGGAAAATTTGCTGTCGATTGGATCACTCGTTATCAGAGTGCGCTCAAAACGACGCGCATCGACGAAAACCTCATCCAAAAGAGCAATTTCCAGAAAATCTTTAATACTTATCATTCGATTCGCAACAAACTCGGTGCAACGTTCCAGTATCAGACGAACCCAGAAGCTACCCCCGTCTCTTTCACAAGCATTGAGGAACTCCTAAAAGTCGCTAAGGAAAAGGGGCAGCAGGGACAGGATATCCAGCGTTACAAAGGTCTCGGTGAAATGAATGCCGAACAACTCTGGGAAACGACGATGGATCCTGCAAGACGCGTACTCAAACAGGTTTCTATTTCGGATGCACAGAAAGCTGATGAAGCGTGTACGCTCCTGATGGGCGATGTCGTTGAACCTCGTCGAAATTTCATTGTTGAAAATTCACAAAAAGTTCGTAACCTTGATATATAATTCATAACCTTGAGATGAATGGTTGGGACGTTTCGACAAACGTCCCTAAATACTGTGGAACGTCCTAGGAGAGGAACTATGGCCCGTCGATTTATTCTTGTCCTCATCTGTTCTTGTTTCGGATTTTGTGCATGCACGGAAACGGCTGCACCACCAAGTCGTGAGGGTAGGGATTGGGCGACGGCGCAGTATGCCATGGTCAATGGTACACCCGATACATCGGAGGCACATCGTGGCGTCGTGGGCTTGTACGCTGTCAAATCCAATTCGACGTGCGCCTATAAGGATGCCCTTTATTGTACGGGGACCCTCGTTCACCCCAGTTATGTCGTGGCTGCAGCGCATTGCGTGGCGAAGGAAATCATCTATGGCCAGCGTTATGCAGACAGTACATGCAATAAATATACTAAAATAAGCATTGGTGCGACGGAAGCGGAAGCGGCTAAGAATCTTTATGATGCCGAATCCATCGTCTGGCACAGCGATTACAGAGATTACGAGAATAAGGCTGAATCGACTTATTCACTTCTCAATGATATTGCTATTATCAAACTTGCTTCTCCTATACCCGAATCGGTTGCCAGGCCGATTCCCGTCCTGCCGCCATGGCTTGGGCTCTCCGCGTCGAGTGCCGGTGAGACGCTCGATATCGTTGGCTTCGGTTATGATGAACGCGGCAGCTTCGGCACAAAAGCGCGCTTCTCAACGCCACTCCTGAAGTATTGCGGTCCAAAGGAAGCCAATCGTGAGGTCGGATGCCTGCTCGATGAACGCGTCTTTGTCAACGGTTGTCATCCTTATCCCACTTACTGCCTCGAAGATGGGTACCAAAAGTACTACGAGACTGTACTCATGCCCACAGGAAGCATTTATTACACGCAGGATGAAGGCGGCCCCTGTCAGGGCGATTCAGGTGGCCCCGCTTTCGTTACGCTCAATGGAAAGGAATATCTTGCCGGCGTGACGAGCTACGGGGATATGGCGTGCGTGGCTTACGGCGTGTCAACGGCCGTTCAGGATCACTTTGATTGGCTCGTCAGCCATGCGCCGCAAATCGTCGATATGTACCCCGAGCTCTGTGATAACGGGGTGGACGAAGACGGCGACACAAAGATTGATTGTGACGATGATACATGTAAAGGCGCTGTGGCCTGTAAAAATAACGACGAAGCTGATGGGGATGATGAAAATGACGCATCCTCTGCTGTGCATGGCGGTTCGCAAACGGGCAAGGCTGGAAGATGCAATAATAACATAGATGACAATGGCAATGGCCTCGTCGATTGTGATGACCCGGAGTGCGCCGATTACGCTGTGTGCAAGAAAAAAGATAAGTCGTCCGATTCTTCGTGTGATGCAACCCTCAAAAATCATGCGCACAATGGGGTAGCCGTATGCGGATGCTTCGGTCTGATGCTGCTCTTAGGCTTGTTCAGACGAAAACGTGTGTGAGGGTGGGGGATGTCTCCCCCTACGCGGCTATTTTTTATGCAGGGACGTTCCTACGTTTCCATGGAACGTCCCTGCATAAAAAATACGCCGCTACCCCCTCTGCGGGGAAACCCCGCAACGCCCCACTACAGTTCCTCGCTTTCCGATCGGGATTTCCGGTGAAGTACGGTTATGCTTGCTTTTGCTTCATAAGATCTGTAAAATACTTCCCCTTTCATGAGAAAGGACGAAGTGACAGTTTTTGGAGTTTTGCGTATGAAACAGTATCACATTGCGCTCGATGAGAGCCAGGTTGGGCGTTATGTCCTTCTTCCCGGTAACCCGCAACGCGTCGAAAAAATGGCAAAGTATCTTGATAATCCCGTCTATGTCGGACAAAATCGAGAATATTGTTGCTGGAATGGAGAGGTTTTGGGCGAAAAAGTGTCGATTCTCTCAACGGGAATCGGTGGCCCTTCTGCCGCAATCGCCATGGAAGAACTCGGCCAGATCGGGGCGGACACGTTTATTCGCACAGGCACATGTGGTATGCTTCAACCTGGACACGGACGCGGTGAAATCGTCATACCTACCGGAAGTGTTCGTGGCGGTGCCACGGCAAATGCTTATGTGCCCTTGAATTTCCCCGCTGTTGCGCATCACGAGATCGTCGCGGATCTCATTGAGGCTGCTAAAAAGCTCCAATATAAGCATAGCGTCGGGATCATTCAGTGCAAAGATGCTTTCTATCTTGAAGATCCTGCTGTTTTGCCTCGTCAGAAAGACGTCGAGGCCGAATGGGAAGTCTGGCGGCGTGCCGGCGTTGTCGCTTCTGAAATGGAATCCGATACCCTTTTTGTCATCGCTTCTATTCGCGGTTTCCGTATGGGCACAGTCTTAATGAGCCTCGGCGGTACAGCCGGTGAAACAGAAATGGTCGGTACGTCTAAAGATGAGCTTGATCGTATGACGACAACGGCCATCGAAGCGCTCAAAATCCGCATTCTCAAGGACAGAGCATCCAAGTAAGCGCCTTCAATGGATTTGAATCGCGCCCTCGTGTGTTTCACACACGGGGGATGCTTACAGAAATTGCACATTCAAATCATGTTTTTAATGCTTCCGGCAAATCCTATTTTTGAGCTTTCTGAGTGCCGGAATGTTAGCCAGCATCGGGCGTAGCTTGCCGTAAATCAAATAACGTATATATGCTGTCGTCGTGAAACGGTCTCTCAAACCTTCTTCGATCGTATATTGGCAGGGATGGCAATGACCACAGGGTTTGCCTTGTATCGGCGTATAGCAAAACCAGGTCTTGTTGGACAGAGCTTCTAGACCCATTTGGCGATAGCTTTTTTTCATGTCAAGTTTTGTCAATTCTGCTAAGGGAAAGCGAAAATGACCAAAGAGCGTATTGACTTCCGGTGACGACGCATCTTTGTCGATGACGTATGTATCTTCGTCACAATTCGCATCATGAATGCGTTTGAGGGCACCGTGCTTTTTGATCAGCGCAATGGCTTTGTCGTCTTTGTGAATAGACAGTTCAAGGCCTGGATGGTCGAGTGCAAATGTGCCAAGCCATTCATATTGGCTGCCCATATAAGTTTGAGATTTCAAATGACGAAAGGCTTCAGACACGGTGACCGCTGTCTTTCTCTCCTCCACGCCGATGATTCGAAGCGGAAGAAAAGTGCATTTGGTTTCCAAATTGGCCTGAAGATCTGCTGTGATTTCTTGTATGGCGTGTAGTTCGTTGGGTTCAGATGGGCGTTTGTCTGAAAGATAGTAAGGCTGTATGACGACATTCTTTCTGGAAAGTTGGGCGATTCTGAAGGTGGAATCATAACCGCCCGTCCAGAGAATTTCGACGATGTCGGGCATGGCGTATCCTTTGATTGAAAGGTGAAAAAGTAAGGGCTTTATGCCAAATAAAAAGGCGTCCGGGTCGGACGCCTCAAGGAGGTGTGGCAAAATTAGATGAGATTTCCACCACCTGACGGAATATTCTGCCCGTTGACAACGGGGCCAACAGGAACAAATGGCGGGGCAAACGTCGGAATGTTGCCTGTGCCCATGACGAGGTTAATCATCTGCGTGCTTACCCAGATGAGGAAACCCGTGGCTGCCGCTGTGGCGATGGCTTCAAAGACAGATTCGTAGACTTTGTCGTTGCTCTTGTCTTTGAGGCTGCCGGAAAATGCATCAATCATGGCCTTTTTGAGGTTATTGGGTACCGTAATGTCCGTCAGACCGGTGGCAGGACAGGCAATAAGTGGCCAGGTCACGTTCGGCATAGGCGGTGCCACAGGACCAGGAAAAGCGGCAAACGCAGGATACCAAGGAAATCCTGTGATCATAACGCTGTCGATGTAGTTCTTGAGGCATTTGCCGACGCCTTTGCCAACGGCATCACGCCAGTCATTGAAAAATTGACCGCTCGCAAGCTGCAAATGACCTGGATACGTCTTGAAAAGATCTTCAAATTTCATCGTCGATGTCAGGCAGCCTTTGCTGCCGACGGCACAGGGACCGTTGACCTTGATGTCCTTAAAATAAAGCGTCGGGCGCCACAGATTGAACGCATACTGAATGCCGTCAAGCATCGTTCCGATAAAGGTTTTGTAGTTCGATGTGTTGGTGCGGGCAGCATCAAAATGATATTTGTGCATATCCTGCGTCGCAAAATAGGACATGATACCATCTGCGGCGGGAAATCCCTGACCCCAGTTCGTATCGCCTACACCCTTCTTATAGTTGTCCTGGGCATCGCTGCCTTGCGGTTTCTTCCAGCTGTCTGCCGGCGGCATCTTGTGTTGGTGGCTTGCAAAGGATAGGTCTGCAAGGATCTTGATGAAACTGACTGAAGACATATCTACCTCCATTGGCTCGTGGAAACAAACTTATCCAACTTTATTTACGCTTGCAAATTCTAAGCCACGTCGCAGTCTAACTTATTCTGATAAACGAAAAAAGTTGTTAATCCTTGCATGAGGCTTAGTTTAGATGACTTAGAACGATGCAATGATTCCCTCGCTTCGCCTTTTGTATGGCATGACACATTGACAAATCTTCACTTCCTCTGGGGTATTCTGTCCCCAGATTTGTTTCCATTGTACGCGCTTTGACGTTAAAAAAAATAGCTCTTTGACGTATATTTTTGACGTATAGTATAGTAACGACCTCGATTGTTTGATTATTCCAGCCGTCCACGGCTTAAAGGTTGCGTGACATGACTTCTGCGAACACTCTTGTTGATTCGGCTGTCGTAGAATTTGCCGATAAGGGAAAATTTCAGCTCGGACTCGTTCTGGCCGTCGATCCCAAAACTTCCAAAGTTCGACTCATCAACCAGCTCAGGCGGGAAATCGTCCTGCCTCCACGGCAGATCCTCCATGTCATCTCAAATCATGCCGGTATTTCGTCAGACCTGCCGTTGTCCAATATCTCGGATTTGCTGACTTCGATTGAGATTCGAGCGCAAAATCTCATTAAAGCCTCTGATATCGAGGAACTTTGGGCACTCAATGAAGGCGAAGACGCCGTTTCTCTCGATATGCTCGTCGGGTTGCTTTACTCCGATCCCACGCCTTCACAGCGTCTCGCTATGATACGTGCTTTGCGGGCTGACCGCATCTACTTCAAAGAGACGGGGACGGAGGTCTATCAGCTCCGCTCGCCCGAAAATGTTGCGGAAATTAAGCGACAGCTCGCCATTCAGGCCGAAAAAGAACACTTCAGAAAAACTTTTGTCGATCAGGCGTGTGCGTTTCTGGTGATCGCGGATGACGAAGAACGCGCACACGCCGTCGAAATGCGCGATCATGCATGCGATGCCGCATGGAATAATATCGTGGCTTATGCCCTCTTCGGAAGCGAGGCGAAAGAACATCTCGAAGCCGATACGCTCATCGCGATGATCCAAAAACAGATTAACCGCGGGTTCCCAGGAACGGCGCACCTACGTGCACGCGCTTTCTTGAGGGAATCAGGCTATTGGGATGAAGACACAAACGTCGCTTTGCTTCGCCATGATGTGCCTGTCAGATTCTCGGATGAAATTGAAAAGCGCGCGTTCGAACGCTATCGGGCACCTCTGGAGGCACAGGATCGCCTCGATCTGACGCATCTTGAAGTCTTTTCCATTGACGATGCTTCGACGCTCGATATCGACGATGCGATATCGATAGAGTCGCTCGATAACGGAAACATGCGGCTCGGCATTCATATCGCCGCTCCGGCTGCCGCCATTCCCTTCGATTCGCTGCTCGAAAAAGAGGCGCGTGAACGGGGTACGTCGCTTTACTTGCCAGACAGCCGTATCCCCATGCTCCCCCTCATCCTCAGTGAAAATGCGCTAAGCCTTATGCCGAATGAACGCCGCGCTGCCATCACCTTCTTTTTTCTCATGGACAAGCAGTACAATGTCCTCGATCGCTCCATCGTGCGAAGCCTTGTCTGCTCAAAGCACAGGCTGACCTATCGTGCCGCAGAGCAGATGATCGAATTCGGAAATGACGGATTGAGCGATATGTTGCGCATGGTGTTTGAAATAACGGAAGTGTCTGAAAGCACGCGACATGCCGCCGGCGCCATCGATGTTGATTTGCCCGAAAATAAGGTCGTTTATCGACGTGACGAAGGCAAATACAGCCTTGAACCGATCGATAACGGCATGATGAGCCGCCAGCTCGTTTCAGAATGTATGATTCAGGCCAATGCTTTCGCTGCTGATTATTGCGTCGAACATGCCATTCCTGCACTCTTCAGGATTCAGCCTGCGCCATCCAATCTCCCAACAAGCGAAGAACTCGATGCCATGCCGAATGACATGATGCGTGCCCTGAGCCTGCGCCGCTGCATGTTGCCGGCCGTCTCATCCATGACACCCGGACGTCACGCCGGACTCGGACTTGAGCGCTATATTCAGGCTACGAGCCCGCTTAGGCGTTACGTCGATTTGCTCGCGCATTACCAGTTTGAAGCCTTTTTGACGACTGGCAGGCCGCTTTTCGATGATGCGCAGTTTGCAACGGCACTATCGAACGTCGAAGGGGCACTGTCTGCGGCGCGTGCGGCTTCTTCGGAAGCAAATCAATACGCCGTACTCGCTTACTTTCGACAGGAACGCGGGCGCCTCTTTGATGCCATCATCGTGCAGTACAATCCCGAAAGGCCGGAGCATCCACATGTCATGCTCATTGACACGCAGACCCGTGCTACGCTTACGCTTCGAAAGCGTCTCCCCGTCGGGACGATTATCAAAGTCCTTGTCGATCATGCCAATCCTGATGACGGGACGTTGATCGTGAAGTTCGTGTCGGAAGCGTAGGTAGAATGAGAAGCAGCGTGGGGCAGTGCTATCGGCTTACAGCCGATACGCACTTGCCAAAGTCGCTATTGCTCGCGCAATACGCGACTTTTTGGAAACGTGGGGGCTGAAGACACAAATAAGCGCACAGCACGTCGCATGGCATGTCACGCACAATCGTGATAAGAGATGTTCGGGGGCGTTGCGGGGGCTGGCCCCCGCACAAGGGGGTAGCGGCGTATCTTTTTTCAGAAAAAGCGTTGTAAACGCGTTTTTCTGAAAAAAGATAGCCGCGTAGGGGGCGGTAAGACGCGTCGCACCGCCCCCTCACACAAAAAATGATTATTTGGCGGAAATCGAGATGAGATATTGGATTGCAGGTTTATGGATCGGGGTTCTGATGAGCATGGCGGCGTGTGATGCGGCCAAAACGACGCCTCTGGACGGCAAGGCAAATCAGCTTGCCGTGGGCGTATCGCCGGCGGACATGAAGGAAAGCACAGATGCGACTGTGAATGATGCCGTGGCGGGGCAGGCGCAGGGTAAGGCCGTCGATCCGGTTGAAAAGGCTGTCGCTGAAATAGATGCGCTTCTGAATCAGAAAAAATTTCGTGAGGCTTATGCGGCCGTTGTGGCGGCGGAAACGGCGTTCGGCTCTTGTGCGGCGCTCAGTGCGGCGTTTGACCGCGTGTATGACGCGGATCCCGATTACCAGGCTCGCCCCCGCGAGGTCACCAATGATGAGGTCACGGCTGTCAAAAAGTTGGGCGGCGGAAGCTCGCTCGTGTACAGATTGATCAAGGATAAAAAAACTTTCGCGGCTTTTAAGCCAAAGCAGATGCGCAAACAGTCGAATGACCGCTCCGAAATTGCGGCTTACAGGCTCTGTCCGCTCATGCGGTGCCGCTTTGACATTCCCGTCAATCATCCCGTCTGGTTTACGTATCGCCGTTTCAGCGGCCTCTATGCAAGAATTCCATCCAATCCTCCAGACGAACTTCGCGAACTTGATCTCGTCAAGGTCGATGGCGTGGATCGCGTCGTCGGAACGCAGAAAGCATGGGTGGCGGAATATGCTTTTTTCCCAATTGAGATGGAAAATTGGTGGAAACCTTTGTTCGAGGCGCCAAAAGAGTATTTGCTGAAGGCAAAGGCAGCTGAGATGCTCGATGCACAAGAGCTACAAAAACATCATAATGGCACAAAAATTGCTAATGATCTTGTAACGCATTTTGGGACGCTTACGCAGTATGCGCTTGCATTACAACTTTCGAATTTGCTTGTCTTTGATTTTTTGGTGAACAATTGGGATCGGTACAGTCAAAAAGAAGAATTCTGGGGTGTGAATTGTCAGTTTTCACACGGTCGTTTTATGTCCATCGATAACGGTGCGTCCTTTCCACAGACCCCCAATCCCAGACCGGAGCGTCACTTGCATGGCATACGGCGGTTTTCGCGTCTGACTTACGAAGCCATCGGGGCACTTGAGCACGACAGAACGCTCGAACGCCTTTATCCTGATGCGACTGAGCTGGAAAAGAAACGCTTTGAAACGTTTTGGAAGCAGAGGGAACGCTATCTTGCGTATGTGGAAGGACTAATATCGGAATATGGAGAGTCGGAAACCTTGTTTTTCGATTGATCGGCAAGGGCAGTTAAGGATTGTTTGATGCGCAAGCTAAGGATTGTTTGATGCGCAAATGGTATTGGTTGATATGATGGAACAGGAATGGGTTGCGAGTCTGACTGGGTGGGCATATTTTTTTTGCATTGCGTTTGCAGCATGTGTGGGTTCGTTTTCCAACGTTGTGATATGGCGTGTTCCACGTCATGAGTCGATTGTGTCGCCGCCGAGTGCCTGCCCAAAATGTGGAAATAGGATAAAGTGGTACGACAATGTGCCCATTTTGTCGTGGCTGTGTTTACGCGGAAAATGTCGTCACTGTCATGCGCCAATTTCGCCACGTTACATTATTGTCGAGAGCATTGCGGCATGTTTTGGCGGATTGTTGTGTCATCAGGTCGTTGTGCCGCTTCTGCCTTACCTTCTTGAACCCAATGTCGCATGGCAGATGATCGTCTTATTTGTGTCGTTGACGCTTTTTGCCATCGGCTGCCTGGCACTGGCACTGATCGATTACGATACGACGGAACTTCCGCCGGAAATCACGTTACCGATGGCTGGTTTGGGGCTTCTGACAGCATGGCTCATTCCTGAAACAGGGGTCTTTGCGCAGCTTCTCGGAAACATTGACTGGATGGATGCTCTTTTAGGTGGGCTGATCGGCGGCGGCATTATCGTTTCGATTATCGGCATTTATTATCTCCTCACGAAAAGAATTGGCATGGGAGGGGGCGATATTTGGATGATGGCTATGATCGGGGCTTTCCTCGGCTGGGAAGCCTTGCCTTTCGTCTTTCTTGCCTCAAGCCTGCAAGGGGTCATTATCGCCGTGATCGGTATGGCGATTGGGGCAAAACAAAAAAAAGGCGAAGGGCAGGGGCTTTTCCGAAATGAAGTGTCACGCGAGATGAATGGGGAGACAAATGAGAATGGTGAAAATGAGGAAACTGCGGGGAAACTCGCGATCCCTTATGGACCATTTATTGCGCTCGCTGGCGTGGAATACTTGTTCCTCGCGGATATCGTATTGCCCTGGATGTCAGGAAACGCTCTTTCACCTTGGGGATTGGTGGTGACATTTTAACTTGAATGGACATAAGCACAAAAGGTTGTGATAGAACCCCCGTCTTTCGACAGTGGATGAAAGCGTGTTATACTGAAATATAGCCGTACTGAATCACGGCGTTCAGATATGTGTTACAGGATGATTTTATGGAAAGTGGAGTGCAGGAACAAATAGGAAATACGACGCAGGCTGGGATGGCCAGTATCCATAAGTCGCTCGTAGATAAGCGGGATTCGGCCCAATTTGATATTGGGGAAGTGATCGCTGATCGTTATAAAATCGTGAAGATCTTGGGCGTGGGTGGCTTTGGTATCGTCTATGAATGTGAGGATTCGCAGCAAAACAAACATATCGCTCTTAAAACGCTGAAGCATAACATTCCTGATTACACGCGTGCGGCCAAACGCTTTGAACGGGAAATCGCGCTCTCTCAGGAGCTGCAGTCGGAGCATACGGTCAAAGTCTTTGATGCCGGTGTCGCAGAGAATGACACGCTTTATTTTGCCATGGAACTGCTGACGGGGGAAACGCTCGAAGCATTCATCGAACGGCGTGAGCGTTTCACTTTCCTCGAAACTAAAAAACTTGTGCTTCAAATTTTAGACAGCTTGCGCGAAGCCCATCAAAAAGGCGTTGTTCATCGTGACTTGAAACCGTCGAATATTTCGCTTGAACCCAGAGTAGAGACTTCGGGGGATGATACATATACAAGCCACGACTTTCATGTGCGCGTCCTTGATTTCGGTATCGCCAAAATTATTGATACGGAGACTGGTGAGGAAAATGCTGAAAAGTTGACAAAAACTGGGGCGTGGATCGGCTCTCCGGCTTATATGTGCCCGGAACTCCTCAAGGGGGGAGAAGTCACGCCAGCAGCGGATATTTATGCCGTCGGCCTCATCATGTATGAGATGCTTGTCGCCCATCAGGCCATTTATGGTTCCAGTGCCATCGAGATTGCTGTGCAGCAGATGAGTGCTGATCCTATCCCCATTGATGATTGGATCATGGAATCCTCTTTTGGGTCGATTATCACAAGGTGTGTCGAAAAAGACCGAGATATGCGCTATCAGAATGCCAGTTCTCTGTATGATTCGATTGCAGCGCTCGACGATGATGTCCTCAAAAAAGAATATACATCAGCAAAACTTAAGTCTTTTGCTTCGACAAAGCGACAGCAGACGACGGGAAATGGCAGCATTAACTCTGTTCCGACAACATCCATGACGGCTGTTTCCACAGTCATTTCTGAAGATGAGTTCAGGCAGCGACGTCTTCAGCAGGGATTGATCTTCGGCATTGCACTTTGCGTTACGCTTATTGTCACAGTGGTCATTGTCAAGATGTATGTCGATAAACGCATCAATCTTGAAAATGTGATTACTGGTTTGGCGGAGGAAGAGCCGAACCTTAAGCAGTACCAGAAGGATATCCTTCAAAGTGCTTCTTTGGGGGCACTCATGGGGGCGCTTGATCCGATGCGCGTGCGTGTGACGATCGTGGCATCACCGGCTGAAACGAAGATTTATCGTGCTTCAGACAATGTTGAGATTGGGGCATCGGGAAGTGCGTTTGATATCATACGAAGCTTAAGTCAGTGGAATCTTGTTCTGAAAGCGGATGGTTATGAAGATTACAATTTGCCTGTCACGCCGATGCGATTTGAAACACTGACGGTCACATTAAATCGAAAATTACCGCCCCCGCCGCCGTGGATGAAGGATGGTGGACATGGTGGCCCACCACCTTTGCCGCCCGGGCCGCCTCAGGAAGTGGATCCCAATGGCCAGAAAATTGATTCGGATTCAGCCTCGCAAACAGATCAGACGGATAAAATGCCTGACGATACGGCATCAGGCAAAACGACGACATCTGATAAGTCTACAGGCAAAACAACGACGTCAGGTAAATCTACAGGCAAAACGACGACATCTGGTAAGTCTACAGGCAAAACGACGACGTCTGGTAAGTCTACAGGCAAAACGACGACATCTGGTAAGTCTACAGGCAAAACGACGACATCTGGGAAGTCATCGACGGGTAAGACAAATTCGAAGAATGTCTATTCTGTGGATTAACGTGGTGAATCGTTGATAAAATGAAGACAACTGAAAATAAGCTATGCCTACGTTGACAAAGATTTGTGAAAAGTGTACATAAAATGTACGCTTTTGTGCATTATTGTTTTGGTGGGAGAAGGCTTTTGAAAACACGAGTTCGTATACTTGCTGTCGATGACGACATGGACGTGTTGCGCAATCTTGCTCTGATGCTGTCGTTTGAGGATTATCATGTGATGACGGCATCTTCCGGTATGGAAGCCGTGTCTTTGTTGCAGCAGTATCAGTTCGATGCCGTGATTACAGATCTTCGTATGCCTGTGATTGATGGCATTGAGATCGTTCGTCGTACACAGGCTATGTGCCCAAAAACTGCCATCATTGTAACATCGCGCTATTTTGATGATAAAACGATAAATTGGATACACGAAAAAGGTGTGAACTCGCTTCAAAAACCCTACAATGTGCATCAGCTCAGTGCGATGCTTCGAAGTTTTAATCTTGGGCAATATGAAGAAAGTGTGTAATAGAAATGCCTTGAGATGTATCCTCACTTTGTTTGGATAGGGAAAGTGTGGTATATTCTCAGCGGCGTTTGCGATTGAACGAACGTAGGTCAGATTTGTTTTAAAGGGAGTTGAACCGTGGGTGAGCTGCCGCATCGTTTTGTTCCAACAACGAGTAAATTCGTAAGTCCTGTTCGTATTGTTGCTCAGACTGGGCATCGTGGTGGAATCGTCGTTTTGGCTTTTTCTCCTTGTCATCGTTATATTGCGGCGTCTGACAGAGACTGTGTCGTCAAAATATGGTGTTTGGAAACGCTTGATGTCATCGGTAGTTATCGTATCGGGTTTGTGGCTGATAGGCTTGTGTGGGAATCTTCTTATGCGCTCACGTGTACACAGGAAGATAAAATTTATCGCATCCAATTCGAAAACGAGGCAGAGACTGAGGATGATGAACAACATGTGACGCAGGCAACGTATGGCTATATTCCACTTCTGGATGCACCAACATGTGCACTTCAAACGAATGGCGTCACGATCACCCGCGGAGAAAATAATTATCATCACGAACTCGAAGGCGTGATGCAAGCCTCAATGGATGTCTGTGAGCGGTATGTTATGGCCTGGTCGCCAAAAATGGTTCAGCTCTATGACACATCCTCCGATAATACGCTTGTTTCAATGATGGCGGATGAAAACGATGCATGGCGACATATTTATCAAGCAAAATATGGGGAATACATCATCGTCATTTCCGAAAAACAAATATGGCAGTTTGATCCCGTGAAGGGGAAACCTAATCGTGTGGCCAATTTTAATGCTCCTATTTCGGCGGATGCTTTCGACGAAATCGCAGGCTTGGCGCTCGGAGATATCAACGGCAATATCGCCATATACAGTCCAGTTGAACGCAGTATTGTATTCAAAACGCCGCGGTTCGCCCGCTCTTTTGTTGCGCTTCTACCGAGTCCAGAAAAAGCTGGCCTTGTCGCTTTCAGAGAAGAAAGTGTGACGGCTTTTCTTGGGGCGAGTCAGGAGATTCTTTCCTCTTCTCCGCTCCCTGCTGGACTGACGGCTGCTTGCGCTGGAGCCTGCTATTCTGAGGCTCTCGTCGCTTGCATCGATGGCTTGATTTATCGCCTTAAACTCAATTCGAACGATATCGTTCGCGTTTGTAAAACAAATAAACTGACAACATGTATGGCGGCTGCAGGGGATAACCTCGTTTTATACCATGACGATGGATCGCTCTCTTTCTTTGATTCGGCTGTTGAACATCCACTTTCTATACAATGTGATTCAACTGTGCGGGCTCTTGCGATCAATGAAACTGCCACGCTCGCTGCCATTGTTTCTGATCATGCGCTCTATCTTTGGGATCTGAGAAAAGATCTGTGTGTGCGTACGTATGATGTGGATGACGTGGTTGCCGTCTCTTTTGGTAAAGATAAAACCGCTGATTCTGTACTCGTATTCATGGCTGATCATACGATTATGACGGGCGGGGCTTCTGTGGAGACGCTTTCTGTTCTGAACCGCTTTGAGGATCCTGCACTAGAATACTCGAAAATTATTTCTGTGGCACCTGCTGCAAAATCGTTCCTCTTTGTACTTTGTGAAATTGATCATGGGCAATATGCCATTGTCCGTGTTGGGCTCAATTCCGGAAAATCTTCTATTGTATTGCGCGTGTTCGTCGCTGGCATGCAAATATGGGGCGCTGCTGTCAATGACAATTCGGTGCAGTTGAGGGAAGATGCTACATGTCTCAGAATTGTTCAGGGGTTGACGTCGTTTAGCGTTCAGGATTGGTCGCGAAGTGAGCCTTTGGCCATCTTCTAATGGGTAAAGCGCCTGAGCGATGATTCCATGTTATAATAATGATCATGCTTTTGTATCATAAATGTGAAATTGGGGGGCTTGCCTATGTGCTGTAGCACATACGGCAAGCTGGCGCGGCTATTTGCCGTTGGCAAATACGCCGCTTGAGCGCCGCTATCGGCTCGCCGATACGCGGCGCTGCTTCTTTAATGCTGATGTAAAAATGCCTTAATCCACTAACGTTGATTTCGTATTATCATTTAAAATGGCTTCCAGATCCTGAAGCATATTGACGTTGCAAACACGGAGCTTCATGCCGTTTTCACGGCATAAGACCATTGCTGTGAGATCCATGACACCGAGATTTTGATCGATGGCATCTTGAAAGGATAGATGTTCATAACGTTTGGCATCTTGATGCTTGCTGGGGTCTTTATCGTAAATACCGTCAACTTTGGTCGCTTTGATAAGAATATCACAATTGAGTTCAAGTGCGCGAAGGGCTGCCGCTGAATCCGTTGTAAAATAAGGATTCGATGTACCGCCTGCGACGAGGATAATCGTACCTTCGCCAAGTTCTCGACGGGCTGCTGGAATATCGTATGGCGTTGCAAGTGAACAAACACTGCTTACAGCGTGTGCTTTATAACCTTGCGCAATAAGATGCTGTTCAAGGGTCATACAATTAATCACGGTTGCCATCATACCAATTTGGTCTGCTTTGGAGCGGTCTATGCCCTTCGTCGATTTCCCTCGCAAAATATTGCCTCCGCCCGTGACAATCGCAAGTTCGTGTTTTTGGGCGATCGTTCCAAGAATGTGTGCAAAATGCTTGAGTGTATCCGCATCAAGTCCGATACCCTGAGCGCCACCAAGAACTTCACCGCTAAGTTTGAGCATGATTCGCATGAGATTTCTCCTGATAAAGTACAGATAACCGGTACACCGGAAAGGTAAAAAAAAGCCCGGCGTGAACCGGGCAATGTTGGCATCACAATCGAAGATTACTTGTCTTCGGGAGATTTGTCGCCTTTTTTGCTTCCTTTTTTGGCTTTGCCAGAACGCTTGGATTTTTTAGGCGTATATTCCGTAGATGTCGAGGGCTCTACTTTTGTTGAATCCAAAGCATGACTGTCGAGTTGGTTGGTTGACTCGGAAGAATCAACGGATTTCAAAGAGGATTCCGAGGAATCTGTTTCCCCAACAGCGGCTTCGGCACAAGGTGAAGGAATCGCTTCAGGAATGCCTGTTTTACTCTTCTCACAGCGATCAAGATAATCCATGATACTGGTCAGATCACTATGGCTTTCGACGATCTCTTTGGTGATGACGAGCTTTTTGAGGTTTTCACGCCCAGGACAAGCGTACATGAATGGCATCATGATGTTCTCAAGAATACCTCGTAAGCCACGGGCACCAGATTCTCGTTTGACGGCAAGTTCTGCAATGGTGTGGAGAGCTTCATCTGTGAATTCAAGGTCAACGCCATCTATCTTAAACATCTTTGCATATTGGCGAACCAAGCTGTTTTTGGGCTCCGTTAAAACACGCACAAGAGCTTTTTCATCCAGTGGATTAAGTGTCGCAACGACAGGAAGGCGCCCTACAAGCTCAGGAATAAGACCGAATTTGAGAAGATCTTCGGGTTCTAGCGCATGATAGAGAGCTGCAACGTCTTTTTGGTCGTTCTTCTTAATATCAGCATTAAAACCGATGGATGCATTCGCTGTACGAGCATCAATAATATCTTCAAGACCCACAAAAGCACCACCACAAATAAAGAGAATATTCGTCGTATCAATACGAATAAACTCCTGTTGCGGATGCTTGCGCCCCCCTTTGGGAGGAACTGCGGCAATCGTGCCTTCGATGAGTTTTAGCAGCGATTGTTGGACACCCTCTCCGCTGACATCACGCGTGATCGAAACATTAGCACCTTTGCGTGCGAGCTTGTCAACCTCATCTATATAAATGATACCACGGCTCGCTCTGTCAATATCACCATCCGCTGCTTGAATCAGATTAAGGACGATGTTTTCAACATCATCGCCAACATATCCTGCTTCTGTAAGACTCGTCGCGTCAGCAATCGCAAGGGGTACATCAAGGATCTTGGCTAGCGTTTGGGCTAAAAGCGTTTTGCCTGTTCCTGTCGGACCAATGATCAAAATATTGGATTTGCCGAGTTCTACGTCATCTTGCGTCTGCTGAGGCGCTGAAATGCGTTTGTAATGGTTGTGCACGGCGACGGAAAGAATCTTTTTCGCTCTGTCCTGATCAACGACATAATCACTCAATTTGGCAAATATGTCGCGAGGTTTGGGGATATTTTCAAAGCC
This sequence comes from Pseudomonadota bacterium, assembly GCA_017421975.1. Lineage (GTDB taxonomy): Bacteria > Myxococcota_A > Bradymonadia > UBA4248 > UBA4248 > RGIG464. Next base: position 43,062 of record JAFOHE010000159.1, read on the forward strand.
TTCTGACTTCTCATCGGTATGAAAATCATGCATGATCTCATCATATGATGATTCGACACATTCATTACAAATATAGACATTGGGACCGGCTATGAGCTTTTTGACTTCTGTGCGTTCCTTGTCACAAAAGGAACAGCGCAAGGCAGGCTGGGGAAAGGACAAGTGAAAATCTCCTCTGTTGTTTAATACGCAAAAATGACGAAAAGACACACTGCTTATGCACAGTGTGCCTATCTGGGCTATCAGGCATCCGGCGTGATATTCTCGGGATGGCCTTCTTTCGTGCGACGAATAACTTCGTCTATAAGACCATACGCTTTGGCTTCATCGGCACTCATGATGTAATCTCGATCCGTATCCTTCTCAATGCGTTCAAGCGATTGACCTGAATGGCGAGCAAGGATATTGTTCAAAACTGTGCGCATACGGACGATCTCTTTGGCTTGAAGATCTATATCCGTCGCCTGACCACTGATACCACCTGTGATGAGCGGTTGATGAATTAAAACTCGACTGTTCGGAAGCGAATAACGTTTCCCCTTCGTGCCAGCGCAAAGAAGAACGGCGCCCATGCTCGCTGCCTGACCAATACATATCGTTGATACTGGACAGCGTATGTGCTGCATTGTATCATATATCGCCATGCCCGCTGTTACACTGCCGCCAGGCGAATTGATATACATCTGAATGTCTTTTTCGGGATTCTCACTCTCAAGAAAAAGAAGCTGGGCAATGATGCTGTTCGCAACCATGTCGCTGACGGCACTCCCAAGAATAACAATTCGGTCCTTCAAAAGGCGACTGAAAATGTCCCAGGCACGTTCGCCACGGTGTGACTGCTCTATTACAGTTGGAATTAATGTCATTTCTTCTTCGTCCTCCGAGTCCTCCATTAGACTGAGCTGGAGAACGTCATAGATTTCTGGAATCGGCATGGTGTTTTACTTCCAGTGAAAATTAAATTACTAACGCCGCTGGTACGCTTCTAAAAATGATGCGACACAGGTGACACAAATAGCATACTCACATACACCACTCACCGCGCCATTCAAAGAAATTTTAGCACCAATTCTTTTATCGGACGACTCTATTCTTCAAATGGACGCTGTGTCGCTGCTGATGCAAAGGCTTTCAGGACTAAATCAGTGCATTTGCATCCTGTGGGCGGGCCACTTTTATTCCTGCGTAATGACTGCGGCTCCTTTCACAAGCTCAAGCGCTCTGTCTCGGGCTACTTGCTCGGTCACAAAACGACCTGCATTACCGCTCTTCAACCAGTCGCGAATCTTCGATTCATCGACATTGTTAAACCACTTCTTGGCCTCATTGATGCTGTCTTCTTCTTTGACGTCAATGTGCTCCTCTTTCGCGATCGCATTCAATATAAGCTCATTGTGATAATCCGTACGGTACTCTTCAAGCTCTTCGGGACGGATGTTGTTCGCAATCCGCGAAAGCATACGGTCATCAACCTGCTGACGAAGCATCTGTTCAATCTGAAGACGAATTGCCTGTACCGCACGCGCTTTGATATAGCCTTCGGGAAGATCAGTCGGCGTCGCTTCACGAAGCTTCGAAAGAAGACGTTTTACAAGCTCTGAATCCGCTGCTTCCGTCTTGGATTCTTCAAGACGCTTGCGAATGACGTCTTTCAAACCATCAAGCGTCTCCGCTTCGCCCGTATCAAGCGCAAAAGCATCATCAAGTTCAGGAAGAACACGTACCTTGATTTCGTTGATTTCACACGTCACAACGGCATCCGCATCGTCAACTTTCGCTTCAAGATTGATCGTCGATCCAACTTCCGAACCAACCAATGCTTTCTCCATGTCCGCATTGAAATAGCCTTTGCCAACGGTGATCTGGCGCGTTCCTGCAACACAGAATTTGCTCGCTGCTTCATTCGGGGCGCTCAGTGTTACAAAGGCTACATCGCCTTCCTGAATCACTTTCCGGTCTTCTACGGGCGTCAATACCGCATGGCGTTCGCGCTTCTTCTCAAGTTCTTCTGCAACTTCTTCGTCCTTCACTTCTACACTCGGACGACTCACTTCAAGACCCTTGTAGTTCGGGCAGCTAATCGCAGGTTCCGTCTCTGCATCAACCTTGCATACAAAACCACCATCTTCCAATTTCGGCGTCACAACATCCACTTCACCTACATGAAGAAGATGATCGATCGTCGAAAGCGCTTCCTGTACGGCATCCTGAAGACATTCGCGACGCGCATCTTCCGTAAGCGATGCTCCCGCTTTCTGACGGATCAGTTTCGCAGGAACTTTGCCAGCTCGGAAACCTGGAAGCCGCGCACTCTTGCGTGCTTTCTCCACAAGAACATCCTCTACCTTGCGGATCGCTTCACCCGATACCGTAACAACGATTTCTTTGACAACTGAACTTTTCTC
>JAFOHE010000160.1 GCA_017421975.1 Pseudomonadota bacterium
ACAAATAAACATAAACATTATCTACAATTTCCATCCCCCGTTCCGCACGAATGGGGGCTTTTTCATCACTCTTTTATCCCTGAAGTTCCTCCCGTAAAAGGCAAAGGAATTTCGTGACTCTGTTGGGTGGGGATGTTTACCAATGCTATTCAGACCATGCTTGACATGGCGTGAATCAAACAGGAAGTTCAGTTAAGATGCTTACAAAAACGAAATTCCATAACCTCAATGACATGATTGAAAATTCGATCAAACAATACGGCGAACGGCCGTTTTTCGGCACAAAGGTGGCTGGAACGTACACGTGGATGACGTATGGCGAGTTCGATATTAAAATGCGCAAACTACGTGCGATTTTGTCTCATCATGGCATCGGAAAAGGGGATGGCGTTGCCATTATTGCGAACAATTCGGCGACTTTTGCGCTTGCCGTGTATGCTTCATACGGTCTTGGCGCGATTGTCGTTCCCATGTATGAAGTTCAGAAAATTGAAGACTGGGAATATATTTTGAAGAATTCGGGAGCAAAACTGCTTTTTGCTGGCAATGATTCGATTAAATCACAGATCGAGGGATTGCATATCGATTCGCTCAAGACGATTTTTGTGATTCGCCCCAATGATCCGAAAGATCCAGCGAGCGTGGATCGGATGATTGAGGCCGAGACGGAAATGCTCGATTCGATTGAAGTGTCGGAAGACGATATCGCGGATTATATTTATACGAGCGGTACGACGGGGTTGCCGAAAGGTGCTGTGATTACCCATCAGAATGTTTTGCAGAATGTTCTTAAGATTCAGGAAGTGTTTCCCATTGGCCCGACAGACAGGACGCTCGCGTTTTTGCCGTGGGCGCATGAGTTTGGCAAGACCGTTGAATTGTCGATTTTTCCGAGTGTCGGTTCGGCGATTGGTCTGGTGGAGTCGAACAGAACGATTGCGCAGAATTTGCTCGAAGTTAATCCGACGATTCTCGTCAGTGTGCCGAAGATCTTTAATAAGATTTATGATATCATTCATCATAAAACGGCAGAACATCCTGTGGCACGCGTGCTTTTTGAACGGACGGAAAACCTTGCACGCAAGGCGCGTAAAGACAAGCTCTCGATGATCGATAAAATTCAGCAGAAGGTGCTTGACCGCGTCGTCGGGGCGAAAGTCCGTGGTGCCTTCGGCAATGCGCTTCGGTTTTGTATTAGCGGTGGTGCGGCACTTTCGGAGGAAATTGCGAACTTCTTTAATGATTTCGGCGTCACGATTTATGAAGGCTATGGTATGACAGAAACATCACCAATTATTGCCGTCAATTCTCCGCGTGCCGGACGAAAGATTGGTTCCGTTGGACGCCCGTTGCCTGGCGTCGATGTCCGCATCGAAGTTGATCCGGATGAAGATAACGGTAAACAGGGTGAGGTGATTGTCGGTGGCCCCTGCATCATGAAAGAATACCTTAATTTGCCTGAAGCAACGGCGGAAGTCTTGACGGAAGCGCACGAACTGCGTACCGGTGATATGGGGTATCTTGATGAAGACGGTTATTTGTGGCTGACGGGACGCGTTAAGGAACAATATAAACTGGAAAACGGGAAATATGTTGTGCCAAGCGCACTCGAATCACGTATTACGATCTCGACAATCATTGAATGTTGCGTCGTTTTTGGTGCAAACCGACCGTTTAATATTGCCATTATTCAGCCGACAGCTGAGTTTATTCAAAAATTCCGTGCAGATAATGGGCTCGACAATGTCTCTAATGACGCTCTTGAGAATAATGACAAACTGCGTGATGCCATTCAGGAAGAATTGAAAAAAATGTGTGAAGAATTCCGAGGCTATGAAAAACCACGAAAGCCGCCACCATCACCGCA
>JAFOHE010000161.1 GCA_017421975.1 Pseudomonadota bacterium
ATGCCGCTGCCGAGCATATCCACGGAGACCCTGCTGCAATCCCTGCGCTGTCCCTGTATCAGACGCAGGCGGTCAATAACGGCGGTTATTTTACCGCCACCACAGTGCAGGATATTTTGCTTGCAAGATTGATTTTAATCTTGATCGTGTTGATTTCTGGATTTCGCAGGGTGCCGTGGTTTCTGATACGGTCAAATGCCTGATTGCCCAGGCGAAGAAAGCCAAGTAAGCGTGGTCACAGCGGAGTGAGGGCACGATGAGAGAACTTGTGGAATGTATTGCGAAGACGCTTGTGGATGATCCGGAGGCGGTAGCAGTGCGGGAGTATGTCCGAGGACAGGAAATCGTGGTGGAGCTCCGAGTGGCACCGAATGATTTTGGCAAAGTCATTGGTAAGCAGGGTCGCACGGCGCAGGCGATGAGAACGCTTGTGGAAGCCGCGTCGGTCAAGCTTCATGAACGGGCAATTTTAGAAATTGTCGAATGAACGTGGCGTAACGAAATTCACCATGGTGAGACATGGTGATTTTTTTGTGAAAGAGCATGACTGAAACGGAAGGACGCATCAAAGTTGGCGTAACAGGCCGAGCGCATGGCATTGGCGGAGCTGTACGGGTATTCCCGGAAGACGAAGACAGTGTGACGTTGGCGCGCATTAAGACGGTATATCTCGGCGAAACACAAAAACCATATAAGGTTTTGCGTAGCCAGAAATGTACGCGTTTTTTTGCGTTGACGCTTGAGGGTGTTTCCGATCGTGATGCAGCATTTGCGTTGACAGGTCAGGATGTCTATATCGACCGGTCTGCGCTCAAGCCATTGAAGGATGCGTACTATGTATGTGACCTTGTGGGTCTTGAGCTTGTGGGCACGGACGGACGGACGTATGGCCGGGTCAAGAGCGTGATGCCGAGTGGTGCCCATGAGCTGTTATGCTATGGGCGGACGAACGGTCATGGGTCAGGCTTTGTACCATTTGTGGATGAATATGTCGGCAAAGTGGATATGGAAGCCGGGCAAATCGAAGTGGACGGAGAATGGATGGCACAGATTGATGCCGTTTATGATGAAGAGGCATAGCCGATGCGTCATCTCTGTTTTGTGTCGCTGTTTCCGGAGTATTTCGAGACAGTGATGAAAAGTTCGATTCTTGGACGAGCGGTTACGCGCGGACATTTAAGTTATTCATTTGTACAGATTAGGGATTTTTCGACAGATCGACATCATCGCGTCGATGATGCGCCGTATGGCGGAGGTGCCGGACAGGTGATGCAGCCTGGTCCGCTTGTGTCAGCAATAGAACGAGTGCGTGGTGAACAGCCTGACATTCATGTGATATTGACGAGTCCACAGGGCCGGGTGTTTAATCAGCAGAAAGCACTTGAGATTAGTCGAAAATATACGTCTGTTGCATTTGTGTGTGGGCACTATGAAGGTATCGATGAACGCGTGAGAGCGTATGTCGATGAAGAGCTTTCGATAGGCGATTATATCCTGACGGGCGGAGAGCTGGCCGCTGCCGTCATGGGAGATGCGATTGCCCGGCTTTGGCCGGGAGTGCTTGGAAATGATTCTTCTTCAGAAGAGGAGAGTTTTTCCGAGGGCTGGCTGGAGTATCCGCAATACACGCGTCCTGCGGAATTTCGTGGTGCAAGTGTGCCGGAGATACTCCTGGGAGGTAACCACGAGGCCATTGCGAAGTGGCGTCGTGCGGCGTCGATCCGTCGAACGGAGGAGCGCCGTCCTGATTTGTACGAGCGTCTTGTGGAGGGGTTGAGCCAGGAGGACAAAATCCTCGTTGGTCTTGCCGAAGCCCCGCCCAAACGGCGCCGCCGTAAGCAGTCCGCTGGGCAGGCGGACTCGTGACGTTCCAAAGTCGCATTGGAACGTATGTTAGACTTGACATTTATCTGTGACTGTCGCATACGCTGCGATCGCAGATAGATTCTGTAATTATCCTTGAGGAGATATCAAAATTATGACTTGCCCAATTATTGCAGCGATTGAGAAAAAACAGCTTCGTCGTGACATTCCTGATTTCCGTCCCGGCGACACCGTTCGTGTTCACTGCTCGATCAAAGAAGGTGACAAAGAGCGTATTCAGGTTTTTGAAGGTGCCGTGATTCGTCGCAGCGGAAGCAGCTCCCGCGAGACTTTCACCGTCCGTAAGATTTCCTACGGATGTGGCGTTGAAAGAACCTTCCCCATTCATTCCCCCAAGATTGCGAAGATCGAAGTTGTCGTTCTCGGCAATGTTCGTCGTGCGAAACTTTATTATCTCCGTGACCTTCGTGGTAAAGCCGCTCGTCTTAAGACCGTCCGCACGCGTAAAGCGTTTGTGCCTTCGACGGGTGATGCCGAGTAATTTCGGAATTGGCAGCTTCGTGATGAAAAAAGCATCTGCTCAGGCAGATGCTTTTTTTTTAGCTGTGGACGTTTTTTAGCTGTGGACGTTCCATGGCACGTCCTTTAGCTGTGGACGTTTTTTAGCTGTGGACGTTCCATGGCACGTCCTTACACAGTTTGTTGGCACGTCCTTTAGCTGTGGACGTTTTTTAGCTGTGGACGTTTTTTAGCTGTGGACGTTTTTTAGCTGTGGACGTTTTTTAGCTGTGGACGTTTTTTAGCTGTGGACGTTCCATGGAACGTCCTTACACAGTTTGTTGGTACGCCCTTTAGCTGTGGATGTTTTTTAGCTGTGGACGTTCCATGGCAGGTCCTTACATAGTTTGTTGGTACGCCCTTTAGCTGTGGACGTTTTTTAGCTGTGGACGTTCCATGGAACGTCCTTACATAGTTTGTTGGCACGTCCTTACTTTAGATGTTTTTTTTTGTCGCTTAAAGCCTTTGTAAATGGTAAAAAGAGTGGGCTACCTGAGATGTTCGCGAAGAACGCCAGATATGCTTAAACCCCTAAGACGTTAAATAGGGACTTGTCCCCGGGGAAGTTGGCGAGCGCGCCTGCGGGTTCAGGATACTCTCCCTCTCCATCACGAGGCCCACCTGCTTGTCAGGGTGTTTAACGTTATGGCTTACGGCATTTTGGGTAGCTTTTCTTTCGATTGTGTGTGAAGTCAGGAGAGGTTCAAGACAGTTTTTTGAATCTGTCTGATGCGCGTGTTTTTCAGCGTTTTGTCTGATTGGTTTAGGGCATATCCATGGCGCTTAATAGTAATAACGGTGTGAATGATGACCAGCTTACATCTGCCTTGATCAATGTGCTTGGTCTTGTAGATGAGAATAAACCCTCGAAAGTCGCCGTTCGTCGTTCCGCCAACAGGCATGGTGCTCACGATGCGGCGAGTGATTCGAGTCTCGGTTTACTTTATGGCCAGGCGAGTGAAGAGGAAGTCATTTGCCGCAGCTGTGGCGCCGTTTGTTCTCGTTCCGATCGTTATTGTGGCGCATGTGCGGCATATATTGCGAATTATACGGAGAAACACGAGTTTGAGCAGATCGAGCTTCGTCCGATTTCTTTGAATATCGGTCTTGTCGCGATCAATGAGGACAGTTCTGATGGCGCGCGGATTCCGCTCAAATTTAATGAGACGATTCTCGGACGATCGGGAGATTCACGTTTTCCATCGGATGCTTTTTTGTCACCGCATCATGCGCGTCTTATTGTTGATGAAAGCGAGGGGAGTCTTTCGATTGAGGATCTCGATAGCTTGAATGGAACGTTTATACGCGTTCGTGGTGAAGTCCAGCTCAATCCTGGCGATTGTTTTTTGGCCGGACGTCAGTTGCTTCGATTTGAGCGCTTTGAACAGCCGCTCTCGACAAAAGCCAAAGCCGCAGATGGTACGCGCTATATGGGCTCTCCGCCGAGTGGTGGCGACTTTAAGCTCGTTCAGATCGGCATTGGCAATATCACGCAAAATATTTATTGTCTCTCTGAAGCAGGTGCGAATTTTGGTCGTGAACAGGGCGATATCGTCTTTAATAAGGATCGTTTTATGAGCGGTCGTCATGCGCAGATTTATCCGCGCGATGATGGGCGTTATTATTTGAACGACTTACATTCATCGAATGGTACCTGGCTTAGAATCAACAAGCGTTGCCGCCTGTATCATGGGGATTTGATTTTCCTCGGTCAGCAGCTTTTCCGCATAGATTCATCGGATATTATGTAATCCGTTAGCTTTGTAACGCCCCCACACACCGGCGTCGGTTGCGGGGGATTTTTTTCATTCAGTCGCACCAAAACTTTTCCGCCAGGATGACGGTCTTTGGGAATGTTTTTGAGGTATGGACAAGGCGCGTCCACGGTGCGCTTTCATCGTTTGATTATCTAAAGATATGTCTGATAATTCTGATCCTATAAATATACAAAATAGCGGCACGACTGAAGAAGTACAGCCACAACAGGAAGATACGACGGCATCTCAGACAGCGGCCGAGGCTGAAAAGAAAGCTGCTTCTGAAAAAACTGCTGCTGAGACTGCATCGGGCGATGCTGTAGCAAACGAAGCAACGGCGGTTTCGGCGGATAAGGTTTCTCAGGATGCTCCTGTGATGCGCGATAAAAGCGAACGTATGCGCAAGGAAGCCAAAGTCCTTCTCGGCGAAACGAACCGCATGTATAAGGCGGGAAAAAAGAAAATTGCGCCTGAGCTTGCCAAACGTTATGAAGCTTTGGCCGAGCAGTTGCGTCAATCCTTACGTTCAGAGGATGGCGTCGATATGGAAGCTTATCGTGAGGTCAAAAAAATGGCTTCGACGACGCTTCATCCCTTTAAGAAAAGCAGTGGGCGCGAAGTCTTTGAAAGCCTCTTGTTTGCGCTCGTTTTTGCGCTCATATTACGCACATTTTTTATTGAGCCGTTTAAGATTCCGACGCGTTCGATGGTGCCAACGCTCCTTGAAGGAGATCAGCTCTTTGTCTCGAAGCTGAGTTATGGTATCCGTCTGCCATTTTTGGATCGCTATATTGCTCGGTTTTCTGAGCCACAACGTGGGGAAGTTGTCGTCTTTGCTTTTCCCTCAGATGAAGCCGTTGAACACTTGATGCGGACGAATGCCCAATGTATGAGTCCCGCCTCGGCTGCCGGGGAAAAAGACTACATTAAGCGGATTATTGGTGTCGAAGGGGATGTGATCGAAGTCGTTGAACAAACGGTTCTCGTTAATGGTTCTCCCATCGATTCCAAGCCTTATTATGAACATACTGTTCCCCGATTGTTTTTTGTGTCAGATCGACGCCAGGGACACTGGAACCACGTCCGTCATGGGGATGCCACGTTTACGACGATGACGCACGAGGTGCCAAATAAGCATGAAGGGCCGTTTACAGTCATGCCAGGCCATATTTTCGTCATGGGCGATAATCGCGATAATTCATTAGATTCGCGTTGTTGGGGACAGGTGCCTGTGGATAATATCAAAGGTCGTGCGCTGTTTATCTGGTGGTCTGCCGGTGAACATGGGCCGCGTTGGAATCGGCTCTTCCAGACAATTTTATGATTTTTGACGGCATGAATATGCCGTCATGCTTGCGAAAATACTGCCTGTAAGTGTAAATTAGAGATGCTTTTTTTTAACTGCTGCCAAGAGGCAGCCTTATATGGGGCATCACAATGCAAGAAGTTAATTTTGCTGTGCTTGAGGGCTGCAAGCCTAATGAACTATTGCCGAGGCTCGGCCTCGTCGTCAATTTTTTGCTGAAAGAGAAGCCGGATCTCAAAGGTCTCAAACGGTTTTTTAAGGAACATGACTTTTTTAATAAGGAACGCTTTGAGATCCTTCTTAACTTCCTTGATATCGATTATTCGAATGAAAAACAGGTCAAGGCGGGTGAGTTTTTGACGAAACTCAGCAAAATTATCGATCCTGAAGATCGTAAACGTCATCTGTTCAAACACTTAACGGCAAAAAACGAGATCCTGATGAAATACATCATGGATGCGCTTGCGGAACGCCTTCATTCGACGAATGAAATGTACCGCTATATCACGAGTTATGTGTATCCAGGCTATATGCCGACGCTCGTGGATTTCCGCGCATGGGTAGATTGGCTCGAAGCGAGTGAAGTCATTAAGACCGTTGGTATTCGCTGGGGTTTGAGCGATCTCGGCAAGGAAATGATGGATAAGATCGTCAAACTCATTGATGTCGATGATCTGTTGGATGAAGAAGCGGACGACGACGACGACGATGATGAC
>JAFOHE010000162.1 GCA_017421975.1 Pseudomonadota bacterium
ATTATTTTCAAGCAGGAGTTTTATTATTTAATTTAAAAAGAATAAGACAAAAGTATAGAAGTGAAGATTTATTTAGTATCGCAACACAGAGAAGATGGAAATTTCAAGATCAAGATGTTCTTAATTATGTTTTTTCTAATGATGTATTATATTTGGATATTAATTGGAATACATTATATGAATGCTTTAACAGAGGTGAAAGAGTTGAAAAATATACAAGTACTGGATTAAGTAAGCAGTATAAAGAAGCAAAAAGAAAACCTTGGATTATTCATTATGCAGGAACTCCAAAACCTTGGGATAATATGGAGGTGGATATGGCACATTATTTTTGGAAATATGCTAAAACATCACCCTTTTTTGAGATATTAATTCATGAAATGAATATTAAAAAGTTTAATGAGTTAAAAAATAATATTGACAATGGAAATATCAGGGAATCAGACTATAAAAATGTATTGTCGCAAAGAGATGAACTTCAGTGTCATGTGAATGAAATAATATCACAAAGAGATGAACTTCAGTGTCATGTGAATGAAATAATATCACAAAGAGATGAACTTCAGTATCATTTGAACGAAATATATAAATGTGAAGATCATCAATGGAAATTACAAGAAAAATGTGCCACAGGAAATAATTGTGAGATTGTTGAAGGCTTGATATTCACCGAAGCGAAATGTGTAAAAGAAAATGTAGATGCAAGGTTCACTAAAGGTGCAATGGTGGAAGTGCCTGAAGAATGTGAAGATGGTGAACTAAAGTGTGATTCCGGTAATGCATTAATGTATTGTACAAATGGATTTTGGAATTATAAAGAGGTATGCAAAAATAACGAAATATGTAAGCAAATTTCACCCACCAATGCTGTTTGCGTCTCGCCTGATGCTGCAGATATCAAGGATACTTCGGCGAGCGCGGAGGGCGTATCGGCGACGATGTCGCCGATAGCCCGAAAGGCAGGCCGTATGCCGCAGGCATAGGCCGCCAACCCAATCAAAGAACACAGTCGTGGGTGTCATAACGACATAAGAAGCAAGAGCAATGGAGGTAAAACCATGGACATGAAAGAAGTGATTAGAACGAGAAAGAGCATTCGGACATTTGACGGGAGACTGCTTACCGAGGAAGATAGAAAGAAACTCGTCGAATATGCCGAGACGATAACGAATCCGTATAATATTCCGGTGCGTTTTGTGTTTCTGGATGCGAAAGAACATGGGCTTTCGAGTTCTGTGATTAACGGAGAACATTTATATGTTGCAGGAAAAGTCAAGAAAGTACCGCATTGTGAGGAAGCGTTTGGGTATTCTTTTGAAAAACTCGTATTATTTGCGTGGTCAATCGGCATCGGCACCACGTGGATTGGCGGCACGATGAAGCGCGAAGTGTTTGAAAAAGCTGCAGATACCAAAGACGATGAACTCATGCCGATTGTAAGTCCATTGGGATATCCTTCGGCAGAAAAGGCCGAGGTTGACATAAAACTTCGGGAAATGGTTCATGGAGATGATTGGCTTGATCCCACGAAATTGTTTTATGAAAAAGATTTTTCACATCCTTTAACTCACGATATCCATGATGATGCATTGGAAGCTGTAAGATGGTATCCGTCGGCGGCAAATATGCAGCCGTGCCGCATTGTCAAAGATGGCAATGCCTACCATTTTTATGAGAAACATTCAGAAAGATATGTCAATCGCGTTGGATGGGATGTACAGGCAATCGATATGGGCATTGCACTTTGTCATTTTATGAGCATTTGTGATGGAAAATTTGTTTTGGATGATCCGGGCATTACAACGGATAAGCATACAGAATACAAAGCTACGGTTATTGTATAAACAATGGATAGTTGAATACATCGCGATGCGTATATCATGAACAGCGCAATTGACACAGAAACCGTGTATCTGTTTGCTCATGACTGGTTTACATGGGATTATACCAACGAAGAAGGGGATGAATACCTTGATCGGACGAACGCGCTATCGAAAAATAAGGCCGTGTGCCGCAGGCATAGGCTGCCGGAAAATTCACCCAATCATTTTTATATTGAAGCGTTGACTGGTTGTTTAAGCATACACAATCTGTGTGTGATTTGTTTTCAAATATATTGTATATTATGAGGCATTTACGGCATTGTTTTTTGTTGTTAGATGTCTTTTTTAGCGATAAAATTGAAAGACGAACTGGTCTCATGCAGAATTTGTGTGGCACCATATTTCGCTTGATTGGCGAAACGACAAACATTGAAAAAAGATTGTGGTTTTCGGGGCAAGACCTGAGAGGAATATCCGAAGCTGCGTTTGAGCAAAAGGGAACAAGTTATGATTCAATTCAAAACACTTCAGAATGGCAATGATGTTCGCGGGGTTGCGATTGCGACGCAGGATGAACCGCGTACTTTGTCCGCAGGGGCGGTGACTTTTATTGCCGCTTCATTTGCGGATTATCTGGTGCAAAAGATGGGAAAAGCAGCGCCTTTTCTTCGTATAGGCGTAGGGCATGATAGCCGTATTTCGGCACATGAACTGAAGAAGGCTTGTTTTGCTGGGCTTGGCAATACGCGCATTTATTATTGTGGTCTCATTTCGACGCCTGCGATGTTCCAGTCAACGGTACTTGAAGCGAGCCATTTCGATGGCGCGATTATGCTGACTGCCAGTCATTTGCCGTATCAGCGCAATGGTATGAAGTTTTTTACGCGAGATGGTGCGATCAATAAGGCAGAGTTGTCGCAAATCCTTGATCATGCTGCCGATCTGTGTGCGCAATTCGGTGCAGTTGATCGTGATGGTTTGGCTTCGAGCGGCGGCTTTGTGCGCGGTGACAATCAGCCAGAGACGTTTGACATGATCGAAGTGTACACGGCACAGATCCGAGAATGGATAAAATCCGTTGTTAAAGCTGCGGATTATGAACATCCACTTGCAGGGTTGCATATTATTGAAGATGCGGGCAATGGGGCAGCGGGCTTTTTTGCGGGGCGTATTCTTGAGCCATTGGGTGCGGATATATCGGGCAGCGTGTTTCTTGAACCAGATGGCACGTTTCCGAACCATGTGCCGAATCCCGAGGATGCTACGGCGATGGCAGCGATCCAAAAGGCCACGCGTGAATCTGGGGCAGATTTGGGCGTTATTTTCGATTGCGACGGCGATCGCGGAGCGGTTGTTTTTGCTGATGGTACTGAAGTTAATCGCAATGCGCTCATTGCGTTGCTTGCAACGATTGTGGCAGAGACAGCAGCCGGTTCAACGGTTGTGACTGATTCGGTGACTTCGGATGAATTACAGGATTATCTTGAGCATCAGCTTCATCTAAAACATTTTCGTTATAAACGTGGTTATAAAAATGTTATCGATAAAGCGATTGAACTTAATCAGAATGGCGTGAGATGTGAACTTGCCATTGAAACATCTGGGCATGGCGCATTTAAGGAAAACTATTTTTCGGATGATGGTGCTTATATTGCGACTAAAATAATTGCCAAAATGGCAATATTAAAGCGTGAAGGGCGCAGGATTGAAGATTTGATTTCTGGACTTAGATATCCCGCAGAGTCACGCGAAATTCGATTTAAGATTACGCATCCGGATTTTGTTGATTATGGCAAAATGGTACTTGAGGAATTTCGGGCATTTGCGCATGATGATGACCGATTTATCATCGTTGAACCCAACTTTGAAGGTATCCGAGTGAGGTTTGATGACAGTGAAGTGTGTGGATGGATGCTATTTCGTATGTCGTTACATGATCCTGCAATGCCGCTCAATATCGAATCAAAAACGAATGGCGGTGTGGATATTATTATGCATCGTTTGGAATCATTTTTTTGCAATTATTCTAAACTCGTACGCATATAAAATTTACATTGCGACGTGATAGTGCGCGTCGCAATGTATTACATGTTGTATGATTAAACTTAGTAAGCGTGTTAAAACTGCATATTTGCATGTATGGTGCGTCAAAACTTGTGTTTCATAAGATGTGATTGAAAAATGAAATAGATTCGTTCATCGTCACGTTTGAAAATTTGTCCCTGTGGCTTTTGCGCATGAGGGATGTTAGTTTATCTGTATTGTAGAGGAAATGGAGAAAGTCATCAAAATGAAACGATTGTTAATTATTATTGTCATTCTTTTTATGGGTTCAGGGTGTTCGCCTAAGAAGTTTAATGAGAAGACTGTCGAGGGGCGTTCAGAGCAGGTGGTGCAGCAGGAAAACGACTTATCCGATTCTGAAGCAAATGGAGCAGGTGGGGATGTGACTTTGCCGAGCGTTGTGGATGCGGATGGCGTGATGCATGATCCATCCAATCCGCCTGTCGATTGTCCATTGCGAAAACAGGGATTGGATCCTACGCAAATGAAACCATTTGAACAGATGGAAGCGTATATCCAGTTTTTGGAACGGGAAGATCGGAAGATATGGCAAAAGCCAGAGGATGTTGTAGAACAAATTCATCTTACGGGGAATGAGCGTGTGCTTGATTTGGGGGCAGGATCCGGATATTTTTCGTTTCCCATTGCTCAAAAGCTGACGACGGGGCGTCTGTTTGCAGCGGATGTTGAACCGGAAATGATCCGTCACATCCATCATAAAGCGATGCTTGAAGGTGTACAAAATATAGAAGTCAAACTTATAGATTCCAAAGCCCCTGAAATTCCTGAAAACATTGATATTGTTTTTATGTGTGATGTTATGCATCATATAGCCAATCCCATTGAATGGATGACTGGCATTGTAAAACAGCTTCCATCTAATGCTCAATTTCATATTATAGAGTTTAAGCCAGGTGACATTCCCAATGGGCCGCCAGAATCGGCCAAAATAGCTCCTGAAAAGCTGTTAGAAATTGCGCGTTCAGCGGGGTTAGTATTGGATCGGCAAGTGGGTGACCTTCTTCCTTATCAGAATTATTATATATTTAAGAAGCAAACGTGAAGTCAGAATCATGAGTATGGAACATGATGCGTATGCGCAAAAGGCCTCATTTGGCTGATACGAGCGAAATGTGAAGCGTATTGGTAAAATGAGGGTTGTGAAATGAGTTTTTCCCACTCATGGAGCGATAAATGCAACACAACACTAGAAAAATAGGGTAATATGGCACGGGCAGGTTATGATCTGCATGTGGACGAAAGGAGGAATATTTTGGATGCATTGTGTGTGATATGGTCATGATTGCCAGTGAAGATTCATTTTAGATCCAAATAGGAGGCATTTTATGCCGTCATCGAAGGAATACCTCGCATTTGTTTTGGAACAGCTTTCGGGCTTGGAACAGATTTCATTTCGTGCCATGATGGGAGAATATGTCATATACTATCGTGACAAGGTGATAGGTGGAATTTACGACAATCGATTTTTGCTCAAACCAGTGTCATCTGTTGTCGCGATGATGCCTGACGCAGCACGCGAAATACCCTATCCGGGAGCAAAAGCAATGATACATGCAGATATTGATGATCGCGAATTAACTGTAAGTGTTATTCAAGCGATGTACGATGCGTTGCCGGCAGTCAAAAAGCGCAAAAAGTAACCCGTATATCGCTGAGGGTATAGGCTTGAGGTCAACATCATTATTCTAAATAAACTAGGGAAAGTGTCGTTTGCATTGCAGGGAGAATGATAGCAGTAAAATATAAATATTAGAAATAATGATGGCGATACACCATTAGGATTATTAAAACGTATGCAGTTTCAATCCTGTTATTAGCCATATTGTGTGGCGCAGCTTTTGTTGGAACGCAATGCAATCGTATAAAGTTAGTTTTATGTTGAATCGGGTGATTTAATGCATTTAAGTTTTAAGCTTATTGTGTTTTGATTGTCAGCGATGACTAAACGCTATGGTTTAGAATAGGGAGGTTGGGTCGTTGGATATGAAATAGGTAATTTTACAAATGTATTAGGCATTATTTTTGTTTATAGTGTTTTGTGTTTTGATCATGATAAGTTTTGTAAGCCGTATTGGCGAAGCCAATCGTGAGAGAAAGCGGCGTATGCGCAGAGCGCATAGCCGCTTTTGTGAGCCGTATGCGCCAAAGGCGCATAGGCGAGCTTTTACAAGCTAAATTCCATGTGGATGTTATTGGTGAAGCCAATCGTGAGAGAAAGCGGCGTTGCAGAGTGCATAGCCGCTATGGTGAGCCGTATGCGCCGAAGGCGCATAGGCGAGCTTTTACAAGCTAAATTCCATGTGGATGTTATTGGCGAAGCCAATCATGAGAGAAAGCGGCGTATGCGCAGAGCGCATAGCCGCTTTTGTGAGCCGTATGCGCCAAAGGCGCATAGGCGAGCATTACGCTGATCAGAGATGTGCAACGGTTTATATGTGCGTTGAAATGTTTCATTTTGAAGGATGGTCCAGTATAAACGAATGAAGTGTCACAAGGTAATTTACATGAGGATAAAGAATTATAAATATGGACAAAAAATGAGAGTTACGATAATTGAATGCAAGCGTCATCTTGGTGTTGACGTTGCTTTCTTGATTGAGACGTTATTTCGCCGTTTGAGCATGAGGAGCGTTGATGAAGATAAAAGTCGTAGCTTTAATTGGGTTTGCTAGTTTATGGAGTATAGGTTGTCAGCCGTGTTCGGTGTGTGCGATTGGTGAAAAGGAGGGATGCGCGACACAGCCATCTGTCGTTTCGCAGGAAAAAGGATCAATTGTTTTACAGGAGAAAAGCATGATCAACGCATTGAATGAGAGAGAAAAGACGCTTGTTATTTTGGGGGCACTTGGTGGTCAGGGTGATATTGATAGATTGAAGCAAGTCATTTCGCATGGTTTTGAGCATGGTGTGACGGTGAGTGAAATGAAGGAAGCTTTGTCGCATTTGTATGCTTATGCGGGATTCCCACGATCTCTGAATGCTTTGGGGGCCTTGAGTTCAGTGATTGACGCTCGTAAGGAAAGCGGTCTTGCTGTGGATGAAGGCAAAGAAGCGGATGCCACATCGGCGCAATACGATGCGCTCAAGCAGGGGACTGAAGTTCAGACGATGCTTACAGGTCAGCCTTTTAATTATACATTTGCACCGCAGACAGATTACTATTTAAAGGCGCATTTATTTGGGGATATATTTGCACGTAATAATTTAAGTTATTCGGATCGAGAATTGGTGACAGTGGGTATTATATCTTCGTTAGAGGGTTGCGGTGCACAATTGACTGCTCACATTAAAGGTGCGCGAAATATGGGGGTAAGTGATGATGTGATCAAGCAGATTCCTTTACTTTTGGCAGATAAGGTTGGGAAAACATCGGCCTTACGGGCTCAAGCAGCGATTGAAAGCGTGCTGGGGAAAACAGAACAACATCTTTCGGATGAACCGGATTTTGTATTTCCTAAGGGGGATCCGAATGTCAATTATGCGCAATATTTTATCGGTAATAGTTATTTGGCCACGCTTGCCACGGGGGAGGGGAAACTTGGTGTAGCCAATGTCACATTTGAGCCCGGTACGCGCAACAATTGGCATATTCATCACAAAGGGGGACAAATTTTGATTTGTGTGAGTGGTCGTGGTTGGTATCAGGAATGGGGAAAACCGGCACAGGAATTACATCCTGGTGACACTGTTGATATTCCGGCGGAAGCGAAGCACTGGCATGGCGCGGCAAAGGATTCCTGGTTCCAGCATATTGCCATTGGCGTACCAGCTGAAGGAGGCACAAACGAATGGTTAGAACCAGTTACCGATGAAGAATATATGAAACTTCCGTAAGTTTTTATATCATGCTTTGTTCCTTTTGTGGAGATTTAGCCATATTGATTGAACTCTATGATAGGAACAAAGTCGTATGATACAATAGTTATTACATCTTTTGTAATTAGAATGTATGGGAAATTATATTTTTATCGTATGATAGATGTTATATATTTATTAACAGGATTCGTTGTTGGCATGGGGCTTTCGGTACAAACGTCGGTCAACGGACGTTTGCGACGTGCAGTGAGATCGCCATTTCTCACATCCCTTATTTCATTTTTTATATCGTTGTTGTTTATAGGTATTCTTGTATTTATACAAGTTGATACCGTCATGCCAAGTGGTGCATTTATTTTGGATCAACCATTTTGGATTTGGCTAGGTGGTTTTTTTGGTTGTATTTTTTTGATAGGCAATGTTTTATTATTTCCGAAGCTTGGCGCTGTACAGACGGTTATTTTTCCAGTTCTTGGTCAAATATTATTTGGTCTTATGATTGATCAATTTGGTTTGTTTCATGCACCGAATCTTCCGATGACTGTATCGAAACTGATAGGGACATTGATGGTATTAAGTGGCGTCATCGGTGTTATTTTATTATCGAAGAAATCGAGTCAGACATCAGC
>JAFOHE010000163.1 GCA_017421975.1 Pseudomonadota bacterium
GCGAACATCGCAAATTTATTATCCGAAATTTCTTTGAGAATGGTTGCGACAGTCTTTCGCGTCAGCTTAGTACCTTCGGCAATTTTGCCGATCAAGTCATAGCGCACATGGGTGACATCGGCATATTGCAACTTTCGTGTCGTTGTTTTGGATGGTTCAAAACTCGTCTTAGTTTTTACTTGATCGGCAGTAATATCTGTGTTCTGGCTGCCTTCAACCAAGGTATATTTGAGTGGGATAATGTTTAACTCGGCATCTATTGCACGTACGGCGTGTTCAATGAGTTCATTCGAATCAAATTTGATGGTATAGGCATATTTGTGATTGATCGTCTTCCATAATTTTTGGAACTCTTTTTTATAGAAACGCTCATTTGGTTTGTTGAGATATACACTGGCTTTATTGCCATCTTCAAACATTTCATCCTTTGGTGTATTCTCATATAGCGATTGTATGAGCTTATGAATGCCCTGTTCCATGGGCTTTAACACTTCATCCGTCATGGGAGCCAGCGATTCATTCAAGTGGTCATCGCGGTAAGATTGTGAAATCATGCCGGTATCTGTATCAATATAGTCATTTTTGAGCAGATATTGATATATCTTTCTGGCTTGTTTGCTATCCAATTTGACGGCATTATCATTATTGGTTCGAACTGTTTTGCCCTCAAATAACTTGTCGTCAATGATGATTTCGCGCTTCCTGAGAACATCGGTCATTTCTTTTTGTAAATTTCCTACAAAATCCTGATAGCTCTCGCTTGCAATCACCGTCAGACGATTGAGCTCATGAACCGATTCGCCACAAACATCCGCGTCCATGCGCTCTCCATTCTGATTTACGCAAAGTCTCATGCCGCGTCCTACTTCTTGGCGTCGGTTGATGTCGCTGTCGCTGTTCTTTAAGGTACAAATCTGAAAAACATTGGGATTGTCCCATCCCTCGCGCAAAGCAGAATGTGAAAAAATAAAACGCGTTGGTTCTTCAAAACTTAACAGACGTTCCTTGTTTTTTAAGATGAGATCGTATGCGGATATATCTTTGGATAATCCCTTGTCTGTACCACTTTTGGCGATATCGCTTTCACCGTCAATCATTCGACCTGTCTTTTTGTCGATACTGAAATAGCCATTATGCGTTTCATGCACATCGATATGATTTAAATAATTTGTGTATTCTGGTGGGAATAGTGTTCTATATTCATTTAGTATAGATTTATATTCTTCTTCAAATATCTGTCCATATTTTCCAAGCTTTTGATTGCCGTCTTCATCGTATTCCCGATAATTGGCCACTTTATCGATAAAAAAGAGCGAAAGCGTCTTGATGCCCTTTTCAAACAGCACAGCTTCTTTTTCGAAATGAGAGATCAGCGTTTCGCGGATTTGAATTCGGCGTCTGTCTTCTTCGAGTAAATCCTGCGTGGCTTCGCCAATGGCCAGTTCAATGCGTAAACGCTTGTGATTTGATAGGGCGATCTTGTTCGCAAATGGATCAATTTCTAAAATCTTGCAGTTTTTGTATTGTTCGAGCCTATTCGATTTTTCAAATAGGTCATCGCCAACGCGCAGAATATGGCTTTCGCGCTTGATGCCGTTCTGATGCTTGACTTCGTATTCCATGCGGGCACAAGGCGGTTCTTTGGGCGATAGAATGATCTTTTCGGCATAGATATACCCCTCTGTGCCATGCAGGCCACTGAGGTGAAATCCCTTTACCGTAATCTTTTTGACGAGCCGATATTGGTACGCATCGACCGCATCCAATGCGTAAACGAGGTTATGCTGCACTTTGTGTGTTGCCGAGTAGTTGATGAAGAATAACGGATGGAAGCGTTTGAGCGAGGCTAGCGTCGCCTCCCCACCCATTTTTTGCGGTTCGTCCATGATGATAATTGGACGATTGGCAGCAATGACATCAATTGGGCGACGTGAAGCAAATTCGTCGCGTTTTGTGTAGATGCGGAGGAGTTTGTCAGATTTTGTTTTCGTGCCGCTTTTAAGCTTGTCTATGGCCGTCTGTGCCTTCTTTTCATCAAAAGAACTTGCAAAAGCCTGCGTGTTGATGATCATGACGTTGATATCGCCACTGCTTGAAAAACTGTCAATCTGCGACAGGTTGTCGCTGTTGTAGATGAAATATCGAGCCTTTTTGCCATAATGCTCCATGAAGTGGTCGGTCATGTCTTTGAAGCTCTTGGACACGCCTTCGCGGATTGCAATCGATGGCACAATGACGATGAACTTTGTCCATCCATAGCGCTTGTTGAGTTCGAACATGGTCTTGATATAGACGTAGGTCTTGCCCGTGCCCGTTTCCATCTCGATGTCGAGTGCACAGCAGCCGTGGAGCTTTGATAGAGATTGAGATAACGGGATGTTGCGCTCAGACTGAATTTTTCGAATGTTTTCTAACAAAACATTGTCGTCAAGTGCATGGACGAGGTCACCGTTTTTGAAGCCGTTTGCATCGAGCTCGTCGCTTTCGGAGGCGAACATTTCCTTTTGCGGTTCCACGGGTTTGGGTTGAATTTCGCCGAGGTCTCGCTGATAGAGGGTTGCGCCAAGATTAGGTTGGCCGTCGAAAACGCG
Organism: Pseudomonadota bacterium; assembly: GCA_017421975.1. GTDB lineage: Bacteria > Myxococcota_A > Bradymonadia > UBA4248 > UBA4248 > RGIG464. The sequence goes on from JAFOHE010000163.1 coordinate 2,592, forward strand.
CACGACGGATTCCACGGCTTCGGTCTGATAGGGTTGGATTTTGTATTTGAATTTCATTGTCAGTTATCAGTTGTCAGGGGACTGTAGTCAGTTGTTAGGGGACAGTTATCAGTTGTTAGGGGACAGTTATCAGTTGTTAGGGGACAGTTATCAGTTGTTAGGGGGCAGTTATCAGTTGTTAGGGGGCAATGTATGTTCTTCCTGCTGTAATCGGAATATCTCTTTTTGGCGTTCGATTTCACGTTGCAGCTCCTCTTTAGTCGGAAGATAAACCATATATTTTGCAGCAAATAGCTGTTCATTGCCACGTAACACGGAATATCGTGCGATGTCTTCATCCGTCTCGGAACAGAGAATCAAACCGATGGTCGGATTATCGCCTTCCGTGCGCTTCAGTTCATCATACATGCGCACGTACATATCCATCTGGCCAACATCCTGATGCGTAATCCGCTCTGTCTTGAGATCGATGAGCATAAAACATTTAAGGATATAATTATAAAATACAAGATCGATATAGTAATCCCTCGCTTCCGTATGAATATGTTGCTGCCTGGCGACAAGCGCAAACCCCTTTCCAAGCTCCATCATAAACTGCTGGATATGGTCAATAATGGAAGTTTCAAGCTTGCTTTCCGTAAGTTCTGCTCCTTGTTTTATGCCGAGAAATTCCGCCACAACAGGATTTTTGATGAATTCCAGCTTGTCGCCCTCAAAAGCCGCAGTCAGCTTTTTCATTTCCTTTTCGACGGGATCCTTGTTCTGTGACATCAGCAGGCGGTGATAGTACTGGGTGGAAATATTCCGATCCAGTGTACGGACGCTCCACCCTTCGGACATGGCTTCCCGCGCATACCAGTCGCGAGCCGTGTCGTCCAGAACGCGCAAAAGCAAGCGATAGTGCGACCATGAGAGGAACGTGGTAGATTTTCCACACGGTGTGTGGAAAATGCTGGGGAACAGCTTGTAAAACTGAACAAATTGATACAGGTTTGTTTTTGTGAAGCCGCTGCCGTAAAGTTCCGTGAGCGATTTCGAGAGGTCTTTGATGACCTGAGCCCCGTAATCCGCACGGTCTTCGCCATGAAGCGTCTCTTCGGCAATACGCCGCCCAAGAAGCCAATTGCGCTGCACCATGGCAACATTGACCGCACGATAGGCATAGTCGCGTGTGGTGTCGATAATCTGTTTGGCATCATCCAACAGAGGGCCGGTCAAGTGTCCGTCGAGTAATCGTAGCATGGGGGAGTGTTCCATGATTTCTCCTTGGGTCAGGGGGCAGGGGGCAGTGTAGAAGTTGCGTTTCAGTTCATCCTGGATGGGGATTAGCAAGGTAAAGTGACTCCAAGAAAATTGTCGCAACACCGATGCGACAATTTCGCGGCTCGGAAAAACCGAGGCGAACTGCATCATCCTGCGCAGATTCTTCTCGGAAAAGCTCTGGCTTCCGTACTCCGGTTGTAACTGTTTGGCAAGCTTCGCCACAACCTGTTTGCCATAATCCGAGTAATAACCGCATGGGAGCGTGTTCCATGGTTCTTCCTGTTTTTTCGGTCATGATTGGTTTGTTAGTTGTCAGTTATTAGTTACCGTTTACCCATAATGGATGCAAATTCCAATGATCAGGTAATCCCATCAATCTGAGTTCCTCAGCTGTAATCTGATAAGTATCGAATAGCTTCACAAGGCTTTTATGCCAATCAGAATTATATGGAATAATATTCATAAAGTATCGACAAAGAAATATCAAACAACCAATATGGGAAGTTTCCAGAGCACCACAACTTTTTTTAATCTTCTTAAGTGAAGGCAAAAGCCAACGCTCATCATAATAGGCATACCAATGGACATCACAATTTCTATTTGGAAGCATTGGACGAGTCCCAAAGTGTTTATCCCAGATCCTGGAATGGTGTGCACATGCATTTCGAAGTGTATTTAATGCGCGTAAAAAAGAATCTAACACAGATATTGGCAAGTTCAATTCTTTGGCAATAGATGTTTGAATATCTACACAAGAATATTTAATAAAATAAGTAAGATCGCCAAAGTCCATGAACTCAGAAGCCATCCAAATAGGAAGCCTTTCGTTGCTGTAAGTTTTTTCATAATGTGCTACAAAAGGTTCCTTTCCTCTATGTTCATGTTTAAACTTTGCCTTTTTCTCGATATCATTGATCGTTCTGGAATGCTCTGGCCAGTTGTTATAATGCGAAGATTCTGAATAATAGAATGCGTCGAATTTATAACATGTCTGTTCC
>JAFOHE010000164.1 GCA_017421975.1 Pseudomonadota bacterium
CCTAAGAACTTGTTGATCTGATAGAGAACAGAAACGCCGCGGCCATCGCCATGATACTGACTAATCGTTGAATCGACGCCGAAGGCGAAGTGTCGCGACATGTCTTTTGCAGAGGCGTTGCTTGCAAAACCGATGACGAAGAGAAGAATAAGACCTAAAGAAAGAAGTGATTTTTTCATGGGATACTCCAGGCTTTGGAAGAGAATGCCAACAGGCAAATAACTTATAGCGCGTTTCGTCCTGAATCTGCAAGTTTAGGATAGCAGGCAGACGTATTTTATAGGAATTCAGAAATGTTTCAACCCTTGAAGTCTTGTATGGATTCGTCAAAACATCTGCTTTTAAGTTGTTCGAGATAGAGTGCAGCGGTTTCAACGAGTGCATCGGATTCGGCATGGGTCAAGTAGCGCACGAATTTTTGGTCATTTCTGAACGCATATTTTTTGGGTTCAAGCGTGATCAGCGAGATGAGTTTTGAAGGATCGAGGTGTGATTTTTCACCGACATCGAGAATGATAGATGTGTGATTGGCGTCCATGCCTCGGATGCCGAGATCGGAGAGCATGATTTTGAGTTCAAACATATCCTTGAGTGCAAGGGCTTCTTTGGGTGGCGGTCCGAATCTGTCGAGGATTTCTCCGAATGTTTCGTAGAGTTCATCCGTCGTTTCAGCATTTGACAGGCGTTTGTAAAAGAGAAGCCTGAGTTGAATATCTTCGATATAGCTGTCAGGCAGATAAGCAGAATAGGGCAAATTGACTTCGGCTTCGATCTTTTCTTCTGTCTGCATTCCTTGTAGGTCAGCGACCGTTTCCCTGAGCAGTTCACCATACATTTCGAGGCCGACGCTCGCAATGTTTCCGCTTTGTTCGGGACCCAAGAGATTTCCGCAGCCGCGCATTTCGAGGTCAAGGTAAGCGATTTCAATGCCGCTTCCGAGGTCTGTGAGACGTTCGATAGCACTGAGACGTTCTCGTGCAATACTGGATAATTCTTCGCGTCCAGTGAGTAGGTAACAATAGGCTCTTGCCGAGGAACGTCCTACGCGTCCTCGGATTTGATAAAGCTGTGCTAGGCCGAAGTTTTCAGCGTGACTGACGATAAGGCAGTTGGCCGATGGAATGTCAATGCCCGATTCGATGATCGTTGTACATAGAAGTACGTTCAAATCATGGTGAATAAAGTCGAACATGGCCTTTTCGAGCGATTTTTCGTCCATTTGGCCGTGTGCGATGCCGATTTTTGCATTTGGAACGAGGGAAAGAATTTTTTGATAAAGCGTGTCGAGGTCTTCGACGCGATTATGTAAAAAGTAGACTTGCCCGCCACGATTAAGCTCGCGTTCGATTGCTTCCCTTATGAGAATGTCGCTTTCTTTGGCGACAAAGGTATGAATAGAAAGGCGATCCATGGGCGGTGTTTCGATCACGGAGAGGTCTTTGATGCCACCAAGACACATTTGGAATGTTCGAGGAATGGGTGTTGCTGTCATCGTGAGACAATCGATCGATTCTGCGAGTGCTTTAATTTTTTCCTTGTGGGTGACACCAAAGCGGTGTTCTTCGTCGATGATGAGAAGGCCGAGGTTTTTAAAAACGACATCTTTTGAAAGCAGGCGGTGTGTGCCGATGATGATATCGACCTTGCCTAAGGATAAGTCTTCAAGGATTTGTTTTGTCTCTTTAGGTTTTCGGAAACGATCAAGCGCTTCAATGTGAACAGGATGATTTTGGAACCTTGCCATAAAGGTTTCGAGATGTTGTTCGGCAAGGATTGTCGTGGGAACGAGGACAGCGACCTGTTTTGCGTCGAGTACAGCACGCATGGCAGCGCGCATGGCGACTTCTGTTTTTCCGAAGCCGACGTCGCCGCAGATGAGTCGTTCCATAGGACGTGGTTTCTGCATATCCTGAAGAACGGCGTCGATCGCCTTGAGTTGATCTGGTGTTTCGGTGAATTGAAAATCGTTCTCGAAATCTTCAAAAAAAGAATCGCGTGGACTGAAGGCAAAGCCTTTTCTGCTTTGTCGTTTGGCATAAAGATCGAGGAGATCGATGGCCATTGCGCGAACGTGTTCGCGCACTTTTTGCTTTGTTCGTTCCCATGCGCCTCCCCCCAGTTTATCAAGGCGTCGTGGTTTTTCTGCGCCCGCGTATTTTTGGATACACTTGAGGCGTTGCACAGGAATGTACAGTTTGCCACTATCGGCATAAGTAATATGCAGAAAATCGCCTTTGATGCCGGCAATTTCGAGCGTGACAAGTCCCTGATATTGTCCGATGCCGTGGTCATTGTGGACGACAAAGTCACCAGGTTTCAGGTCTTTGAATGAGTTGAGTACGGTATGATGTTCGACAGTCTGTTTTTGCGTCCGGCGAGGGCGAGTGCCGAGAAGTTCGGATTCGCTGATAAGTGCGAGACGAAGTGCCGGACTGCGAAATCCCGTCGTCAGGTTGCCGAGATAGAGTGAGATGTGATCACATGTCTCCTGCCTCGGTGCGTCGAGTGAGAATGGCGTTTCTACGATGCGGAGTTTGAGTGAAAGCGGGCGCAGAAAAGCGCGGATGCGTTCGATGGAACCTTGTGAAGATGCTGTAAAAGCGATTTCACCATAAATGTTTTGCCAGTCTGAAATGCGTTCGGCCAAAACCTTCAGATAGTCGTCACTTCGTTTTGTCTGACATTGTTTTCTAGCAGTGACGAGGTCACGATTGTCGAGCATTTCGTACCAACAGCCGTTTTCGTCTGAGAGGCCGAGGGAAGTGCTTAGTCCGGAGGTAAAGCACTTGTGTTTAAGGAGAAGTTTTGTGCCATCTTCGACGGCGAGACGGTGTTCCGATGGCATACAAATGAAAGGCGTCTCTGTCTTTGCATTTTCGTATTGTCTCTGCATGAGATCTGTTTTTTTGTTTGCCGCAGTGATGCATGCATCGGGTTCGAGCCAAAGCGTGACGCAATCGTTCGGCAGATAATCTTCGAGACAAGCCATGGATTCGAAGTAAGCGGGGGTGAGTGCCTGTTGTCCCCAGAAAGGGGTAGCATCACAAATTTTTTCGCGCATGGCACGTATGTTTTTTGAGGGAATATCGTTTCTGTCGGCGATGTCATTGATGGCATTACTCGCACACTCGATGTGTGTTTCATCCATGAGGTGTTCGTTTGCGGCAATGATTTCGACGGTACGGTGTTTGGCAATTGTTTTTTGTGTAGCAACGTCAAACGTACGGATGTCGTCGATTTCGTCACCGAAGCGTTCGATGCGGATAGGGTTATCGAGCGCAGGAGAAAAGACGTCGATGATGGAACCGCGGATGGCAAAAGTGCCTGGCATATCGACTTCAGTTTCTTCCGAGTAGCCCCAGGCACGTAATTTTTTGCGCAAAAACTGTGCATCGAGTTCGTCGCCGATCTGAGGGCGAAGCACGCACGCCATAAGCTCACCTTTGGGGATACAGCGTCTTAGATAAGACTCGAAGGTTGAAAAAATGAGCGTAGGTCTTCGTGTGGCCAGGCGGAAAAGTCCTCGCAGGCGAGAAGCATTTTGGCGTTTATTCTCGGCAGCACCAGAATAAATGGAGTCGGTTGTTTCCATAATATGCGCTGCGCGTTCGGCGAGATCGGCGGAGAAAAAACCGACATTGTCGCGAATTTTTTCGAGGATTTCGTCATCCGAACCGAGAACGAGCATTGGTTTGCGCATCGTCTGAAGCTGAGTGATGAGAACGGCGAGCGAGGCAGGGGAAAGTCCGAATATGGGCGTTATGCCGGACGTATCAAACGCTTTGAATATGGATGAAAGATCAAATTCATGGAGATGGTGGATGCGCGAAGCCTCTTCTAACATAGTTTTCACTTACGTATGGATGGAACGAAACAGATTTATGAGTTTCCGCATAAAAAAGCATAAAAATGTGATCATGCGTTTGGGGCGTTACGGGGCGTAGCCCCGTTACGGGGGTAGGCGCGTATTTTGTGGCGTGTGAAACACGTCCAAAATAGCGCCGTAGGGGGGTGTCCCCCTTCCAAAAAGCGTGTTCGAGCGCCCATGGAATTGGCGGCTCAAATTCAGGACAAAAAAGATACGCTTTTCGTTTGCGAGCGTCATCTATAAAGGCGCAGATTGTAAGAAAAAATAGTTGGCACAGAAAGAAATAGCGAGTACAAGGCGCGTAGCCTGAAGCTGGATATGTGGTCGCTGCGCATACATTATAAGTGTGTGTGGAGAGGAAAGTCCGGGCTCCACGAGGGAGGATGATCGCTAACGACGACCGAGGGTGACCTCCGGGAAAGTACCACAGAAAACAGACCGCCTCACACCCGAAAGGGCTGGGGTAAGGATGAAACGGCGAGGTAAGAGCTCACCGGAATGATGGTGACATCATTCGCATGGCAAACCCCATCCGGAGCAAGTTCAAACAAGGGAGCGACAGCAATGTCCGGGCGCCTCGACCGCGTCTCCCGGGTAAGAACGCTTGAGATTTCTGGCAACAGCAATCCTAGATGAATGGCCACACCGGCATGTAAATGCCGCGACAGAACCCGGCTTATCGTTCAGGTTCAGGTAATAAAAAAGGCATATCCTTTGTGGATATGCCTTTTTTTAGTGTGTGGTTTTTATTTGAGGCGTTTTGCGTATTTTCGGAACATATCGTTTCCGGCTTCCTGGAGAGCCTGGTAGACGAGCGTTTCGGTGTTGGTGACGAAGACGCCGAAATTGAACATTTGCGAGACGGCGTTTTTCCAGTTTTCTTTGTTTCGGGAAGCGATGCAGTCTTGCGGGACGTAGATTTCGAGGGATTC
>JAFOHE010000165.1 GCA_017421975.1 Pseudomonadota bacterium
ACAGGGTCGAGTTTAGCAATGAGCGCCAATTGTTTGTTTTTGGATGTATTCCACTGTTCGACAAATCGATTGTGATCGTAAGCATCGTAGCCGATATCAGTGTAAAGATCGAAGAGCTTGCCTTTCTTGAAATAAGCCCATGCCCCATGCTCATTGTTTTCTAATTCTTTTTTAAGATCATCAAAACATTTGATTCGTGGTTCGATGTTCAATATGTCCGTTTCGGCATCATTAGACTTTGTTTTAGTAGAACTACTTTTCAGTTTATCCACAAGTAATTTCATTGGTGCGACTTTGGAGAATCTTTCTACGTATGCGTATTGATACATTCTGTGCAGCAGGTTTTCTGCTTCTTCAGCAGTGATTTCAAATTGTTTTGTCGCAACCGATTTTGCTTTTGTGCCACAGAGGAATAAAGCGACAGAATAGGGTTGATCAAAAACTTTTTCTTTATGTCCTTTTTTCAAAACGAGTGCGAGGGCACTGATGAATGCTCTCAGAAACTTGCTACATTCAGCGCCGTCGTTTAAGACAACACTCGTGATGCTAAGATTATGATCACGCCAGAAGTGCCACTCAGCTTTTCCCTGAAGTTGCCAGCGTTTGGTACCGATACCTTCAATTTCTTCGATGAGGCAAAGATCAATGGCATTGTCGTCATCTGCCTGGGTAAGATTACCTAAAAGTAACAGGTATGCGATATTTTTTGCATCCGTTATGATTTTTTTCTGAATGAGTTGTTCATACAACGAGGCTGTTCGGAAACCGGATTCCCGCAATTGTTCAATAAATGTCGTTATTATTTTTGTGATTTCCTGCCAAACAGCTTCCTGGTCGATCCGCTGATCAATTTCTGTTTTCAATTGCTCTTGAGATAATTCTGTAACACGATCAAAACTTTTGACAATCACCTGAGCCACATCTTTGACGACCGTGAGAAGCTCAAGGTTGTCGATATCAATGGGTTCATAGACGATTTTTTCGGGATCCATGTCGTTATCGTCAGACTGTAATACTTCGCTGACGCGGAACTGGAAAGGATCATTGAGATATTTTTTGAGTTTACTGAGTGTGACGCGCTCAGGAAGTTCGCTGAGATGGGTGCAGGGAACATCATCATTATATATGATTTGATGCGCATCATTTTTTGTCATACATGCGTGGATGTCATGGTTTCTGAACGCGCGTGCGGTAAACAAGTCTTCTACGGGCCTGACTTCATCCAGAGGAACGATTGCAGGAGACATTTTCTTGCCTTCACAGAAAGCAAAGAGATCGTTGATAATGCTTGATGGATAGAAGTCCTCGTCTTTTTGGAGATTTTTATTGACGTAACTCAGGTGTAACGATTCTGATGTACTCATGAGCTGACAGAGGAACGCGTAGCGATTTTTATAGGCATTTTGATTGTCTCCTGGCCAGAAGTCGCTCGTGCGAAGATCGAGGGAATTGGGAATATCGCGCCCAGGGAAACTTGCGGCATCCATACCCAAAAAGAAGAGGTGTTTAATGGGAATAATGCGGTTTGGTGTGAAATTCATGAATGTCAGTCCATTGACGAACAGTGAGCCCGTAATGTATTCCGAGCTCTCAGCTGCCTGTCGTACCGTCTGTTCAATACACTTCCATGAGATGATTTCAATACCGGCAGAATATTGATATTTGAGTGTTTCAATGCCTTCGGCAATGCTTTTGTAAATGATACTTTCGGCATTGAGTTCACGTGGTGGGTTGTCCATTGAAATCCAGCTATTCAGATAGGGAATGAACCAACTGTCTATGATGTCAAGCGACAGACCATGCACATGTGTTTTACAGGTTTCACACCATTCTTCGATGTCATTAATGGCATCAATAAAGTGGCAGAGTGATTTGTCGTCGCTGCTTTCGATATCGGCATAAGGCAGAATGACATTGTTTCCGTCCATGACGCGACAATCCGTGAGACGGGCGAGTAAGAGACGTTTAATGCCCGTTTTCCAGTCCTCATATTTTTGTATATTTTCGCCATCCAGAATTTCTCTGTCACGAAAAACCTGCATATTGGTGAGCCAGGTTTCCCACGTACTGATTTCGTTCGGATCAATACCGCGGACATTTTGGACGACGGGATTTCGGATGAGTTCAAAGAACTCCAAGCGGGAGAGTGAACGCTTATCAGCAATGCGGAAAAGGACGTCAATGGCGTGTGCCGTCAGGGATTCTTGTGGTGCGCCGTCGATGATGTTAAACGGAATATAAAGTGCGGGTGTTGTGTTGTCCTTGTCCGAATTATCGTTATCTGGGGCTTGCGTTCCCTTTTTTTGATTGTGTTTTTTTTGTCGATTTTCTTCGGCCTGAGTGCGTTCGGCTGCAAAGACCTGATAAATTGCCGTGCGATAAGCATTGATATCGGGGGCAACGATGAGGATATCGCGGATATTGGCTCCTTTTTTATCGTCCGTATCTTTGAGAAGCTGGCAGACTTGCGTGTGCAGATTTTCGATTTCACGGATTTTGGAAGGTGCCCCTGTGACAGTCAGGCTTTTATCTAATGCGAGGGTTTCGCCGTTTAAATTTTCTCTTTTTGCGACGAGGTTTTGAATTTTATGAAGTGTACTGTCATTTTCGACGTCTATTTGCGTATCGGAATAATAGTCATAATCGAATTTGACATAATCGTGATGAAAATCAAAATCATAATCGACGCTTTCACACCAGAGTTTGATATTATCACGTCCGCCGCGTCCCCATTTGATGAGCAACATATTGTCATCGCCAGATGGGCCAAATTCGTCGCTCTCTTCGACAGGAATAATATCATTTAATATATTATATTTAAATTTGAGTTTTTGATTTTGAACATCTTCCCAAAATTCCATACATGGGTTTTGTACGTAAGCATGGACCTCATGTTTTTTGGAGTATTCATGCAATGCGACGCGGTAGAACTGTCCCATGCCGGCGTGCCAAAAAATAAATACAGGTTGATGACTGGCTCCAGCAAATTGTATGTTGTCAGTTGGAGTTCGGCAAATTTCATAAAGCTGTGGCACGGTAATCAATTCAATATTTAATTTTTCCTGTATGCGTTTGACGATGGCATCAGGCTTAGTAAATATTTGATTATAGAGTATTCTTTGCCAATTTTCGCGTTCTTCATTTGATTTTGTAAAGAAACGTGCGCGTGAAGCATCGTCTAAATTCCAGGTTTGTATGAGTCCGTTTTTTGTTTTAAATGCGCCCGGACGACTCGTCTCATAATCCATATATAAACGCGTCATCTGACTTGCAAGATCGAACAAACGCATTTCGTCTGCGGTTTTCTGTTCGTTGTCAGTCGCAAGGTATTGTGTGGGTTCAGCGCCTAGATATTGCCAATGAGACTTACCTTCCTGAGTCGATTGCATACACCAGGAAAGAATGAGATTTCGCAAAAGGTCACTCGAAAGACGGACGCGGTTGGGATGATCGCCATCGTTGAGGGCATCAAAAAGAAACTTATCTAAAAATTGTGTGTTGAGGTTCGCCAGAGTACCGAAACGTTCCATCCAACGCAATTTGAACCAATGTTCGAGCGTTAGGTCGGGGAAGATGACGATCGGTGGGGCAAATGGATCTGTCCATGCATTTTTGAGTTCGTCGATCAGACGGTCAGCGAGGGCTTCGAAATTTAATCCAAAATTGAGATGTAACATAATACTCCTTTTGCTCTGCTCAGGAAGTTTTCACTACTAAAAAAAGGCGCATGTCGTAACATTTATTATAATAACGAACGCATCCAAAAAAACAAGATATAAATAGATAAAATATTGGATGCGATTCAAACGTATGTGGCGCGGCGTATGGAGCGAAGCGAGAAGCCGCGCGCGTCGGGCGTATCGGCCTTTGGCCGATAGCACGCGCAACAAAAGCATACGGCCAACTAGCGTATGGCACTGCCATCGACGACGACGGGAATGGTCTGGTATTTGAATTTATCAGGCGGATCGGGAAAGCGCATGGAGCCGGTGAGCATAAACTGCTTGAGATTCATTTCGATCATTTTGTCAAACGATGCATTGCCGCTCTTTTTGGTGAATTCCCACTTGGTGAGGACGCCGCCGCCGCCGATGACGATCGTGAGAGTCGCCTTGAGTTTTTTGAGCTCGGCGGACGGAATGCCGGCGGGTGCATTCATGGTGTTGTCCAAGCGTGCCTTGACTTTTTGCAGGTAGGGATCGCCCTTGCCTGTTGCAGATTTGGACAGACGAGAGCCGTCCGGGGAACCGCCAGGATCGACTTCGCTCGTCGGACGCGAGGGATCGTAAGCATTGGCTGCATTGAGAAGATCCTGAAGTGACGTTTCCTTCTCGGGTTTTTTGTCGCTCTTGGGCTTGGGATTATTCGATTTTGTCGTTGAAATCGTGTTTTCGACGCTCGGCTCGGGGGCATTGAAGATGCGCGGCAGGGCTTTATTTTTGACCACGGCGCCGATGCGCGGGGCTTCGACGATGCCGATGTCTTGCAGGACGGGGACTTTGTCTTCCGAGGAACAGGAACAGCTTTCGCGCTGAGCCAGAAGGATGGCGTTATGGTCGGGGGCGGTGAGCAGAAGTTTTGCGCCTTCGACGAGCGATGCGCCGAGACGCACGTCGCGGAATTTAGAGCCGCAGACGATTTCTTCGGCAGCCTGCCAGTCGGCGGCAGTGAAATCAAATTGATAGAGTTTGCCGTCTTCAATGTACCGGCAGAAGACTTTGTTCGTGTCGGTCTGAGGCGCTGCCTGGGGTTCGGACGAGCCGCTACTCAGGGCTATGAGCAGAAATATGGCGGCGTTGACGATGACCGAAACCGCCATGCCCATCACGTGTTCGGCGGGGCTTGTCTGATGGATAT
>JAFOHE010000166.1 GCA_017421975.1 Pseudomonadota bacterium
GCTTCATGAGCTGTGTAATGTGTTCGTGTGCAACGGATACACATTATGATTCTCTGGCCGTAAAGCTTACGATTCCGGATATGTTTGATGTTTCCTATGCACAAACGTCGAAACATCTAACTTATAAGATCACGTTTGATCGAGATGTGGCGTCGCTTCAAAGTTTTACGTTGGATGATGCGTGGCTGAGCATGGATGTCGGTGATTCCGATGAGGATCGTATGGCCATGATCAAAGCCGTATCCATATCTTTGAGTAAGGAGGATTCATCGAATGATGCGTGGCTGACGTCCATTGAAAATCTTCGACGAAAGAATGAACTCGAGTTTCTCGAAGTGAATGATTTGGAGCTGTCGCAGTATCTTGAGAACAGTCAGATACCGATTGTTATGGATATTGAATTTGATCCTTATTTTGTACATTCATATCAGCAGACATATTGTCAGAACAAAGACATTTGTCCGCTTGATCTTCATCTTTCAATGACATTTAAGATGGTGGACGAATAAGAAGCGTGGTAAGGCCGTGGGGCGTTGCGGGGCTGGCGCCCCGCTGAGGGGGTAGCGGCGTATTTTCTTGTAGGGACAGTTCCATGGAACTGTAGAACGTTCCATAGAACGTCCCTACAAGAAATAGGCGCGTAGGGGGACACTTCCCCCCAAAACGTTTTCTCAAGTGATGTCGTACCTTGACATATTTTAGATAACGCAATAATCTGGACAGGCTGTGCCTGTGTCGCAGTTTGTGAAGGCACATTTTGATGTTAGATGATGGGGTGAGGATGCGAAAGTTTGCAATCGTATTGGGAATGATCGGTATGATCGTTTTCGCGTTTATGGCGCCTGCTGTCGCGCAGGATGAAGCGGAAAAAGCGGAAGCGGGCACTGAAGTGCAGGCACAGGAAGCACCTGCAAAGGCCAATAATTCGGCTCAGGCTGCTTTGGCGCAAATGGATGCCAGTCAGTCCTATCGCCACTTTGTCAATCTTCTTCGTGCCTGCGGCGATGTGTCCGATAACAACGTCAAGGTCGAGGGTACGTGCGATAAAGACGCGATTTGGAACATGATCGACAAGCAGAGCAAACTCGTATTTGTCTATGCGTATGCCTCTCTTGTCCGTGTTGACCGCATCATAGAGACGTACTTTGATCCCATTGAACATAAGCAGATGCGCGAACGAACGGGCACGAACATTATCAAGGATAACAACGTGACGGATGCGCAGTCGCTCTTTAAGTACATTTTTAAGCCGGAGAAGCTCGTCTTTAATGCCAATACGAATTCTGGGCTTGAAATTAAAAGTGAGGAAAAGGATAAAACCAATCCTTATGCCATGATTATCCACACTTTCATGGAAAATCAGGATTTTCTCATGGTTCGCGAGAGTGACAATGTGTGGCGAAATGCAAGTCTGGTGAATATTTTTCAGACGGCGGTTGAGCCCATTTTCGAAAGCGAAAAAAATATGAAGGAGTTTGCAAAAGATAATCTGATGGCCGAAATCAATCGTCGAAAAGAAGTCCTTGATTATTTTATTCATGAACAGGCCCTCCGAGAAGCGCGTCGTTTGAATCATTAAAGCGTCGGGCGTGGTGTATGGACGTGCGTGAAGAACGTCGGGGCTTTGGCTATGCCAAGGCCCTTATTTTTGGTGAGTATGCCGTTTTACACGGATCACCCTGTCTTGTGGCAGCCCTTTCACCCCAAATGCAGGCGCATTGCCGCTGTGTTCGTGGCGAAGCGACGGATCCGCAATCGGAACACATCGCTTCGCTTTTGGGTGTGTCGGCGGAAGCGTGTCATTTTGAATTTGATCATTCGGCTTTTTATGACGCTTCCGGGCATAAACTGGGCATTGGTTCGAGTGCGGCGATGTTTGTCGCAGCGCTCGATGCAGCGTCCGATAAGGGGGATGCGTTTGGGGATATGTCGGATCTTTTGACGGCTGTCGCGGCTCATCGCGCTTTTCAGCATGGCCTTGGGTCAGGGGCCGATGTGATTGCGAGTATGCTCGGGGGGCTCGTTCTCGTCGAACATTGCCCCGATGCACCGTCCATTCAAAGAGTCAGTGCACAGTCGCTTTTGCCCTTTGCCGTGCTCGCTTCGCATGATGCGGCGCCGACGGCTGCCTTTGTTGAGGCTGCAAAGGCACAGGAAAAAAAAGCATCTTATCGGGGAATCATCAAAAAATTAACGGAACAAAATCGGGCTTTTGCCCATTTTATACTTTCAAACGCCGGAAAAATGCCGGACGATGGCTATCGTCGAGCCTTTTTGGCGCAGATAGATGGGTATTATCCATTGCTTATGCGCCTTCAGAACGCGATTGGACGCACGATTTTGACGGAAACGTTCGAGACCGTCCGAAAGCTTGCGCCTAAAGGCAGGGTCGCTGTCAAAACATCGGGCGCTGGTGGCGGAGATATCATGCTTGTGTTTGCGATGACACAGGATGAACTCGATGCCTTCTGTCGCGAGGTTGAGGCAAAGTGCCCCGTACATCGGCTTGATGTCTCAGTGGCAAAAACACGGGGAAATGCGGCGCTTGATGATCCCATTTCAGAAACACTCAATGCACAATTGCGTCCTTTTGCGGACGCTTTTGAAGCCCAGGCTGCCCGTTCTGTCATCATGACGACGCTTTGCGCGTGTCTTGTCTTGGCTCTCGGCGTGTTCATCGTCCTCATCTGCTGGTCGTTTTCAACGCAGGCATGCTTGCTCATCTGTGGATGCGTCATCTTCGCATTTCTCATGGGCAAGGCGGGGCTCCATATCCAACGCAAACATCACATCGACGCCATGACGGCACTTCTGGCACATGACGGTATCACGTTTTGGGATATGAAGCGCTATCTTCATGCCAATGTGCAGACGTATCCCGTCGCGTTTTCACTGATCAGACAGTAATTCAAAAGTCATTCGATATGTATCTCATCCTTGTGCATTGCTACGAATTCCTCGCCAAAGGCGGGGTATTCATGATTCCCATTCTGCTTTGTTCCGTCGTGAGCATCGTGCTTTTTGTTGAACGTTGTGTGACGCTCAGGCGGGCAAGGCGAAATATGGATGATTTTCGGACAGCGATTCTTGAGGCTGTCCGCGAGAGACAGTATGAACGGGCTTATACCCTGTGTGACGGTTCGCATCTGCCTTTGGCTGTCATTGCGCGAAAAGCACTTGATTCGCGCAGGCTGACGCGTGAGGCTTTGGCTGAACGCCTTCAGGAAACGCTTGCCGCAGAAGTGGCCCGCCTTGAGCGTTTCTTTTCAATGCTCGGCGCCATTGCAAGCATTTCGCCATTACTCGGTTTGCTCGGAACGGTCACAGGTATGATCCAGGTCTTCGGGCGCGTTGCCGATGTTTTTAATGCCGGTGGACAGGCCAATGCTGGTATGCTTGCCGGCGGGATATGGGAAGCCCTGATTACGACAGCCGCCGGATTATGTGTTGCCATTCCGACGTTTGTCATGCACCGTTACCTCGTCTCACGCCTCGAGGCGTTTGTCATTGAACTCGAAGAGGCTTCTACGTGCATTCTCGATAGCATTGCACCGCCGCCGGAACGCGAAAATGTGAATGAGGGTGATAAAAAACGCAAAGATGGTGTTCGAAGCGAGATAATTGCGTCATGCACGCTCGCCGCAGATACCGAAAACGCTTTAGGGGAATCGAAAGATGAAGCTTGAGCGCGCACGACGACAATACCAGCCTTCGCTCGATATCACGTCGTTGATTGATGTCGTCTTCCTGCTCCTCGTTTTTCTCCTCGTCACCATGACGTTTGATCAAAACAAGCAAAATGCCAAAGAAGAGGCGATTGTGGATATTGAGCTCGCCAAGGCTTCGAGTATCACACAAAAAAAGCCTACACAGACGCTTGCTATACTTGTTGATGAGGGGGGAAAGGCTTATCTTGAAGCCGATCCGACACCCTATAACCCCTTGGAACTCAAACTCAAAATCGGCGAAAAATTGATTGAGGATCCCAATATTGCGGTCAGCGTGCGTGCTGATCATCGTGCAAGACATGGAGAAATCGTCGCCGTTCTCGATCTTCTCAAATCTCTCCACATTGAACGGGTCAATCTCGTAATCGAGCTTACCAAAGAAGAATAATGCCATGATGTCCATACCGGAATTTGAACCTGCCGCTCTCTCCGAAGTCGTGGATGACCTGATGGAATCCTATTCGGATCATGCTTATCTGACAAACCTGCAGGGCTTGTCCCTGCCGTCGAGGGAATGTGTCGAAGACCTTATGCGTCGCCTCGAGAGCCTTTTGTACCCAGGGCTTGTGGAATGTATGAATCCGAGTATAGTCGGACTCCGGTTTGTCGTTGGTAATCGCGTTGTCGAAGCCTTTGAAATGCTTCGTGAAATTGTCACAACATGTCTTGAATATGCCAATTCGATCGATGCCCCGCGCTTTAAGCTGCCCGATATGTCCGAAGGGGCTGCAGCCGTCGCACATCGCATTACGCTCGACTTTTTCCGAGCTCTACCCGGTATCCGTGCGCTTCTCCATGAAGACTTAAAGGCTGCCTATCAGCTATAGCTTCAGGACTAGTGGCCGTTCTTCTCCCCCTCGTAGCAAGAGCTCTTTACAGAAGTCGCAGCTTCAGTTTGCAGATTGCGGTGGACACCCTTAAGGATGCGGGATTGAACCCAAC
>JAFOHE010000167.1 GCA_017421975.1 Pseudomonadota bacterium
AAGAGAACGGAGATGAGCCATGTTGCTGGAACGCTTTTTACCGATTGGAATTCAGACATTTGAGAAGATTCGTGAACGCAATGCGGTTTACGTCGACAAAACGGATTTGATCTATCGTCTTGCGAAAAGCTATAGTTACGTATTTCTTTCACGGCCGAGGCGTTTTGGCAAATCTTTGCTCGTTTCGACACTGCGGTCGTATTTTGAAGGGCGCAAGGATCTTTTTGAAGGTCTGGCGATTGAACAGCTCGAAAAGGACTGGGTGCAGTATCCTGTGCTGCATTTTTCGCTGAGCCTGATGCGGATTACTGCAGTTGATGAGCTCGGTGTTCTGTTAGACAACATTCTGAGGGATTACGAAAGAATTTATGGAACTGATGCGGGCACAGCTAAGACGGAATACAGCATCCGAATGAAAGATCTGGTATTGCGTGCTCATGCACAGACGGGCAAAAAAGTCGTGCTGCTTTTTGATGAATACGATGCGCCGATTTTGGATACCATGCATGATAAAACCCTCATGGAATCCGTACGTCAGAAGTTGCGACAGTTTTACAGCCCCATCAAGGATCTGGACAGCAAACTGCAGTTTGTATTTATTACTGGTATCAGCAAATTCAGCCAACTGAGTATATTTAGCGAACTCAATAATCTGACGACGATCACGATGAACAACGAATATGCTGCGATATGCGGGTTTACGCGGGATGAAATCGTCACGCAGCTCGCACCCGAAATCGAAAACCTGGCCAAAGCCATGCACATCTCTGTGAATACGGCTCTATTGCGTCTCAAACGCAAATATGATGGTTATCATTTCTCCAAAAACTCGCCAGATATTTACAATCCATTCAGTTTGTTGAACTGCATGGCTGACAAGGAATTATATAATTATTGGTTCTCGTCGGGCACGCCGACGCATCTCATAAAACAGCTCAGTCAATATACATTGCGCCCGGAAGAGTTGGAAGGATTTGCTGTGAGTGAGATGGATTTTTATGTACCCGTGGAACATGCCGAAACACCAATTCCTGTATTGTACCAAAGCGGCTATGTGACGATTAAATCCTATCGAAGTGGTATCTATACATTGGGATTTCCAAACGAAGAAGTTCGCGTAAGCTTTATTAAAGGTCTTGCCCCATACTATACAGGGCAAACAGTGACTGGTAATAATTCATTTTTGATACGGCTTATATCATCGCTCAATGATGGTGATGTTGATAAAGCCATGACGCTTTTACGTTCATTCTTCAGTTCGATTCCATACAATGCCGAAAAACAGGATGAAGATCATTATAAAACCATATTTTATTTAATATTTACTTTGTCATCTGAATATTCAGTGCGCACAGAACAATGCAGTGCTGCCGGCCGCTGTGATGCATTGATAGAAACCGAAGATACCATTTATGTATTTGAATTTAAACTCGATGGTACCGCTGAAGAAGCATTGAAACAGATTGATGATAAAGGCTATGCAATTCAGTATGAAGCTGGTGACAAAAAGATCGTCAAAGTCGGCGTAAATTTTGAGAAAGATAAGAGAACGATAGAACGGTGGGTGATCTCAGAATAATTGCCGCGCTCCGCTCTCCGAGAGCAGAGAAGAAGTGTACAAAACTCGGCTATAATACTTAAAAACACCATTCAAATGAAAAACACCATCACACGACGAAACTTTCATCATATAATATTTTATCACCTTTTAATATTATTATCACCATTGCCATAAGGAATTTACACTTCAGCATAGAGAAGAAGCGCCGCGTATCGGTGAAGCGATAGCGGCGCCCAAGCGGCGTATTTGCCAACGGCAAATAGCCGCGCAAGCTTGCCGTATGTGCCGTAGGCACATAGGCAAGCCAAACCATTATGATACGAACGCAAGATTATTCATGTTATTATAAAATAACAAACACAACACTACAGTTTAAGGCAGTGCCTTTGGTGCATTTTCCCAACCATCAAAGATATGCGAATCATAGATATAATTTTCGTCTTTATCATGTGCGGCGTACCAGACCTGCGCGAAGAACGGGTTATTTCGAGCGATTTCGTCATATTTCCAGGGCATGGGCAGACAGTCTGGACACCAGTGCCCGCCCAAGAGGACGAGTGTAGGCGAAGCTTTGAAATGGTGTCCAGCGTAACAAGACCATTCAAGAGGCGTACGCAAATCCCCTGGTGTCATGGATTCAGACAAACATTGACCACCGCGGAAAGCGGCAGCCTGACGCATATCTTCGATGTCGAGTTTATCGAGTGATTTTTCTTCATCGTATCCATGTGAAAGATGGACTGGCTGATTCGAAGGGTGTGAGACATCCCAGTCTTTCCAATTTGGAATTGCCGCCCATTTTTCGTAAGAGCCGTAGTAAGCCGAGATGCGATTTTCGTCGCGTTTTGCAATCCAGTCCTGCGTTCCCCAAGCCTTTTTGTATGCCATGGGGCGCATGGCCAATTTAAGGATGGGTGGTGGACATAATTTTGATAGATGATAGAACCAGGGCACAGATTTACCCATTTCCTCAAAATAGGCCTTAACCGGCGTATTTGCGCGGAAGTGAAGATAATTTTCAAGGACATCGGAATCTTCGTACCAATGACCGTGGAAATTGCGGAGAACAAACCAGTTGGCATTAAAGATTTTTTCGGGAGGCGGGCACGAGATCGCTTTGAGCAAGAGACACTCGAATTCATAATTAGACAATCTGTATTCGGGTCCAGAACCGATATTATAGAACCGGTTCCAAAAAGTGTCGGGCAAATCGAGGTCACAAATATTTGCGAGGAGGCGTCCACTATCTTCGACAGTCGCCCATTCGAGGACACCACGAATCGGGACATGGAACATAATGGGATCATAATTTTTGAGAATTCCAGGATAGAGGATCCCCGACTGTCTGAGACTCACCCATTTTTTAATACCCGATTCAGCAAAAGTGCGTTCAGCAACGGTTTTACTGATAGCATAATGATCGTAGATACTAATTTGTATAGGATCGCCAGTACGCCCCCAATGGACGGGTTCGTTACGAGCGCCGAGTTGAGCCACAGAGCCGATATAAACAACTTTTGGTTGTCGATCGAGGGGTTGCGCCAAGACAGCCCGAACGATATTTTGTGCAGCAGTAACATTGACGCGATAAGTGGTTTGAGGAAAATAATCGGCCTTAGGCGAAACCATACCGCCGACATGCAGGACGTAATCAGCGCCATTTACGCCTTCGAGGACGTTATCGTAATTTGTGAGATCGCCCCAAACAATTTTAATTTTGCCATCATAGGGTGCGAGGATTTTTTTGTCATTAGCCGTAGGAAGAGCGAGGACAACGACATCGAAGCGATCCGATTTTGCGAGGAGCTCACGTAGACCAGCAGAGCCCATATTTCCGGTTGCCCCAGTGAGAAAGATTCTTTTTTTTGTATCAGACATTCAGCTTCCGAACCAAACAGGCGAACGCTCGCAGGAGCGCGTTAATTAAAAGAAACAAAGTGTCCATTGTGAATCACGAACAAAGAAAAACACTCAACACAACAAGACAAATTCAGTCACTCTTTTACTTATACTAAATTAAATCCCGTCACAAGACATAATAATCACATTTGGATACACACATGTCATCTTTTCAGATTGAGAATATTTGTGACATAGAATTACCAATATAAACGCCACGTAGTACGCCACGCCTGCCGGGAAACGCCGTTTTTTGCGCTTCCATCCATTTGTGAAGGGAGGAGTGAAGACGTAGTACGCCACGCCTGCCGGGAAACGCCGTTTTTTGCGCTTCCATCCATTTGTGAAGGGAGGAGTGAAGACATTGCTCATCAGGCAAAAAATCTTGTTGAGCCACACCCATTACGTATGCCAGTAGTCACATGCTGCGCGTTCACTCAGACACGTCATTAAGAATGTGTATCATTATAAGTATGGTGTAATGGATGAAAACGTATGGATGACGCTGGTCGAACGAGCCATGTATTGCGGTAAGCGAAATGAGCAACGGCAACGTCTTGTTGAAAACGCGCAAAGGCCTGATACAAACAATACTCCTTGACAAATGGCCAAGAAATCCCATAAACTTTTGCGCCCAGTATGGCTGTACATTTTATTCAGCCTAAGTGACCAATTAAATTTTGCCAGATAGGAAACGTAAAGAGAGGCAATTCAATGAGTTTTGAGATCGT
>JAFOHE010000168.1 GCA_017421975.1 Pseudomonadota bacterium
CTTGGCGTGATTGTGTCTGGAGGGTGAAGAAAACAAAATGTTGGCTCAAAAGCATTGTGCAGTCTTAGGGTGTGTGTTGGGGTGCTTGTGTCTTTGGGGATGCGCTGGAACAAAAAATGCTGCCGTCTCCGCTGCGACACTGACGGATACGAAGGCACATGAGGCTGTTTCTGAACGGACACAAATCGTCGAATCCGATAACGTGGTGGCTCCCACGTTGACGGCTCATGAGACGCTTCCGGCTGTGGATGTTTCGACAAAAGAAGCAATCCACCAAACCAACGCCGCTGTCGAAAATGCCTGGCAGATGTCGTCTGCTGACCAAAATGCATTGCTGCGTGATGCGCTTGAGCAGGCATTCGAAAAGAATAATGCCGAGGTCGCGCGTCAGTTGTTCGACAAACTCAATGCAAAAAATTTCTCGGAAAGTGAATGGCGGGAGCTTCAAGTGCGGATGCTGATTGCTGAAGCGCGTTATGATGAGGCGCGTCAGAGCGTTCGAAAGGCTGCCGATAACGGTGACACGGATGCGATTGCACTGTATTGGCGTGCGCTTGATGCTGATCCACTTTATGGCGCTACGTTTGTGCGCACCATTAAGCCGGATGGCAATAATTCGCTCAGTGCTTTAGGCGGTGGATCAACCGTCTCCCTCAAGTATAAAGAGGGCGTCAATACACTCGCTGCGATTAAGCCAGATCAGGATTTGCGACAGACGATGTACCGCTCTGAAATTGCCTATTTCCGGCTGTGTGAAATTTTGGGATGCAGTTTCGATGTCCCAAAAAATGTGCCCGTGCGCTTCAGACGTGAGCATTTCAATGCCCTTTATGCCGCTTCGACATCGACTAAAAATGCGGGGTACCGTTCGAAATTTGATCATCTGATCTGGGTAAAAGAAGACGACACAAAAGTCCTCTATGCGACGTTTAAGGAATGGATAAGCCCTTTCACGGGGTTCCCCATCGAAAACACCGATACATGGAAACAGGTCGTTCAGCCCGATGGCGTCAAGGACGTTGAACTGGAATCGCTGATCAAGCGCGTCCTCGTCGCCGGACGTCCTTCCGATTATAATAACTTCTCCAAAATCAAAAATTGGACGAATGATTTATCGATGACCGATTTTGCGCGTCAGCTTTCGGATCTCATGCTCGTGGATTTCCTAACGAATAATTGGGATCGATTCAGTGGCGCTGCGGATAACTACGGCGCAAATTGTCACATTCATCCAGGAGGGCTTATCGCCATCGACAATGGCGCGGCTTTCCCTGCATGGCATGCGCCGCGCGTCGTCAAAAGACTCGAATTCGTCCGCGTTTTCAACCGCGATCTCGTTCGTCGTCTCCGTGCGCTGACGCCAGAAATGATCAATCACAGGCTGTTTCCCAATCCTACAAAAGAAGAGAAAAAAAGCTTGCAACGGTTTTGGGAACGACGGGATCAGGCTCTCAAACATATTGACGAACAAATAAAAAAATATGGTGAAGACGCCGTTTTGGCGTTTTGACGTTCTCTAAAAGGAGATCGCGCACGTGTTGGCATCACAAAACCTGTTGGCTGAAGAAGTTCTGGATAAGGCGTGTGACATTGTTACGCAATTGTGGCGAGAAAATAGATGTAGTCAAAACGTCGAGGACGATTTGACCGTGGAAGCAAAAGCCATCGTGCGAAGTTTTCGTGCATGCGCAGAACACGGTTTGTGGCACGAACGCATGGCGGTTGTTTCCTATAATGATTGGTGCGATTTGGTCGCGCACGCACGCACATTCGCTCTAGCGCATAACGACGTTGTCAAGGATCCAAAGGCTTTGGCATCGGTCGTCGGACAATTCGCCGTCTTTTTCCGCGATCGAATGTGCGACACGTCTGAGGCACCAGATATCCTACCAAAAGCGGCGCTTCATATCTCCATGGCAGTTTTAAGCATCATCAAAATGCATCAGGAAGTGGAAGCTGTTCGCTGGGCTGCCGAAGAAACCGAAAAAAACGGCTATAGCGCTTCCGATTGTACGCGTGTCGCGCTCGATGCGGCTTCTTGGATGCCGTGTGATGTGCCTGAAGTGACACTAAATCGATTGGAACGTGCTGGGCTCTCACAGGATATGATGTGGGTCAAAACACAATGCGTCAAAATGCCTGCCGTCTTTTACGCTTGCATTGTGCCTCAAATAACGCGCGATACTGTGTGGCTTGACGAGATCAAAAAGGCTTCTTCAGAAGAAACGTCGCTGCATGATCGCTTGGATGCCTGGTTCTGCGCATCCAGGCGCTTCCCGATGGCTGATCAGCTTGCTCTGGTTTCGCACATGCACAAAGAAGCCAGAGATGCCTGGCTTGATCGGATGATGGCTGTCTCTGTGTTTCACGATTGTCCAAAGGACCGCATCTTGCCTCGTATGGCGGCTTTGGCGAGTCTTGAAAATGCGGTGATTTGGCTCTTGACGGGGCAGTATGCTGAATTGGACACGTTTGATGTGCATGCTTTACCGATGGATTTGATGCCTGTATGGCATGTCATTCGTGCGTTCGCCGCCATGCGGCGTGGACTCCCGTGGGAAGATGCTTTGTTGCGTCAGTCGCTTTGCATGCCGCCAAAGCTTTGGTTTTGGCCCGCGTTGTGTTCGCTCTACTTTGCGCTCCGCACGTATGCTTACTGTAAACAGGATGCGCCACGCTTGGCGCTCGACGAACTCCAAACTGCACTCGAATGTGATTTATACGATGAACACATCTGTCTTGCGATGGCGCAGGCACATACGCAGTGCGCGCACTTTGGCGAAGCACGTCTGTGGTTGGAACGCGCTGATGAGGCGGATGGGGATGCGCTTTTGCTCACTATGCGCGAGCAGGTTCGCGAGGTTCTTGCGCGTAAAGCTTATGATGCTGCTGTGCATGCGCCTTCGACTGATATGTCGCTCCTGGAACTTGCCATCGAAATAGGCAAGGGCGATGTCTTTGTCGATGCCGTCGTGTGTTGGTTCGATGCCGGCTTTGAACAGTTCGATTGGCTCGCTGCCATGCTTGATCAGCACGCGACGGAACGTGGCTTGATTCTCGAAAAATGGTTGCAACGTGATGAAATGGTTCGCCTCGACGCCTTGTATCAGCTTGCTTCCGAACTTGAGGCGAGACATAACCAGGCTTCTCAGCGCGATGCCCACATCCTTTATGCACTCGCCTGTACCGACAATCCCGATGATGCGTTTGAACGCTTTTCTGCCATCCTTGAGCGTTGGCCAGACAATGCCCGCGAATGTGAAGATGCGCTCTTTTGGCATGTCGCTTCCAGATACATGGTTTTGGGCATTCCCATGATGGCTTTCGACGCGATGACGCGCACTTTGGCCGGAGATTTTGCACGCGATTCTGCGATGGGAAGGCGTATGTTCCGGTTTTATCTTGCGCGTTTGCCGCGAACGGCCATGTTGCCGGTGCAACAGATCCTCATGGAATGTTTGGGACGCGAAACGGCTGTGGCTTGCCTGATGCGCTTAAAACAGCCGGATGTCGAAGGCGCGCAAGAAGGCGATGCCAAACCATTTGTGCTTCCACTTCCCGATCTCTTGGGAGCGCCCTTGTGTTGGCAGCTCCTCGCCTTGGCGGGTAACAAACTTCGTCCACAGGTAGACGCATCTTTGCCCTCAAAACGTGAGATCGCAAGAACGCTCATGATGCGTTCGCGTGAAGTCATGCCCGAACCGCCGAAGGCACAATGGATTCATACCAAGCTTGGAAAGGCTTCTGACGCTTTTGATAAGTGATTAATTTATGGAAAATAAAATTATCATTCATGAATTATTCAAATTACAAGATCTTCAATATCGTGACTTTGCCATAAAATTGATTCCAACTGTTAATCCAGCTACAGTCATTGGTGTTAGAACACCAGCTTTGCGCTCATTTGCAAAACAATTAAAAGGCACAGAAACGGCTTCTGTATTTATAAGCAATCTTCCGCATAAATATTATGACGAAAATCAGCTCCATGCTTTTATTCTTTCAGAAATGAAAGACTACGACCTCTGCATTGAAGCTGTTGATCGCTTTTTACCATGGATTGATAATTGGGCAACATGTGATCAGCTTTCTCCAAAAATATTTAAAAAATATCTGATCGAATTGCCTGATCCCGTCATGCGTTGGATTCAATCAGACCATTGTTATACCGTACGATTCGCCATCGGGATGCTTATGAAGTATTTTCTCGATGGCGCGTTTGATCTTAAATATCCAATTTATATTTCAAAAATGAGGTCAGATGAATATTATGTTAATATGATGATCGCATGGTATTTTGCTACGGCTCTGGCAAAGCAATATGATCATATCTTGCCCTTCTTGGAGCAAAAACTGTTGGCCCACTGGACACACAATAAGGCTATCCAAAAAGCTGTTGAGAGTTATCGTTTGACGAATGATCAAAAAACTTATTTAAAAACGTTAAAATTGCGTTAAACACAAACGATGTGTATTTGAAATACAGTTGTGAAGAAATATGAGTATAAAGTAATATTGTCATTTGTCAAAAAATAATAAAATTTCTAAAGGTCATTAGAAATGATGCTTTTGACTGTGTGATTTTAGCTACGCTCATCCTAAGCTGGCGATTGTTGCTGGAATTATTGTTAATGCCTGATGATTGTATGGTATCCGCAGTCTTGGCAAATTATAGGGAATGATTAGGTGGGGGAAGGCTCCCCCTACGCGGCTATGTGCTCGCCGTTGGCTGTGCGCATACGCCGCTACCCCCTCGTTTGATCCCACGGTGTACGCAAAGTCGGCGTCTGAAAAGATGCTGACGTTCAATCGAAACATCAGCATCACAGGCTTTACTTGGTTAAAATGTGTGTATTTCAAGGGGAGTTATCATCTCACGCAATTCTTCACCTTGAGTGATAGCGTTAATGTATTTGTCCCCAAATTGCCGTAACAGTTTTAAGCACAAATCCAAACATTTTATTACATCATTTGGAAATTCGTTTATGTCATCTTCATAAAAAGCATTACCAATAGATTCAATGTAATTCTTGGCGTTTTTAACAATGTCAACAGAACTATCTGTAGTCTGCTCCAAGAC
>JAFOHE010000169.1 GCA_017421975.1 Pseudomonadota bacterium
CAAAAGAATACACGTTTTGCCAGGGAAACCCCTACGGGGTTAAAAAAATCTGTGGTTGTCCTCGATCCCCCGGTAGGCGCTACGCGCCAACCGGGGGCTACTCGCCGGAACGCCTAATGGCGTTCCGGCGAGTAGCCCTGGTAATTTGCTTGTCACAGATTGCACCAATAGCGTTATTTCACCCTTCCTGCGGTAAGGGTGAAGCATGATATTTGCATGGTTTACGCATCAAAGGGCGCATGATGATTTAAGATTGCATCAATGCCTTTTTTAATGTAGCGCCTGGTTTGAAGGCATCGAGGACAGGTTCACCCAAACGATGATAGACAAAGGCTTCCTCATCATAAACCATGGGATCAAGCTTTTGCATGGAGACTTTTCCGTTTTCGTCGATAATGGATGGATCAGCCTGAATATTTTTTATTTCGCCCGTGATTTGTGTATGACTGCCAACAGTAACGGTGTGTACGACTTTACATTCGAGTGACAGCTTAAGTTCGTTGATGATCGGCGCATTGACCATTTTGGCTTTAGATGTCGTAAAGCCGATATTCGCAAGTTTGTCAGCATTGTATCCGGTTTCGACGCCGAGGTAATCGGCTTCTTTGGCGTGTTCAAAACTTGGATAGCCGACGACGAAAGCGCCGGTTTGGAGAATGCTTTTGAGCGTTTTCCGTTTGGCGGTCGCGTTGATGGCAATCGTCACACATGGTGGAAAGTGGCTGCTCATCATGACAAAAGCGAGCGTGCAGGCATCGGTTCGACCATTTTCATCATAGGCAGATGCAATGACGGTGGGCGTGGGTGCCACAAATGCTCGAAGCTTGAGATCTGTTTTTTCCATGACATTCCTTTTATTTGTGTGTGGGTGCAGAAGTTATGTCGATCCATCTCGACGGTGAAGCGCAGTGTATGCGCGATTGTGTTTTACAATTCAAACCTTTTGTTTATGCGATAGAGTTTGACAGAATGAAGTGTGTTATTTGTCTGTATTTTCAGCTCCAGTTTCTACATTTGCTACGTTGGCTGTATCCGTCGTATTCGTTGCAGGCGTCGTTTCGTGGGTTTGGGTGGAATTCGCAGGATTTGCGGTGGCGGGCGTGTGTTCGCGTACCCATTGGGTATTAAAAGCGGATACGCCGAGCCCGATGATGATGGATAGAAACAGGAACACGACACAGAGTGTGGCGCGGTATTTGATGGATTGGATGATATCGACGACATTTTTGCCGCGGTCGTAGAGTTTTTTACCATCTTTGAAGGTGTCGCAGATCTGTGTGGTTATGTGCGACGGTGGCGCTTCTCCGGAGAATTCCCTCGACAGGTCTATGGGTGCCATACTATCGAAGGCATTGTCGGGCGAAACATTATTATTCTGCGTACTATTGTCGTTCATGATGCTACCTATTATTTCTTATTGCGCTTGTATATTTTGTTCGTCGGATGGTGAAACTTGTTCGGAGGAGGGTATAGCTGAGTAATCGGTCGTCACGGTTTTGTAGATGGAGACGGCGCATGACAAGAGGACGATGATAAAAATGAAAAGCGTGATTGACATAAAGAACGTAACAAGTTTGCGTATGCCTATGAGAAATTTGGTATATTTTTCACTCTTATCGGCGAGTTGATTGCCTTTGTCGATGACGTTTTGTGCTTGATTGAGATACTTGAGTGGGCCAAGCTGGTTGGCCATTTTTGATGTGTTGTTTGAAGGATCCATGATTCGCGCTCGAGTTAAAGGTTAAATTATGCCGGGGAAAACGTTGGATTGGTTTTACCCCCAAAAAAACGACTTTTTACATACGGTTTGTTCTGCCGCC
>JAFOHE010000170.1 GCA_017421975.1 Pseudomonadota bacterium
GTGCTGCCGGCGCGGTGACCATCCATGCGGTCATCGACGGCCTGATGCAGAAATTCGTCTTTACTCCCATCTGAAAAACAAAACCGGCCCATCTCGGGCCGGTTTTACTGTTGGGAAAGCAGATTCCGGGGCGTTATTTATTCTTCCAGTCCCGGATGAGGATATTGATGATATTGACAAAAGGAATGCCCAGAATGACCACAAACACCAGAAGGGCGATGTGGGCACGTGCCCACAACGCCGATAGCCCGAAAGGCGAGGCGTATTGGCAAGTAGGCACGTGTCGCGACACGTGCTCTTGCCAATAGCCGAGCGACATAATTCATGCAAACCATATTAAGAATATGATACCATTTATATTATGGGGGGAGTGTGGAAACGCAATTTTTATGGAGGATGGTATGGCAAAAATTCTATTTATCGTGGGTTCACATCGTCAAAACTCATTTAACAAACAACTCGCCAATGGAATCATTGCGATGATTGGTGCGCGCGCGGAATGTTCAATTCTGGATTATACAGATGTGCCCATTCTGAATCAGGATGAGGAATATCCTGCGCCAGAGGCCGTTGCGCGTTTGCGAGTGTCGGTGGCAGCTGCAGATGCGCTGTGGGTGATCACGCCAGAGTATAATGCGAGTTATCCTGGATTGCTCAAGAATGTCCTCGACTGGCTTTCGCGTCCCGTCGTTCGCAATGATTATGCGACGCCGACGGTGGTTCGCGGCAAAAAGGCAACCATCAGCGGTGCGGCTGGCAAATCTGCCGCAGTGCATGCACGCAAAAAACTTGCCGAATTGCTTGGCTTCATGGGGGCTGAGCTTTTTCGCGATGAAGGAACCGGCGTGGCGCTTGGTGGAGAATCTTTTGGTTCGGATAAATTGATTATCAATGATGAGGCGAGGAAAGCTATTCAGAAGCATGTGGACGGTTTTCTGGCGTTTATTGGATGATGGCAGGCTATCGTTTATGGCAGAGACGCTCGTTCGGCGCGTCTCTGCCGTACTGTTTGCATAAGGTTCGCGTTCCTCCCTATTCCCTTTCTAAAACTGACTTCAATTCTTCCATAAATAGCGCCGTAACAGGCGTAAACTGCTGATGTTTCTTCCAGATAATATACATTTTTGTCTCTAGTTTTGGATCAAGCGGTCTAAAACACAAGTCACTTTCTGTACTGATATCTGCAAGCTTATCAAATGTAAGCAAATAGCCAAGACCTTCTTTTACAAATATACTTCCGTTATAAAATAAATTAATTGTCGTAAATATATTCAATTTTTCGACTTTGTCGCCACACCAACGAGGAAAGTCTGTATAAATGGCCTGTATCGAGCAAATGATGGGCAGACCGAGCAAATCTTCATATTGTATCTTTTTCTTTTTGGCGAGTTTGCAGTCTTTACGGATTACAAGGCCTCATACGTCGGGCACAGGGATTTCGATATAATTGTATTTTGATAAATCGGGCGACTCGCAAATTAGTGCGAAATCGAGCTGTCCTCGATTTAATCGCTCCGCCACCTGTTCGGTATTGCCGCTCATCAGATGATATCGAACTCCGGGATATTTCGTTTGAAATGATTTCACTGCCTGGGCAATGTATCGAATTTGATACGATTTTGCGCAACCAATATAAATATCGCCGCCCGTGATATCATCGAGCGATTTGAATTCCGATACCGTCTTATTGACCATCGCCACGATATCTTCTGCACGCTGGAGTAACAGCATCCCTTCTTCGGTCAGGTTCATGCTCGCACTGCCACGCCGAAACAGCTTCTTGTCGAGCTCTTCTTCAAGTTCCTTCATCTGTTTGGACAAGGCTGGCTGCGAGATATGAAGCCGCTCTGCGGCCTGATCCCCAATTCATGGTGATACTGTTGCACACTTTCAGCGTGCTGATGGGGTGGTGTGCCTGTTCCCTGGGTTACGCCCTTCGGGCTCACCCCGGGCTGTACTCTTGCACGCTTTCAGCGTGCGCAACGGTGAGCGGTAGCGAACCCAGAACCCTCTCCAATGGAGAGTGAGCCGCGTAGCGGCGGGTGGGGCCTGAAACGCCATAGGGCTGAACAGTTACTGAAATAGCACGCATGTCTCGAAATTTCATTGCAATGCACGAGAAGTTGTGTTATCATACATATTGGTTTGAGATTGCCTTAAAAAAGGTGGATTTGTCGAATTCTTTTTAGCATGGAATTCGCTTCGGACTGGCAAGAATGCTGTCCTATTTTGTGTGACAGTAGTTTTCCTTGACCCTAAACCATACCATTGTAAAATGAAGGCTAGACTTAATACTTTGTTGCTTTCTCTCTTACTGGTTTTTGGACTTTTGTTATCCGCCTGTTCAGAGGATAACGGTGATTCCACCCAACGAGAGTCTCAGAACACTACATATATTATCTATGATACAGACATCGGTTCATCGACAGATGATCTGTTTGCATTGGGAATTATTTATTATTTTGCCAATCAAAAAGAGTTTGAACTGATTGGCGGTATTGTCTGCCGCATGGGCGAAGAATATGTCAAACTAGCCGACTTGATGAATACCTATTATGGATATGGCAACATCCCCATGGGTGTTGAGCGCAATGGCGTGGCGGATCCCAATGTGTATATTCCCTATACCGGTATTGCCGATATAAAGAATGAAGATGGTAAGCCGATGTTCAGACGCAGTATTGATGATTATTCATCACTGCCTGATGGCTGGAAACTCTATCGAAAACTATTGGCAGAACATCCGGATCATTCGGTAAAAATTATGTCTATTGGCTTCGTGTCTTCACTGGATCAGTTGTTGAAATCTGGGTCTGATGAATATTCATCGCTGACGGGTGTCGAATTGGTGAAGAAAAAAGTACATTCTCTCTATGTCATGGGTGGAAAATTCGGTGAGGAGGGCAATACCAAACCAGGATATAATTTCGGTCATAAGACAGCGATTAATTTCTCAATCGATTTCTTCGACAATTGGCCTCAATCTGTGCCTATCTATTTCTCGCCGAGTCTGCCTGGTGACTACCTCGATTATCCTCCTGAAGAAGTGATTAGTGATTTATCATGGATAGAAAAGAATCCTATCAAACAAACGTATTTGAATTATGACTGTGATACAGGTCAGCGCATGTGGGACGTCGATCCTGCATTGATGGCCTTTACTGGTATAGATAAATATATTGACGAAAACGAATCGGGTATTGTGACCATTACGCAAAATGATGAAGATGGTGATACGATTATTGATTACCAAATGATTTATGAAAAGGATCCATACGGATACTGCCATTATCAGGAACTGACTGATGATATTTCCAGAGCGGAAGATATGATTTGGATCAAGAAATGCAATACTTCACAGGAAACTGTAAGTAGTATTATCTATCCATAAAAGTGTTTTATATTTTTTCGGTCTGGTGTATTTATGAGGTGAGCGATGGCAACTAAACAGTCGAATTCCAAAAGTCGATAAACGACTCTATGAGGCATACTCTGGGACAGCAGTGATAGGAGATTTATAATGAATGACTGGATGATAGAGTTTTCTGTCGGTGGAAAAAGTGAAGCTGAGCAGATTTGCTTCGGAAGCAATACTCTATACCGAAAAAGACGAAATTTTTATTGAGCGTGTGGGGGAAACACCGGTTGAAATCGAGCGTTCTGGCCGAAAAAGACGGATTCAGATGGAACATCCTACGCGCATTTTGACGAACGATGCGATTCGTGTGGGTTCGGCGGAATACCGTGTGCGTGGCATTTATCGCATTCATCAGCCACGGCGCACGGCCTTGTACTTTGGCCCGTTTGCAAACAAAATTTTACTTACGAGTGCTGCTGCGATTATGTTGGCTGCGGTGCCTGCTTGTAAACCTCACGGTGTACGCAAAGTCATAGAACTTTGACGTAACACTTGTAACTGCCCAGTAGGTCAAGTTTTCTCAGAGCGTAAACATAATAGGTTTCAGTTCCGTAACATTTGAAATCCAATGCTCATACAATTCCTTAGCCTCGATGTAATCATGTGAAGTTCCAAGTTCACTAATAACTTTGAGTGCAAAAGAGGCTTGTTCAAAATTTTCTGAAGGAAACTCGTTGTATTGATACTCATCATGTAAACTAACTAGGTTGATAAGGAATGATTCTGCTGTGTCGAGTACGTCATGCAGCTCAAAA
>JAFOHE010000171.1 GCA_017421975.1 Pseudomonadota bacterium
ACTTGCATATTTCCAACATCGTCATGTTTAGCGTGAGAATCCAGGATAAATGCCAATACGCCCGTTTTGGCACAGCTATTGGCTTTCAGCCAATACGCCGTGCCTGCCATCGCGTTTTTATTTACATGTCAATGTAATATGCAAAAACGCGTGTTAATACATATAACAAATATTATCTATTATTTATTAATTACAGGTAATGTAGCGATACCCGCTTTGATCTCTTCATCGGTGGGAATTCGGTCGATCATGGTTCCATCATTATATTGTTGATAAGCCACGAGATCAAAATACCCCGTTCCCGTAAGGCCGAAGAGAATATTTTTATGGATATTTTGTTTTTTACATTCAAGCGCCTCATCAATAGCTGCACGAATGGCATGACTCGATTCTGGTGCAGGCAAAATACCTTCAGTGCGTGCAAATTGCGTAGCAGCTTCAAAGACAGCCGTCTGTTCAACCGCACGTGCTTCCATAAATCCATCGTGATACAACTGCGAAAGAATGGGGCTCATACCATGGAAACGCAACCCACCGGCGTGATTCGCCGATGGAATAAATGACGAACCGAGCGTGTACATTTTGGCGAGCGGGCAGATATTTCCTGTGTCACAAAAATCGTATGCATAAACGCCCTTTGTAAAACTAGGACACGACGCCGGTTCCACAGCAATGATGCGATAATCTTTTTCACCGCGGAGCTTCTGTCCCATAAAAGGCGCAATGAGGCCACCGAGGTTAGAACCACCACCGGCGCAACCGATAATCATATCGGGTTCGATGCCATATTTTTGGCATGCAACAAAGGTTTCCATACCGATAATCGACTGATGCAAAAGCACCTGATTGAGAACAGACCCGAGGACGTAACGATAACCAGGCGTTGTCACGGCGACTTCAACGGCCTCCGAAATTGCTGTGCCCAGGCTTCCCGTACTATTGGGGAAACGCGCATTCAAAGCACGCCCGACATTTGTCGTCATAGAGGGTGAAGGCGTCACGCTCGCGCCGTAAGTACGCATGACTTCACGCCTAAAAGGCTTTTGCTCATAAGAGCATTTCACCATAAAGACTTTGCAATCAAGACCGACAAAAGCGCAAGCCATTGAAAGCGCCGTACCCCATTGCCCTGCACCGGTTTCTGTGGTCACGCCGACGAGCCCCTGTTTTTTAGCATAATAAGCCTGAGCGAGCGCGGAATTGAGTTTGTGACTACCAGATGTATTATTACCTTCAAATTTATAATAAATATGGGCAGGTGTGCCGAGGGCCTCTTCGAGCTTATAAGCGCGAACAAGCGGCGAAGGGCGATACATTTTATAATAATCACGGATGGGCTCCGGAATCTCTACATAGCGTGAGGCGTTATCTAGCTCCTGATCGACCAATTCCTTACAGAATACGCCTTCGAGCTGTTCTGCTGTCATCGCTTCTCCTGTCGCAGGATTCACGAGCGGTGCCGGTTTGACGGGCATATCTGCACGAACATTATACCATTTATCCGGCATCTCGTTTTCTTCAAGGTACATTTTGTAAGGGACAGTTGTTTTGATGCTACTCATAATCATTCTCCTATAAACTTGAGCAAAAAACCGGAACACACCGGCAAAAAATGTAGCACGCCGATGCATTCAGGCAATCGGCGCACCCGATATAGCATAGAAATTATCAACTTCTGACACGTTTTTTGCCATTCCAAAAATTCGTTCATATAAATTTTATACACTTTCGTTATTGACACATAATCAATCTCTCTCACGCCAAACTGCCCGCTGTCTCAATTCCAACACAACACCATCCTCATTGGCACATTGAGAACTACGATAGCCATCGGGAATGTAACATAGAACAGGGTAACTCCCGATATGCCATCTGTTATATTTTTAATTTAACATCTACGATTCTGCCCATCAGCGCTTCTGAGCATGCCCAAAAGCGTTTGTGCGTACACACACCCGAGACATTCCATGCATGGCGAGCATCCATTCGACACATAGATGAATTGACTTTGCAAGTGGCGAGGTTTACTAGCATAGACGCGATTAGGGCTTCTTCGTCGTTGCCCGCCAGGGCTGGCAATGTGCACAGCTTCAAATTATCCCGTATCATTACTGCATGTATTCATGGCTACAAATTTAACAGAAGGCAATGTTTTTAAGCGACTGATTGCATTTTCCATCCCCTATCTGATCGCTTGTTTTTTACAGACGTTTTACGGCATTGCAGATTTGTTTATTGCTGGCCGATATAATGGTTCCTCGACGATCACAGCGATTTCGATCGGCAGCCAGATCATGCACATGATGACACTTTTGCTTGCGGGCATTGCCATGGGAACGACGGTACTCGTCGGTCGTGCCTTTGGTGCGAAAGACGAAACGCAGGCATCCTTCGCCGTCGGTAATTCGATTTCTCTGTTTGCCATGGTCTCTGTCGCATTGATGGTGTTTTGCCTTCTGTTTACGGAATCAATGGCCACCATTCTCCAAACACCGCCGGAAGCGTTTGAAGAAACGGTGACGTACACGCAAATCTGTTTTGCCGGTCTGCCACTTATTGCAGCCTACAACGTCATTGCATCGACGTGCCGTGGCGTCGGCGATTCGCGACACCCCATGCTTTTTGTCGCTTTTGGTGGTATATTTAATATTATTTTGGATTATATATTGATTGGTCCTTTTGGCATGGGCGCAAGCGGCGCTGCCCTCGCCACAGTCATCGCGCAATTTGCCGTCGTTTTACTGGCACTTATCACATTACCACGCCTTCGTTTGGGTGTTCATGTATCCCTTCGTCATCTAAAGTTCGAGCTTTCGACGCTTAAAAACTTGCTCAATGTCGGCATACCGACAGCATGCCAGGATGGATTTATACAAATTGCATTTTTATTTATCACTGCAATCGCGAATGCACGCGGTCTTGCGGTTGCGACGAGTGTAGGTATCGTAGAAAAGATGATCTGTTTCTTTTTTCTCGTACCATCCGCCATGCTTGCGGGCGTATCGGCCATGGCATCGCAAAACCGAGGAGCTGGATTACACGATCGAGGAAGAAAGGCCTTACATTATGGCATGATGACATGTGCTATTTACGGATTGAGCATTGGCATTTTATGCCAGTTTATCTCTCCATGGCTCATGTCATTTTTTACCAAAGATCCGCAAGTCATCGTTTATGGCACCCAATATTTGCGGACTTACGCGTTTGATGTTCTTTTTGCAGGCATCCATTTTTGTTTTAGTGGCTATTTTTGTGCTTATGACAAAGCAGGCTGGGCATTTTTTCACAACGTCGTATCAAGCGTAACAACGCGCGTTCCCGGAACATGGATCACAACGGTTCTATTTCCGCTTACACTGGCACCGATGGGCGCGGTTGCGCCCATCGGATCTGTGTTATCAGTTCTGATTTGTGTACTCGTCTATCGCCATTATAGACAAACAGATTTTTAATCGCGTTTCGCATCTTTATGATTCAGAACAAAGTCAAATCTCATCTGATCTGGCGTCTTATCTCTGACAGCTTCTTCAAGACCCTCAATATATTTTTCTAGAAATGTCCCGCAATGGATCAAAATATTGAAAATCTGCCTGATAATCCTTCATAAATTGATCCGCCTCTTTAAGACATTGTTCCCATGTTTTAGCGTTATTCCCGTCGGCATCAAAAATGGCTTTCGCAGCATAAGGTATTTGTCGCATATACCAGGACTTGAGAAGGCGCTCTGTTTCGTCAGAATAAAGAACTTTTTCATTGAAGATTTTTGCAGCCACAGGCGACCATGAGACGAGTGACTTGCGATAATTACGATCAAAATTCAGGATCATCAAATCATAAAATGTATGGACAATCAATTCTTCATCAGCATGACCGTTTTTTGCAATACAGAGTGCTGCGATACCGCGCCAAGCCTTATGAATGGATTCTTTATAAAGTTCTTCTGAAAGCGACTCACATTTTTCGTAATTGTTATCTTTGGAAGCCTGAATACAAGGTTTAAGACCCGATTTGATCATAAAGAACTGATCGACGGATTTGTCGTGTTCTTTAATGACTTCTGCATCGACGGCATTGCGCAGTCCCTCCAATTTTGGGTATTGCGAAACTATATTCTTATAAGAATCACACTTGTTCGATAGTTTCCGACAGACTTCCCACTGCCATCGTCGATACGAATGATCTTCAAACGTCGAAAGCTGACCTTTAAGAAGTTTCAAATAACGATCAGTCACATCAACATAATACATATTATAATCAAAATCTATATCATAATCATCTATATATTTTTTATACAATTCAATTGCTTTAGAAACATCTTTCTTTGTTCCTATACCAGATTCATACATTTTACCCAAAGCATAATACGCGGCGACATACTCGCCATCCGCTGCAATGGAATACCATTTGAGAGCATTTTTTTGATCATCTTCGTCGATGGTAAAAACAGGATCATATTGAATGAGGTCTTTCAAATCTTCATCTGAATAGAACAAATCACTTTCTTCACCTTCAGAGAACTTTTCTGCAATATCAAAAGCGACGCGTAATGCATCTTCCTTCATTTCAGCTAAATGATAATATTTATAGGCTCTAAAGAGATTCTCATCAACTGAGACGTCATCACTATAATCATTGTAAAGCATCGCGAGACGTTCATACATTTCCTTTGAAGGATTTTGTTTTGCCATCTCTTCTAAGTAATGCATGGCACGCTCTGAATCATCCTCTTCAAAGTAGTATTGCGCCATCGCTTCGAAAGCAAAATCATGCTTGCTCGCAGCAGATTGTTCGAGCAAATGCAAAACGACATTATTGTTTTGTTCTGTTTTGCGTTCATCGTCATATATCTCTCCCTTGCACCCTTCATTATAAATCGCCTGTGCACGCAAGATCATCGCATGATCGTATGCATCCGTTGCATTTTTGTAAAGCCACTGATTCGCGATATTATAATCAATCGAGTAAGGGATAGAGGCTTCAGCGCGTTTTGAAATTTCGTATTCAAATTCATCCTCTTCATTAAATTCACCATCTTCATCTTCATCGTCATAATAATCTTCATCGCCGCACCCGCTGTCATGAACATTTTCGATACCGATGCTATCATAATCGACGGTACAAATCTTATCAAAATTACCGAAATTCCACTCTTCCAGGAGGAGCGCCCAATAGTGATTCGCATGACTCTTTGCGATGTAGTCTTTGGCGCGTTCCGCATCGACGGGGACATCCATACCATCGAGATACTTGATCGCCATGATCGTTTTGGCATCAATACTGCCATGTTCAGCCGCCAACGTGAGCCAGGCGTTGGCACGTTTTTTATCGACCTGCGTCTCGGGTTGAAGGCCAAGTTCGTAGACCATGCCGAGTTGAAACTGAGCGGCTGAGAGATCATGGTATGCAGCTCTCTGAATGAGTTCGTAACCTTTTTGGATATCCTTATCGACGCAAACGCCGTTATAATGCATCAATCCGAGCACGAATTCGGCATTGGGAAGGCCGTGGTCAGCGGCAGTATTGAGCCACGTCAGGACATCGCCAGATTTGGGACATTCAGAAAAGACAGACATCTCGTATTGAAGCGATGGATGCTTGGAGAGATCGGCCAAAACGGAGTATTCTTCTTCTGCCTTGAACCACCAACGGATCATTTCTTTGAAAATGTCTGCCTGCTCGACCGATTTTTCGCCATTCACAATATGTTCGACGCCAGCGACCTCGTCGCGATACATCATACTTGCAACAAACTGCGCATCGACATTGCCACCTTTTGCAGCGGAGAGCCAAAGGTCTACCGCTGGCATTGGCGAAGTATCTGCAACGAAATGCGTGACACGCCTGGGAAGCCCAAGATCAACTTTTGAAGGCGAAGCAGAACTCGCAGAAACGGCCGATGAAGTGCCTGAAGTCGTCGCGCAAGCGGCCAATAATGCGGAACAGATGACAGATGATAGAAACACATACCTTTTTTGCATCTAAAATTTCCTTACGGTTGCAACATTTTGCATAAAACTTATCACTTTTTAATGATAAGAATCACTTTTCTTACATTGTATCTGAAGTGTAATATCAAGGAAAGAAGTTTATCCGCATAAAAAGAGCCATTTTAGTTTCTTTGAAACTCCATGATAGACATGGCACTTCGAATCCGCTAAAAAAATGCACGAGGGCAAACAGCCCTCTTTGACCACGATCATTCATGGCTATTTACCATTCAGGATTTTAGTATGTGTATGCGAAAAATGTCTCTATTTTTTTTGTTTATTTTTATCTTTTGCGGAATATTTCCATTGTTTGCCCAGGCGCGTGAAGCAGAACAGGATTTTGGCTTATCAATCAATGCCGGTGTCAAAAAGAAGATCATTAAGGGATTAAGCGTCTCAGTGGAAGGCGAACTGAGGACAGAGAATAAAACGCAGGATTTGAACCGCCTGACTATCGGGGCATCGGTGTCGTATAAACCGATCAAATACTTTAAAGTGGACACTGGTTATGAGTTTATCGGCCGTTATCACGCAGAACACACGTCTGATAAAGGCAACCGTACTGCATCATACTGGGTACCCCGCCATCGTTTTCAGTTTTCGGTATCAGGCATTCTTCCGATTGGAGATTTTACGCTTTCGCTTCGGGAGCGCTATCAAATGACCCACAGCCAGGAAGCCACGGCATCCAAATGGGATGCCGATACAGGCCAAGCCCTTGACGACAAAGTCTCTGCCGCATCAAACGAACATATTCTGCGCTCTCGCCTTCAAGGAGAATATGCCATACCAGACAGCGGCGTCACGCCTTATGTCTCTGTCGAATTTTACGATGATCTCGCAGATAGCTTTGCCCTGACAGATATCAAAACGACGGTTGGCGTAGAATATGAAGTCACGAAACACCATTCGCTTGAATTCTATTATCGTTATGCCGCAGAAATGGGCTCATCGAGCAATACAGATACGCATTTACTCGCTGTAGGCTATCAATTCAGTTTTTAATACCATTTTGCAATCAAGGTATGCGCACGCAAAAAAGCCGCGTATGCCTTTGGCATAGCGGCTTTGCGCAAGCGTATTGGCCCCAACGGGGACAATAGCGGCGCGACAAAATTATAAAAGCCGCGTATGCCTTTGGCATAGCGGCTTTGCGCAAGCGTATTGGCCCCAACGGGGACAATAGCGGCGCAAAAAACATCCTATCCGCATCAAAGTGGCATGACGTAACCGATGAGCGATTCCATTTTTTGACCGTCGCACGCTGAAGTTTGCGCGACGAAGTGATCGCCGGTCGTCGGATTGTAGCACCGATAGAGCGGTACAGAACCGCTGATCTGCTCCATATGGAAATACCCCAGGGGTCCCATATTGAACTGGCCTTCGCAATTTGAGGCTGCCGACGGCATGGCGTGATTGCCTGACGAACCGCCGACGCGACATTCGAAGTAGAGTTTTGTTTTACTCTGTTCTTCGCGCAGAATTTTCCATTGTTTTTGCGCAGTGAAGCCTGGCGGAAGCTGACGCGTCGTGAGGTAGTGCATTTTGGTTGTGCTATTGTAACCGCTTGTCAGCGTAATGTAGGGCAGATATTCGAAGCCACATGAGGGGTAGCCGCCACCGACGTTGCGGTTGGCGAGCGCCCAGACGCTCCAGGCGGGTTTCATGTCTTCGGCACCTTTTTCGCCCCAAAGGCCGAGTGCAAGACCGGAAGCCGTTTCGACGCTGTGATCCATGAGGCGGTGATAGATGAAGCTTTCGACACCAGGCGTGCCATTGACGTTTCGGAAAGCCTGACAAAGCTGTGTGGCCTGTGTTGTGCGAAGCGAGGCAGTGCCATTGATGCCATTTTCGGTCAGCTGGATTTCCCATGCGTGCGGATCGCTCGGATAATTTTGGCGTAGCCAACCGGCGAGGACACCGATATTGCCAAACGTGATACGCGGATAATCGTTGGCACCGAAGGCCGGTTTAAGGAGATCAGGCGGATAGGCGTGCCAGGCAATGCGCCAGTCGCGACTGCCCACTTTGGGAATGAGGTAGCTTAAAAATGTCTCTGCACTCACGACGGGGCGCGCATTTGAAAGCATGGAATCGTATGTTTTGCCAAAATGATGTTCGAACGATATCAGGACTTTGGCATTTGGCTGTTCTTTGATAATGGCATCATAAGCGGCATTGTAGCTCTGGGCATAGACATTGGCCCATGTGCTGACGTTGCACGTTCCCTTTTTGCAACCGTAGTTGAACCATTCCGAGGCGTTGACTTCGTTGTGTATGACAAAATCAGCGACGCGCCCATGGCCGTTGAGGCCGTTAAAATAATGGGCAATAAAGCCGGCGAAACGCCCGTAATGCCTGGCACCTTCTTCAGTGGGGGTACAGAAATAGGGGGCTGCGACGAGGCTCGTATCACAGGATACGCGAGCCCACGCAGGTGGTCCGTAAACGACGGCCGTGACGACGAGGCCAGCATCACTGTAGGTCTTGACGGCCTGAGCGACGGAGGCTGTCTGCCCGCTGTTGATGGTAAAGCAATAACCATCATAGAGTACCTGACCGGCAGCACATGTGCCGCTTTGGGATGGCTGCCAGAATTCCCAGACAAAATTCACGGCCACACCGGCACCTTCGTTGCCGATGATCTGATTGGGATCCTGGAAATCTGGCTGTATGCCTTTGATACTTTTGCGCTTTGGATAGGCGAGCGCTGTCGTGATACATTTGCCAGCGGTACATGTCTGACCGGAGCTGCAACTGCCACAATTGAGCGAACCACCGCAACCATCGCTGATCGTACCGCAGTTTTTGCCTTGGACAGCACACGTCGTCGGCGTACATTGGCAGAGATTGGCCTGGCACGTTTGCGGACTCGCACACGTGCCACAATTGAGTGCACCACCACAACCATCGCTGATCGTGCCGCAGTTTTTGCCTTGGGCGGCACACGTCGTCGGCGTGCATGACGTTCGACAGACGTTTGCGGTACAAGTTTGATCACCGGAACAGCTACCACAGTTGAGCGTCTTTCCGCAGCCATCGTCGAGCGTACCACAATTATAGCCGAGTGATGCACACGTGTGTGGCTGACATCCGCACGTGTTGTTCGTACAAACCTGGTCGGCTGCGCAACTGCCGCAGTTAAGCGTCTTTCCGCAACCGTCATCAATCGTACCGCAGTTTTTACCCAAAGACGCACAAGTTTGAGGCACGCATCCACACTGATGCGCATTGCACGTTTCGCCGGTTGAGCAAGTGCCACAATCGAGGGTATTTCCGCAGCCATCATCTGTCGTACCGCAGTTATACATGAGATCGTTACACGTCCTGGGCCGACACACACATTCGCTTTGTTGGCACGTCGTGCCTGGTTCACAAACATGACCACATTCACCACAGTTGTGGTCATCCGAAGCTGTATCGACACATTCGCCCTGACATGCCATCATCGTCGGCGTGTCGTTACATTGGGCGACACACGTACCGTCAAAGCAAACTGGTGTTTCACCGGAACAGGCATTTTCACAAGTACCGCAATGATCTTTGGCATTGCGGGAAACGCAGGATTCGTTGCAGCAGAGGGCATCTTTTGCGCAAGCTTCGCCACCACATGATGGGACACAGGCGCCGTTGGCGTCACAGACTTCACCTTCTCCACACAGACACTTGGTCGTGCAATGTCCGTTTTGGCAAATTTGACCTGTAACACACGCTTCATCGCATGAACCACAATGTGCGGAATCGTTCCATAGATCGACACACGTATCGCCACAGCAGGCATTATCTCCGCATCCCTTGTCGCATGCAGAGCCTGCGGGCGTTTTACAGCGACCATTTTGGCAAAGTTGACCTTCCTTACAGACAATTTCACACGAACCGCAGGCGTTTACATCGCTAAGAATATCGGTACATTGGCCATTGCAGCAATAGCGTGAACCGCAATTTGAACAACTGCCTTCGAACGCCTGAATGATGGTATCATCGCACGATGTCGTCAAAAAAGCAGCAACCAGAACCAAGATGGATCGAGTCTTTTTATGGAACATGAAGCCTTCCGACCAGATTAATTGTCTTTCTGTTGTCTAGCTTTACTTGCAGCGATTTCGCGCGCTTTGTTGTCAAAAAACTTCTCGTTGATGACAAATTCCTGACTGACTTCCGCCTGTCTGAGACGTTGTTCGAGCCACAGACCGCGTGGAGACGAAGCACTCGTACGAAGATTCAAAATATCTTCGACGTTACCGATAAGCTGAACCGTCTTGAGTTGTTTAAGAAACTGGACGATCTGATCTTTTTGTGTATCGAAGGTAGCTCTATCCGGTTCCGGTTTTGAGACGACGCGCACAAAGAAAGTATTGCCATTGACAACGTATGCTTTATTGAGCGTCGTACCGGCGTCAGCATTTCGGATATCGCGCACGAGTTCGTCACTTTCGCCAATACCGTCGATAGAAAGCGCATAACTGGCACTTCCAGATAACATAGACGTAAAGATATCAAACGTGCTTGCGCCAATTTTAGCGCGTGGAAGCGTGATGACCTGAATACGCTCGGAAGTCGGTACGACAATGGCGTTTTGCTGTGGCGCGTTTGCAGCGATTTGAGCAGTATCGTCCGCAGTATCAGCAGTTGCATCAGTGTTCGATGCTGCATCAGCAGTTGCATCAGTGTTCGATGCTGCATCAGCAGTTGCATCATCCGTCGTGGGCTCAGGTTCTGCGACCGCAACGACAGGTTTCGGGACTTCGGCAAGGATATCGCTATAAAGGGATTGATCAAGAGCCTCCTGAAGGGAAGCACCCGATTTAAGCTTTTCAAGGATAGCAGCCGTAGCCATATTCGTTTTGGCTTCAATTCGGCTGTCTTCAAGAAGCTTACGCGCAATATCGCGTTTAACCGTATCTATAGGCGCGACGACTTCGTCAATGCGTTCAAGAACTTTTGCAATGACATAGCGATCTTTAAGCTCACCAGAGGCGATTTCGCCGACGCCAACACCATTAAATAGCGCAGCATATTCGGGAGAAAGACTGTCTATCGACAAAAGCTCCGTGACGCCATTTTCGGTTTTTGTCTGTGCTTCATCGTAGTCGGCATAAGCCTGATTGAAGTCAAGTTTGACATCGACGACCTGATGGCGTGCAATCGTATAACGCTCCTTTGAAGTGAGTGTTTTTACGGTTTTGGCACCGACGTTTGTCAGTTTTGAATAATCCGTCTGAATGGTGATCTGCTGAAGTTTAAGCTGTTCCGGCGTCGTGTAGAGCCCAATGTGCTCATCATAATATTTTTGGACGTCCACCAGATTTGTCGCAAGGTAAGCATCAATATCGCTTTCAGTCACGGGAACAATCGTCTTTTTAACGGCCATGGGCGAAAGCTTGATAACTTCGATGGATGCCATGAGCGACATTTCGGCAAACATGTTCCATGCAGATTCTTCACTAACAAAGATACTGTTCTCCATAATGGCGAGGTATCTGCGTGCAAGAAGCTCATTTTCTTTATATTCGCGGTAAGCACGAGGCGAGTAACCTTGACCGCGGATAACATTCTGAAAGCGGTCGGGGGAAAAATTGTTGCCACGATCGAGGAAACCGCGCACATCTTCATTACCCGCTTCCCAGTTCGTCATATACGTATCCCAATCATCATCGCTCACGCGTAGACCATTCGCACGCGCATCGTCGGCAAGAAGGTAGATCAAAGCAAGATTGCTCGTCATCTGACGCGTTGTCGGTATCAATGCTTCTTCATGGAAAATACGATCATCATAATGACGAAGAATGATGTTGCGCATCTGGTCATAATCAATTTCATGCGCATTGATCTTGGCGATGGTCGCATTGTTTGTCGCGCCAAACATTTCAGTACTTGGCGCACCGAACATGAAGATAAAAACGATGATGATAAATGCAAAAACAATATAAATCAGCCAAGACTGCTTACTGTCACGAAATCCCTGGAGTCCCATTCCAAAAGTATCTCCAATTTAATGATAAATGAATGATGAAAAACGTTCTTCCGTTCTGGTAAAACGCAAAATCCAGAAAAACTCGATCAGGCAATATGCCGCAAATGCTG
The DNA here is from genome assembly GCA_017421975.1 of Pseudomonadota bacterium. GTDB lineage: Bacteria > Myxococcota_A > Bradymonadia > UBA4248 > UBA4248 > RGIG464. The sequence goes on from JAFOHE010000171.1 coordinate 12,072, forward strand.
CTTAAAACGCAAGTAAATGCGCACGCTTTTGCGATTTGTTTTCAAAAAAGCGGGAGACTCTCTCAAAAACGTGTTATGTACACGCCTATGAATGTCCATATTTGGACAGTTTGAAGAGGAGAAATTATGCAGTTCATCAAATTATGCATGATGCTTTTAACGGCATGCTTTCTTGGAATAGGCTGCCTCAGTGGTTGTGCTTCGAGTGGTGCGAATATCCCTGTCGCTGCCATGCCCGATGGAGAATCCTTCTCAGGATTGTGGCGAACAAATTTCGGTGACATGAAACTGACACAGAAAGCCGACGGAACTGTCAACGGAACCTTCAGTTACAAAACAGGCGGCGAAATCACCGGCAAAGTCGAAGGTGGCGTCATGAAGTTCTCATGGATTCAGCCTGGGGATTTTCAGGTCGGTCGACGCGATGTCTCCGGACACGGCTACCTCGTCATTACCATCAACGAAAGTGAAGATGAGACTGAGTGCAAAGGTGAATGGGGATATGCTGACAATTATACTGGCGGCGGAACCTGGTTCGGCACAAAGGCAAAAGAAATTTACAGAAAACAAGATTTGTAGAGTCAAAGAATGTCGGAACTCAAAGATATGCCCGTCCAAAAAGCGGTCGTCGTCGAAGTCCTGGGGCCTGTTGTGTTCGTCTGTCTGCTCAAAGATGACACAATTATGACCGAAAAAACGTACGCATGTTCCATCATCAAAGGAAAGCGATTTAAAGCCGGAAAACCCGTCTGCGGTGATGTCGTGACCGTTCAGATTCATTCAGAAGTCGTTCAAGGACGCGATTATCAAGGCGTGATTGAAGGCATTGATGAGCGAACGAGCCTCGTCGAACGCCTTGAACCAGGCGGACGTCGAGCACGCTCCCTCGTCGCAAATCTCAATACACTCGTCGTCGTTACGAGCGTCTGCATGCCACCGTTGAAACCCGGGCTCATCGACCGTTACCTCGTCTGCGCTCACCATTGGGGACTTGAACCCCTCATTGTCATCAATAAATGGGAATTGGCTGAGGAACTTGATGCGCTCTACGTTCAGCTCTACGAAGCCTTGGGCTATAAATGCCTCAAAGTAAGCGCGAAGCAGGGATTGGGCACCGACGAACTCAAGGCTATTCTTTCCCGACGACGATCGGCATTTCTGGGACATAGTGGTGTCGGAAAGTCTTCCATTATGAACGTACTTTTTCCTGGCGTAAACCTCGCGACGGGTGAACTCAGTATCCAAAGCCACCGCGGTTGCCATACAACGACAGCATCGCGGTTGCTTGCATTCGAAGACGGCGGTTTTGTCATTGATACACCCGGCGTACGCGAATTCGGCATCGTCGGTATCCCTTCCAATGAACTCTCCGCATGTTTTCCCGAATTCACCCCATTCGCTGCACAATGCCGTTTTCAACCATGCAGCCACACGCATGAACCCGGTTGTGCAGTACGCGCTGCGCTTGACGCCGATGAACTCGCTCAGTTCAGATACCAGGCTTATCTCAAGATGTTGTCTGAAATTAAGGATCTCGAAGATACCAAATATCTCTGAGACTCTAACGATTCTCCCCTGGGGAAAATGACATACCTAAAGTCGCTCAACCAACGTTTCTGCCTGATGAGACGGTTTCATCCTCCCTCCCCTAATGGGAATACCTCAACCACAGTGCCCTTGGAAGAGCGCTGAATGCGTGGCGGATTGGACACATGTAAATCGTTACAAAAATTGAACATAAATTCGTCCTTCTTGCGATACATATAAACGCTTTGTGTTATGATAGGATTAGGTGCTATTTTTGATGCGTATGCATCGGGGATACACGCTGAAATCTTAATGTCCTCCAACAATTAAGGAGTGTTCAAATGGCTTTTGATCAGAAACGTTGTGAACGACTCGCACGCGCGACAGCGTCCGATATCCAGGTCTATAATAAAGATAAAATCGTTGCTGCTCTTGAACAGGATAACTTTTTCGAAGCTCTCAAAGACAGTCTCGAAGAAAGCAAAAAGAATTTTGAAGCTCGCTCAAAAGAAGCTGCTCAAACGAATATTCTCGAACGTGCAATCGTAGATACCATCATCGTTCAAATGGGCGTTGAACGAAAATATTCCATTTTCTAATCCCGATTGGAGCTCTCGTTCCGGAGTTCCCGCGTAAGGCTGCTTCTTAGCACGGAGAAATGCATGAAAATTAAATCTGTTCTGTTGACGGCTGTTCTGTGTGCATTATGCGCCATTGGATTATCTGCTGTGACGACGAATGCCGCTTGGGCCGATCGACCCTATGATTTGAGCGATATCTCAAAGTCTTTCATCGAATGGCCTTATGAAGTCGTTTCCTTCGAAGTAAACGGTGAATCCTATAACATGACCCATATCGTGCGATTCGATGTCGCTTACGATCAGGTACTGAAGGACTTTCAGGCCGCTTATCAGACAAAAAAGAAATTCGGAAATTTCCAACTCCTCGGTGTCACCGAAAATAAAACGGGGTTCCGTTGCATCCTCGCCCATAACAACGAACATCATTACATCGATATCAGCGCAAGCGGTTCCGGCACCATCGCTGTCGTGCAGGCCATGCCTTCAAGTTATGTCACGGGCGCTTTCGATATCGCTGCCTATGGCTTCAGAATGCCCGACGGCGGAACATTGCCCATCGGCCTCAGAAATAAAGACGGCCTCTAACACGAAAAAAGCGCGCTCCTGTTCGAGCGCGTTTTTGCTTATGGGATTTTCTTATCTTTATCTTGGCCGTATCTCCTTCTTGCGGCCAATACGATTATCCAACGCTCCGAATATGGATTCGGAATAAAGCAGGGAGTTTTTTATGACAAAAGAATGGAATGCCGCGCTCGCTGGCATGGAACTCGACAACCTTAACATTTGTACGATCCGAACGCTCGCTATGGATATGGTTCAGGCTGCAAAATCCGGACATCCAGGCGCACCCATGGGATGTGCTGCGATGGCGCATATCCTCTGGGCACATCACATGCACGTTTGTCCCGCACATCCCAAATGGGCAAACCGAGATCGCTTTGTCCTGTCCAATGGTCACGCCAGCACCCTGCTTTACGCTCTTCTCCACCTCAATGGCTTTGACGTCTCCCTCGATGATCTCAAAAACTTCCGAAAAATGGGAAGCATTACGCCCGGTCACCCCGAAAATCACATGACCCCCGGCATCGATACAACCACAGGACCTCTCGGCCAAGGTATCGCAAACGCCGTCGGTTTCGCTATGGCCGAAACGCACATGGCCGCTCACTTCAATAAACCGGGACACGAAATCGTCAATCATTACACATACGCCATTTGTGGTGACGGCTGTCTCATGGAAGGTATCTCCGCTGAAGCCTGCTCTCTCGCCGGCCACTGGGGTCTCTCCAAACTCATCGTCCTCTACGATAACAACGGCATTACCATCGACGGTACAACCGCTATCGCCTTCACCGAAGACGTCCACAAACGCTTCGAAGCACAAAATTGGAACGTCATTGAGGTCAATGATGGCACCGATCTCGCCGCCATCGATAACGCCATCAAGGCTGCAAAAGCTCAAGATCAAAAACCAACGCTCATTATGGTCAAAAACCATATCGGCTTCGGTTCCCCGCACATGCAGGATACTTCTAAAGTCCACGGTTCCCCTCTCGGCGACGAAGAAATCAAACTCACAAAGGCCGCTTACGGTTGGCCGGAAGATGCCAAGTTCTTTGTCCCGGATCGCGTCGATCAGGATCGAAAAACGCGCGTCGCAAAACATAATGACGAATATAATGCTTGGTGTAAGGCTTTCGAGGCTTACCGTGCCGCATACCCTGAGCTCGCTGACGAATTTGAAAGAAGACAAAAAGGCGAATTGCCCGCCGGTTGGGATGATATCCCCGAATTTGAAGCCGGAAAAGCCATGGCCACACGCGCTGCCGGCGGTAAAGTCCTCGCCGCGCTACACGCGCATTTGCCCGAACTCATGGGCGGTTCCGCTGACCTCCACGAATCCAACAAAACATACGTTAAAGGGAGTGGCGACTACCAACGTGACAATCGCGCCGGAAGAAACCTCTTCTTCGGTATCCGCGAATTCGCCATGGCCTCCATCGTCAATGCCATGGCCCTCTACGGCGGACTCATCCCATACGGCGCCACTTTCCTCGTCTTCAGCGATTATATGAGACATTGTATTCGATTAGGCGCTTTGGAAGGCGCTCACGCATTCTGGATCTGGACCCACGATTCCATTGGCGTCGGAGAAGACGGCCCCACACATCAACCCATCGAACACTTCGCTTCCTTCCGCGCAATTCCAGACTTCCTCTTCATTCGACCCAACGATGCAAACGAAACCATCGAAGCGTTCAAAATAGCCATCGCTTCAAAACGACCCGTCGGACTCGCGCTCTCCAGACAAAATTGCAATACGCTCGATCGTAACGTCTATGCCAAAGCTTCCGGCCTCGCAAAAGGCGGTTACGTCCTCATCGGCGACGATAATCCCGAATATATCATCCTCGCCTCCGGCTCCGAAGTCGATATCGCCATCGACGCTTATCATACCCTCAAAGAAAAAGGTAAACGCGGGCGCGTCGTCTCTATGCCCTGCCACCGTCTCTTCCTCGAACAATCCTCTGAGTATCGTGAGGCCGTTTTGCCAAAATCCGTCAAAAATCGCGTCGCCGTCGAAGCCGCTTGCGAACTCTCGTGGGAACGCTTCATCGGCGATGAAGGCAAATTCATCGGCATGAATTCCTATGGCGCTTCCGCTCCCGCCGAACAGCTCTACGTAAAATTCGGTATCACAGCTGAAAACGTCGTTAAGGCCGTCTTGGGCGAATAATCTTTGTTAGGTGGCGCCCGCCATTTGCCTGCGGCAAATTGGCGACGCGCTGCATGGCTATCGCTACGCGATACGCCATGCTTAAAGCCGCTATCGCTACGCGATACGCGGCTTTTTTTTGTCGTCTCCCCCCTGTCAATTTCCCGTTTAACACGTTATACAAGAAATCATCGTCTTTTTCCTCATGCGGAGAAGACGCGCTTTTTTCTCTCTTTATGATCGGAGTTTTCATGCGACGCCATCTCTACCTATTTGCATTCTGTGCTGCTTCTCTTTGTCTTAACGCCTGCGGTGATGACAGCAGTGATGATAATAATAAAGATGAGCAAACAGAAGGTTGTAACCCTTCCACATTCACACCTTCATGCCAAACAGACATGATCAAAAATGTATGTAATTCAAATGGTACACTCGGCACTTCGACGTGCCAAAATGGTTGTGATCACAAAACTGGTGATTGCAAACCTGTCGATGCGCTCAATTGCGCAACAGGCACCAACCAAAAACCGTTTTGCGATGGAAACATCAGCCATTCCTGCGAAAGACAACAAGAAAAATCCGTCGATTGCGGTGCCATCGGTTGCAATGCAGATACCGGCTTGTGTAATTGTGAAACAGGTGCCTTCGATTGTATCCTCGGAAATCTCTGGAAATGTGAAAATAATACCTGGAGCATGGCTGAGGCATGCGGCAACAAAACATGTGATGCCAATCAGGGATTGTGCGTCGACGGATGTACGCAGGACACCTATAAATGCGATAATAATAGCCTGAAAAAATGTGATAATAATACGTGGACGCTCGTTCAAAATTGCGGAAATCAGCAATGTGACGAAACACAAAAAATGTGTAAACCTGTGGATTCTGCCACTTGTATCGAAGATACCTACACCTGTGACGGCGATTTGCTTTCCTATTGCTATGAAGGGGAACTCCTCGAACTCATTGAGTGCGGTGACCTCGATTGTCGCGCTGACCTGGGCGGCTGCTACGATACAAGTGAAACATGCAAAAGTGGTTATACCTCTTGTGATGCCGAATTCGAAGAAGTCGTTTGGCTTTGCACCGAAGGACATTGGCTCTATGCACCCGAAAATGAATGTTTCACCGGCGAAGTCTGCGTCGAAGGCTCCGATGGCGCAACGTGTGCCCCCGCATGTACCGAAAAATGTACCTACGATGGATTGGCCAAAATTGTTTGCTCCGACGAAGGCGTGGCCACAGAAGTACCTTGTGCGTTAGGCTGCCAAAATGCCCAGTGCATTGACGATACCTGCGATGAAGCCTCTTTCCCCAAAACATGCCGTACGCCAAACGAAAAACTCGTCTGCTCCGGTGGCAAAGCAACCGCCGTCGCTTGCAACGACGACGAAATGTGCGTCGACGGCGAATGTCTCTCCGCAAATAAACACGATACATGCACTTGGTCTGGTAGCGCATGCTCCGCTGATAAACGCTATACCCAAAATTGTATCGATGGAACGGCTTCCGGCGAAAAATGTCAGGATGGTTTCGTCTGCAACGTTGTCAGCAATACAGCCGCTTGTGTGCCCGCTTTCTCCGGAGATGCCATCGTCAACGACGCCGCTTGCACAGACGATTTTATTCCGTTCTGTAATGCCGATAATCAAACCGTCAAATGCGTCAATAACAAAATTTCCATCACCAATTGCGGCAAAAAATTGTGTGACGTCTCATACGATGATCCCATCTCCGTCACATGCCGCGCTTATACTGGCGCCGAAAAACTTTCAATCGGTGACAAATGCAATACCTCCGATACCAATAATCAAACGACGTTCTGTTATAACGATGACATCCCCGTGCAATGCAATAGCAAAGGTTACCTCGACCCCGTTGACGAGGATTTCGCTCAGGGTTGCAAAAAACTCGGCATGATCTGCGCCGTCTCCGATGCCGATGGCATCCCTGGCGTCAAAGTCGCAGGTTGCTACGACCCATGCACCGTCGAGGACGCAAAAACACACGTCTGCGGATCCTATGGCGATACCGTCTATGCCATGACATACACTTGTCTTGATCTCGGCGACGGACAACTCGGCTTAGACTCCGGTTACGATTACAAAGTCTGCGATATCGCTTGCGCTCAAGGCGAATGTGTCGATTACACTGAAGAAATTCCCAATGTCGGCGAATCCTGCGATAAAAGCGAACAAAAAAATTATTGCCTCAATCCCTCCATGCTCGTCGAATGTCGCGATGTCGAGGACGCTTCAGGCAATACTTCATCCATCATCGCAGGCGAAAAATGTTATACTTACGAAAAATGTACAACCTTCGATGAAGTCGCCGAATGCCGCACAACGTGTCGTGCCGGTGATGCCGATAGAACGGTCTGTGGCCAACTCCTCAATAATGATGTCGTCATAACGCAAAAATGCTCTGCCGACGAAAGCGGCGACTACGTCTATGTCGATGATCTCCTCAACTTCAAAACATGCAGAACAACTTGCACAAACGGCGTTTGCGATGACTGATCGTCCATCCGCAGAAATTTGGGCTCTTAGCATAACTTCAAGCGGCATTGGCGTAACGGCCATGTCGCTTGATGCGCATTATCGCGCCTATTTTGAACCCTGGGCTCCCACTGATCCCATCGCGCTCACAACGACCCAAACCTTCTACAACACGCTCAACACACTCTTTGAACAACTTGGCCAAAATGCCGATCCCCCATTGGCAATCTGCCTGAGTGCTTGCACAACAGCCGGTTTTGTCGATAAATACGGACAACTCATGAGCCCGATTTATCTCGAAACGCCAACGCCAATGCCCAGACGCGATGTGCCTGAGTGCTTCGCTGACGATCCCACGCTCTTCGCCGTCTATCGCAACAGCCTCATGCGCCGCCTTCAAAACATTTCGCCGACAACATGGCCAGACGACATTGGCTTATCAACTGCCGCTGGTTGCCTCATACGCGCACTCACAGGCGCACATCTCGACGCTATGGTGCCCCTTGGCACGCCCGATGCCTATCCATGGGCTTACCACGAATTACGCGAAATGTATTTCCGCGCCCTGGGCGTCAACGCCCAAAATAGCGTCGCCAGAACGCGTGCCGGCTACGCCGTGGCCATGGTTTCCGAAGTCGAACCCCTTCCCAGAGACGCTGCCATCCTTGAGGCATGGAGACACAAACTCGTCGGTATTCCCATCTTTCACACGGGGACGGCAACCGCCGCCGCCGCCTACGCGTGCGCCGCTGATCCACTCAGTTGGTCCTGTGTCTTCGGTTGGCAAACATCCGCACATTGGACTGCTTCACATTCGGCTTGTGCCGCTTACGAAATCTCAATACAAGATGCAAAAACAGACACCGACATCAAAAACTCAACGCCCGACGATGACACCCATGCGCTGACCCGCGATGAATGGACGCGCTATCTCTCAAACATCCTTCCGCTCGAAGCCGAATACGGTGCCCGAAGAAACGACCTCGCCTACGGCATGACGTCGCCTTCTTATCGCACCTATCCGCTGCGCCTCGCTGAACAGCAAACGCGCGAGCTGTTCACGCAACTCAGTCAGACGCCCCCACGATTCGCTGAAGACCTGCTCACGCTGGCCCCACTCGGCAGCGCCGGATTGCACATCTGGCCCGCCAACGATGCCATTCAAATCGCCGGCATCCAACCCGCACATACGCCTGCGCATTTTTTTAGAGCCACCTTCGAATCTCAGGCTTACGCAATTCGGGCCTGGCGCGAAATGACACATCTCGATGGTTTGGGCCCCATCCGTGCTGCCTTTGAACCGCCATGGGACATTTCGTGTGCACAAATCCTTAGCGATATCCTCGAAACGACCGTCATTACGCCCGATGTGAATTACGCAACCCTTGCCGCCATCGGCACGGCGATTGCCCTCATGCGTGATCTCAACATCACGACCCCTGACGCAAAACCACATCTTGACGCCTACGAAATACACCCCTCTCAAAGCGCAAACTATTATCGCGCACATGCGCAAATTCATACCCTGCTCAGCAAAGGGTAAATTTTTTGTTTTCGTGGTCTATGCCTGCGGCATACGACCACGGCTTCGGCCTATGCCTGCGGCATACGGCCTGCGCTTTCGCCGCTATCGCTTTGCGATACGCGGCGTTTTACAATGGGTTTGCCAATGAGGTTGTTGTGAACCTTAATCACCTGAAGTTCGCATCCGACAACCACGAATACCAGCTTAAACCGCTTAGAGTTCGCATCCGACAACCACGGATGACAACTCGAACCGCTTAGAGTTCATATCCGACAACCACGGATGCCAACTCGAACTGCTTAAAGTTCATATCCGACAACCACGAATGACAATTCAAATGACTTGGAACTTATTCTGACACCCAAAGACACAAACAAAAACACTTGAGTACATTTTTCACCAATCCAAGCATCACTCATGGTAGAGTACCGCCAGTTTCACTCGATCATGATGGTGGTATCATGGTCTTAATCGCCGAAGCGGCAACGGCCTTGCCATCGTTTCCCCGTCGGATGAACTCGAAACGCTCATCGCCGAAACGAACATGCGCATCCAATCCAAAAAAACCGCACTCAAACAGCGTAAATCTTCGAAAAAGACGGCCAAAGAGGTGGCGCAGGATGTGGTGGATGTAGAGGAATAGGGTTTTATTGTTGCGGACGGTAGTAATGTGACTATAACTGGGGATGCGGGCGTCCCGCCCGCCAAAGAGTTATATTTTTGCGAATAATCCTGGATTCTCAAGCTAAACATGACGATGTGGAAATATGCAAGTCCAGTTGTTCGTATGTTTTTTCTATACACGCAAAGTTTGTAGATAACGCATTATATAAAGCCCGTAGGGCTTTGGGCGAGTAGCCCCCGGCAACGCC
>JAFOHE010000172.1 GCA_017421975.1 Pseudomonadota bacterium
AGGGAACGATCTTCAAAGCATTATAAAGTCCTGGCAGAATCAGACATAAGAGGATGATGGGAATGACCAGTAGAATCTTTGTTTTCTTTGTCATCATGGATGTCCTTCCGCCAAATAGCCAGATGCGCTTCATTTCGTGTGTTCTTCGCAACCTATAATAATATGGAGCCGCCCGCGTATTTGCGCTTGCGTAAATAGTGGGCGGCAAGTGGGCGTATCGAGCCAGTAGAGACGTGTTGTGACACGTCTCTCTGGCGAGATAGCCCGATGCGCGTGGCTTATCGACCAAAGGTCGATTGCCTGCGCCACGTCATATAATGCCTATCCTATCAGAAATCGCGCATTTAACCAAAAACAGCCCCCTCTTCAAAATAACAGTTGAAGTATCGCTGATACTTAATACAACGACGCGCATCAGAGTACCCGATGGGCGAGTACTCAGTCTGTGATTTAGATGAGAGTAAGGAGCATGAACGAGATTAAGATGTATCCTATTGGTAAAATTATCGCTAAAAATGATGAACTCAAGATCGTCCTGGAACCGGCATATCGAGCCGGCCTGAAGGGACTTTCGGGCTACAGTCACGTCCAAATTCTCTGGTGGATGGACAAATGTGACAATCCCAAAGACCGCGCCACACTTGTCGAAAAGAAGCCCTATACCAAAGGTCCGGAAGAAATTGGTGTTTTTGCGCTCCGTTCGCCAGAGCGGCCAAATCCCATTGCGGTGTCCAATGCGAACATCGCATATATTCATGAGGCATCGGGAACGATTGGTTTATATTATATCGATGCATTTCCGGGAAGTTTGGTTCTCGATCTCAAACCGTATACGCCAAGTATCGATAGAATTGAGCATTCATCTTCACCCGCATGGTGCAGTCATTGGCCCAAATCCTATGAAGAAAGCGCAGAATTTGACTGGGAAGCGGAATTCAATTTTTAGAGGAGAACATCCATGTCACTCGCAGATTATATCAATCACAAACCGGTGATTCATACAGAACGACTTTGTATACGTCCGATGTGTGCCAAAGATATCCCGGCATTATATGAATGGATGCCCGATAAATCGATTTATAAATATTGGGGGAAGGACCCTGGAAAAACAGACAAAAGGCCGGAACTGCTCTTTGAAAAAGCGGAAAAGGCCACCAAAAGCTTTCACCTGGGCATAGAAGAAAACAGCTCTGCAAAAATTATTGGCGAGCTTTGGGTTTACCTCATCGAGAACGACAGAATGGCAACCGTAGCCATCCGTCTTGCATCTTCACTTCAAGGAAAAGGCTATGGAACAGAAGCACTCAGTGCCATAACGCGCTTTTGCTTTGAACACACGGAGCTCAGACGTCTCCAGGCGTAGGTTGATGTTCGTAACATTGCTTCCTGGCGCATGCTCGAAAAATGCGGCTATACGCGGGAAGGCTTGATCCGCCAGGGCAAAATGGTCAACACATGGTGCGATTATTATATTTATGGGATTTTTGCGGATGATATATAACCATCCATCCGATGGCGCACATTAATTTTATTGCCGTGCACTCTTCGATACGCACGGCTTTCGGCGCTATTTGCTGAGAGACGTGCTGACCGCACGTCTCTATCAGCAAATACGCGCCTTTACGCCCGGCTATCGCTGCGCGATACGCAGGGCGCGTCGTTTACGTTCTACAAATCCGTTACGCGACCCATAAAGGGTGCTTTTCGCACCAGTCTGCAGCTCATGATCATCGTCGTATTATTCTGCGCATCTAAAATTATATGAGACCTCAGGGTTTACCTCATCGAAAATGACAGAATGGCAACTGTGGCCATCCGTCTTTCATCTTCACTTCAATTAACAGAGCTTGCTATCTTTGTATTTCGAATACGGTTTTAATGGTTTTGCAGTCATGCTATTTATCCTCCAATATCCCGACATACATCTTCAGTCTGTCGCGCAGATATCCGCCAATCAAATCTATCATTCCATTGATTTGTCCATCCCGGTAATAATGGTCAAACGCATCATAATATCGCACGCGGTCTGTATATTTGACATCGATAGGCGGATAGCCGTGCTGTATCAAATCCAGGTTCATCAAAAGACGCCCGGTGCGTCCATTGCCGTCGATAAACGGATGGATTTCCTCAAATTCCATATGAAATCGTGCAATCCGTTCGACAATGTGTAATAACGCGTATTCATTTGTATATTTTTTTAGTAAATCATCCAATCTCGGTTCGATATTCCCTCAGACGCGCCACTTCCCCCTCTGTCAATGGGCGGCATTTATTCAGTGAGTCTTTTAATTGATCGATTTCTGTAAATAATGAATTCATATCAAATTCCTTATCCAAAATTCGCATCTCCAGAACGCGTGCGTGATTAATTCCAATCTTGATGATACATTCACGATTTTATCAACGATCTACAAATCCGTCACGCGCCCCATAAAGATCGCCGCTCCCGTCGATTGTTCGATAATCATATAAATAAACGGATGGTCAGCCGTAAAATAATAGTCTTTATATTCTTTTATTGCTGCAGCCTTAGGTCCCATGCTTACAGCCGTTGCAGCAGCAGCTTCAGCACCTTTTTCATCTATTTCGATAAATGCTTTATGCAGTACATCATCAATCTTAAGATATGAACTGGGATCAGAGGGTTGCGGCGTCTTATTCGGCATCGCATAAAACTCAGCGTCCTCAGAATAAGCCTTACGCATACCCATAGATTGTAATATTTTGGCAATAAAAATCGCATCTGGTGTCAATTTGAACTTTGGCATAGCTACATACACATGATCGAAAGCTTCATAATGACAATTCGAGACAATATCACCCGATAATTGTTTTTCGACGCTTTCGAGCAATGTCATGCGCTCATTCATCGGATGCGATTTATTAATCGTGGGCAAAACGATTCGCATCACATAAGCACCTTTCTTACCTTTTTCAGCTGATGATTTAAAGGGCAAATCATAAATGGCATAATCCTTTGCAAGACAGACTCTCGATTCCTCTCCAGTCTGATGCATAATCTTTGTTTTTATTTGTTTTGTTGAATTGTAGAATTTCTCTGTTTGGGTATCATTTTTATCAAACGGATGTTTCCACTTGGATTTAAAATACACCGCATTCGTAAGAACAAGTCTTGTATTATTACTAATACTCCCCGGTGGAATTAAATCTGTAATTTTGTCGTGTGTGGTTTTAGCGATATCATCATTGATCGTGACGCGTGCTTTTTCGGGATTTGCGCGATAATCTAAAACAACGGTCTTATTTCGATAGCCTGTGCTGATTCTGGCAAGGAAGTCTTTGGGAAGGGTTAATGACTTGTCGGGCCAGAGCGCATTGTCGATTTCGAGCATCGTGTTTTTATTAACGGATTTCATTGCGTCATCGACATCGCGTCCGGCTAAACTCAATCGCTTTGCATTGGGCATTTCCAATGCCGCGAGCATCTCGCTGGCTGTCGTGCCACATGCGCCGTCGAGCGTCATGCCGAGTGCGCGTTCGATGGAATAGGGCGAAAAGACAGTGTTGCCTGTGGTTTCGCGCAAAAACTTGAGCCCGAATGCGTTATTGGCCTTTGCCCATTCCTGTGCGGTAATGGGTTCTGTCATCCCCGGACGGCACCAGTCAGCAATATCGACGTATTCTTTGATTTCCATTGACTCAGATGGAAGTGCCTCTTTTGCTTGAGCATTCATTTCATCCGATGGATTTTGTGCGACCGATGGCTCTTGTTGTGGTTCATCGACTTGAGCCTGTGATTCACTGGCTGTGGATGCATTTGCATTTAGTTGGCTATTCGGCGTTGATGCATCATCTTGCACAGTGGGATTTTGTGTGGGGACATCCAGTTTTGGTTTGCAGCTGGTTATGGCCAATAATGAAACTGCGATAACAGCGAATGTTGTGAAGGGTTTCATTAGATTACCTCGTGTGATATCAAAACAACGCTGCATATCTGCAGATATGAATTTGTATCATTTTCGCGGTAATTTGCGCAAGCGGAGATCCGCCCGCGTATTTGCGTGGTAGAGACGTTCGGTCGAACGTCTCTATCAGCGCAAATAGCGGGCGGTAAAAGGGCGTATCGAGCCAGTAGAGTGTCGTGACACGACTCTCTGGCGAGATAGCCCGATGCGCTGGGCGTATCGGCAACGCCGATAGCCCGCGCCCCATCATAAAAAAACTCGCTATTGGGGAATTGGCGAGTTATGGTATCATCGGAAGGGACGTTCTGTGGAACGGGGCCAAAGGTGTTTTGGGGGTAAAAGGAGCGCATGTTGGGTATCTACATCAATCCAGGCAATGCATTATTCCGAGTGATGCACAGAAGCAATATTTAGGAATGTTGTCAATCAGGTCATTCTTTTATAAGGAAATTAGATAATGAAACACATTTGTAAAGTAACGGTCATTGACAAAAAGCTCCATTCAGAGTTACAAAAGCAATATCTCGCTGATCCGGAAAGTGGGATGTGTCCTTGTTTTCATGTTGGCGATGAATTCATCTTTGAGCGAGCGGATGGTAAGGATGATTTCTGGCATTTCGGCCGCGACCGCGAACCCAAATTTCCCTGTGCAGAGGCAGGGATTGCATCAGCCGGTATATTTATACTGCCCTACAGGGTGGATCGATTATGCATGGCTGGACAAACGACGACCGCATCATGATTGCCTGCTGCAACGACGGAACGCGTCCGGTCATCTTCAAAATCGAACGCATCGATGTGCCCGAAAACGACGAAGACCGCCAATGGTTAGTATCACACGATTTTAGCATAAAAAAAGAAGATGCCTATACAGGTGCTTAGGATAAAGCAAATTATAATGAGGTACTATCATGTCATCGAATAAATAATCTGTCCAAAATCAAGACGGTGCGCATCCACCAGAGAACATAACCACATTCTCAGAGAAGCATGGTCTCCGCGTGCTTCGCGAAATTGTGTCAGGAATGGTCGGTTTTATTGCGTCTATTCCTGTATGTTTTGTTATTATCATGGCGTTATTCTTTTTTGGAGACCATTTTTCCGCAATCTTTGAATTTGACATCGCCTCCATCATCGCAACCGGAAGTCCTTCCTTAAGTGACATGAACACGAAGAGATCAGCAGTATTGTAGATTTCGCTGACATCATTACGATATCCTAAGAAATGAACATGATCTGAAATGCCGTGTGAGG
>JAFOHE010000173.1 GCA_017421975.1 Pseudomonadota bacterium
ATAATAAAATTGACAAAAAATTTTGCGAGGTATGCAAATGAAGAAAATCAAATTGGTTATCTTGGCACTCTTGGCTTCTGTAATGACAAGCTGGATAGATGCTTTAGGGATGCCAAAAGCCTGATCAGCCAAATCATAAAAAACATTAAATGAAATCGCATCATTTAGGTATATGATAATTGCCAGAGGTATAAAGAAAAGAAGAAAATAAATCAGCGGAACAATGACCACAAACACGAGAAATTTAGCAGTAAATTTTTCCAATCGCGAAGCGGGCAAAAGGACTGGAATCCAACCAGTTTCGCGTTGTTTAAATTCCCGAAATGCCCGCACAGTGTACATGGCACAAAAACAAAATGTAAAAAGGAATCCCAAAAACGCTACGAGTGAAAACCCCGTTAATTTTACGGCCTGCGTCGCATTGTCTGTCGAAGTTTCTGGGGCAACCAAATATAAAATAACTGTCGTCATGATGCATAGGACGATTGCGCGAATGCCGATATACATTTTATCGAGCTTAAACTGTAATGCGATGAGCTTCGCAAAACGTTTCCATTGCCAAAGACTTGGTTGTGTATCCATCATCATTATACAATCTCCCCGGTAATCGTGCCAGAAACAGCAGCATTAAAGAGCAATTCCATGTCGATCGTTTTATCAGGCTTATCCTCAGAACGCAGCCTTGACACACCACAGCGTCGGCCTCCGATGCGTTCTTCATAGACAATGTCCATATCGTCATTGAGCTCACCAAAATGATACTGTTGGAGGAGCGATGCAAAGGTTGCTGAAAGCGAAATGTGCCGATCATCTACAATGATCACGGCATCAATCAATTCTTCGAGATCGCGCACCTGATGTGTCGAAATCATCATCAATCTGTTGCTCATATCGAGATCGGCGAGGCAGGAACGGAAGATACGTTTACTCGGAATATCGAGGCCATTGGTCGGTTCATCCATCAACAGAATATCTGTATTAAGCGAGAGAGCAAACGAAATCATGGCTTTTTTTCGTTGTCCTAAGCTCATTTTGGAAACGACGTGATTGGGCACATCAAACTTTTCGAGGTATTGCTCGAGTGCAGCGGGATCATAGTTTGGATAAAACGCACCATAATACTGAGCAAATTTTCTAATCGATAAATCCGGGAACGCCATATCTTCTGGAATGAGAAACAATCTCGCCAACAAGTTTGGATCACGATCAAACGGATTCATTCCCAGCGTCGTAATCGCCCCCTTTTTGAGTTCGTTAATGCCACTTATGAGTCGGAACAACGTGCTTTTTCCCACGCCATTTTTGCCCAAAAGGCCATAAATGTGTCCCGACGTGATATTGATAGATACAGAGTCAAATACCATGTGTTGACCACTTGGATATTGAAAGGACATATTTTCAACATGGATCATATTTGCATCTCCGTTGAATGTGTTAAAAGGATGTATGGCGGTATGTTCAAAGACATGTCTTTGCAGATCAGCGTCTTATGACAGCAAAATCGCCTCTTGCTGACCTTAGCTTCGCACTATACCATGACTCGACCAATCCTCGCACCCACGATCCTCTTAATTTTAGCCCTCTCACAACCTGGTTGTGAACGTAAACTCAGTGACCGAGATCCACCGCTTCGCCCTCTGATCTATACGGAACTCCCACCGACAGCTGATCCCGTTGAAGCACCGCCAGTTCCCGCTCTATTGAATATCTCTCCGGAAGATCTGGGTTATACCTTGTTTCATGCGCTTGTCGATCATGACCGACAAGCCTACGAGACAATGTTTGTCAGTCCGGAGGCCCTCACAGAACTCGTGCACATGAAGCCCACTGCGGCAGAAACGGAAAGCCGACGCATTTTGACAGCGAGTGAAGTTTTGTGGACGTTGTTTTCCCCTGATCTGGCATCGGAAGAACCCCTTGGTTCACTTTCAACACGCCTGAAACTGAGCGACTTCCGCATCGGTAAAGGCCGGACACTTGCAGGTAAGATCGCGCAACCCGATCAGGATGAAGTCATTCAACACTGGGGCAACGAATTACGCATTGAACTTGTGGACACCGAAAAAGTCTTTGTTATCCGGATTCCCAAAATTGTCCGTACGCGTCTCGGCTGGCGCATCGCGCAAGCAGTCGAGATGGATCCGACCCTCAGAACATTTCTCGAAACAGGTATGCATCTCAAATCTGAACTGATGATGAGTGAGCATTATCCGTATCCACTCGAAGTCGGCAATTATTGGAAATATCGCGTCGAACAACCCTACCACCAGCCGACCTTAAACGTTGAAGACCCAACGCAAGGCAAAGCCGAACCTGAAATCACGGTCACGGATATGATCACAGACATCATCAAACGCGAAGGCTTTTGGATTGTATCGCTCAAACGAACAACGACGACACCAGAGAAAACGCTCATGGATGGAGCCGAAATTCAGACGTATGGCTGGCTTGTGACGCCCAAAATGATCTTTCCCTGCACGCGAGATTGCCGAGAGAGTGCTGACAATATCAGCTACCTTTTGGGCTACATTGCGCGACAAACGCCCCTGTTTGTTTATCCACTCGAAGTCGGCGAAAAATGGAACACGGGTGGTCGTCGTGCGACATACAATCGTTACGAAGTCAAAACGCAACTCGAGTCCCCCGTTGTCACGCCAAGCGGTGCATTTTCTGGTGTTTACGATATTTTTGGTTCCATCGAATCTGGACGTGAAAATCGATTTTTTGCTCCAGGTATCGGTACTGTGATGCGAACAGTACGTAGCGGAATTGGTCAAACGCGTGAAATTCTGATAAAATATAGAATTATGTGATAGACGTGTATCTTCCCAAAACACGTATATCGCAAATCCCCGTGTCATTGTTAACTCACATGGACCAGAGATCTTCACGTTCGTATCGCCGTTGCATAAAGGAAAATAAAATGCTCAAGCAAAATATATTCGTTATTTTGTCAGGAATGATTGCAGCAGTAGCCGTTTTTGGTTGGATGGATGACACGGACCCCGCCGTAGCACGCATGGAAGCCATCGGTGATAACAACCCAGTCCGCATTGATTCTCCGAATGCCGCCGTCAATGAAGCTGTTCAGGCCTTGAACGCGTCAAGCAACATGGCACTCAAAGCCTTGGCGGATGCCGCAGTTCAGTCTAATCTGGCAGAAATGCTTTCACTTGTGCCACCTCAACTTGCCCCTGAAACCGAAACGACACAGGAATCGAAAGTCGGAACCACACGTGGTTCATCCCGTTCGAAGGACAAACGCGAACCCAAAGAAATCGAAGCCCCGTCCATCAATCCTACAACTGTTTACCGTCAAGCGCTGGAAACCATCAGGGTATCCGATGTGTTAAAGGAAGCCCTTGATCTAGCCATTGTCAATATCGCAGACGGCGAATTGCTTGTTTCGACGAACGACACCCAGACGCAGGCATTTTTGAATCACCCTGGCAGAAAATCGACCTTAACGGGAACTTACTATAACGTGCATGACGATGTCCTGGAAACATGGTCATGGTACTGCATTACTACATCAAGAAAACTTTGCCTTGCAGCATCCTTTATTGAGGCTCCCCACGTCAACACAACGGACGGCTGTATCAGTGCATCCAGGGCTACAGGCATTGTTTGCGGCAAAGAAGCGCTTGTCGGATCGCGCATTTTCAACGGTGAAAATGCGCGCATTTTCAACGGTAAAAAATGCAACTTAAGCCAATATCCTGATGCCACAGCAGACTTTGAAAAGATTTTAGGTTATCAAACCCAATCTGGCATCGCCGATGGACTCATCTTCTCAAAAGTTGGTATTTCCCCAGAATGTACTGTTGTTTCTGCGATTCCGGAAACATCCGTCAACATTTTGTCGGAAGAAACCCTTATCGCAAAACAGAGCGACTATCATCTTCTCCGGCTAATACTCTCCTTTTGTGCCGCTTTGGTCACTATCATATTAGGCCTTCTCTGTACACGAAGACGCAAAGACGAGGATGAAAACCATCTCAAATCAGAAATTCGTCGTTGGGAGATGCGTGAATCAACTTTGCATAGCAAAATTAATCAACTCAACGATGAAATTAAAACACTCGAAAGTGAGCGTGACCGCCTTAAAGATAAAACCTACGATCTTCAGAAAGACAAAGATGATTCCGAAAAGGCGTGTTCCCGCCTTTTGAGTGAGAACGCGCAGATCAAAGAACAGCTTGATTTTGCGAAACAGAGCTATCGAGAATCAAGTCTCACGATCCAGTCGCTTGAAGTAGAAACAGCCTCGTTACGTGACAAACTGGCAGCTTCAGATCATAATTCGACAGCAACAGGCAAAACCCTCGTCACCACCTATCCACGCGATAACCAAGCCGCTGCAAATACCGAAATTTTACGATCGCTTAAAGAAGATGAATCTGACGATAGCGATATGAATGGTCAAACAGATCCCCCACAGATGATGCCAAGTTCTCCGACACGACCGGTATCGGAATCAGGCCTTTCTGTCCCTGGTAATGGTTCTTCGAAAACCGATCATAACCTTAAATCCCTGTTATCTTTCGGCCAAAACTCCGTC
>JAFOHE010000174.1 GCA_017421975.1 Pseudomonadota bacterium
AATGATAAGCGTATTGTTTTGTGCAAAAACAATGAAATTGAGCCGTCATTTGGCTTGAATGAAGTTGCCCGGACGATCCTTTGTACATTGAAAGGGTGGCGAGCCATATTTCCTTATTTTTGGCTTCATTTTTTTAAGAACATGGGGTGGTTCGCATTGGCGGCATTGAGTCTCTACTTATGGTATAAAGTACCTGTATGGACGACGCGTGCAGTTTTTGACCATGCGCTGATCATCGTTTCCGGAGTATCGCTTATTTTATTATTTCAGGCAGCTTGTGAAACGCTTTGGTATCGTCATTTGGCAAGGCCATTTGATGTATCCGATCAAACGGCATGGCATATTGATATGCCTTATTTTTTACTCATACAGGGATTGAGCTTTATCATTTATTTGTGTGTGACTCTGTTAGGGTTCGTATTTTTCTTGAGCGGCATCGTTTTAGATTCTGTTGTAGCGCTTGTTTGTTTATGTTTATTGGTATTTAGCCTTCCCATGTTAGATGGCATAAAAAAAGCATTGTGCGCCGATCGTGTGGTACACCATGATTCAGTCTATCATGCAGTGTGCCGCGTAGGCAAAAATATCTATCATCATCCTGTGTCCTTTTTATGTCTTAGTTTTGTTGGTGTATTTTTATATGGTCTATGCATCGTCCTCAGTCTTTTGGTTGATCAGGCGATGCTTGTAGAAACACCGCTTGTTTCACAGGAAGGCCTCGTCTCCTTTTTTATGTTTAGTATTATCGTCGTGACGACGATGGTTTCGATTGTGTGGCCTGGTTTATGGATTGGGGTTACGCAATGCCTTCATCACACCAGCAAAACGCGTGCGTGTGAATAATATGTTATTTATGACAAAATCGTTTTGGATGGGGCTACGCTATTTCGAGCAAAGCTCGAAATACGCTTCGCCAAAGCCGCTATTGCTTTGCAATACGCGGCTTTTTTAATCGTCCTTGATCGAAACATTTTTTTTGTTAAGTAATATAATAAAATATTTCTCTTTGAGATTTAACGGTTTCAGTTTTTATCTTTAATGCGCAAAGGAAAAATATAAATGTCTGAAGAAAGCATTGCTAATACTGACCATAATCTGCCGTGGAAAGCAGAACGTATTTTTTGTGAGGTCTGGCTAGGTTTGTTGTGTTTGGTTGGACTTGTTGCTCTTGTTCTTATCCCATGTTTTGGAATAGAAGCGTTGGGCGATTTTCTATTCGACGATCATTCGAGAGCAACAACGGTTGTAGGAATAATATGCATTGCATTAGCTATTGGTCTTGGCGTAGTTCGGGGTGGAAAAATGAAAGGCGGGCATGGAAGCCCTCGCATTACGCTTGCTGCTTCAATTGTCGGATGTATAGCAGGCATATTGATCAATTTGATTACTTATAAGGTGTTCATTTTACCTTATTACAACACTGGTTTGGAGCACTTGGGGTCATTTTTATTATGGATTTTTATTATTACGCCGTTGTGCGTTATTGTGGGTTCGTTTGTTGGGGCCATCATTGCGTACGAAAAAACGCATAAAGCGGCAATGCAACGCCTTAATCACGAAAAATATGAAAATATATAAATAATCTATAACTAAATAAATAACATAATTATAAAATGCAAAAAACATCTTTTCCAAAAAAGAAAAAGTGTGTGCATTGTTATTACTGATGCCCATAAAAATAGGATGAGATAATTTATATATCGATGAAACACACGTCTTGGGGGTATTGCGGGGGATGCCCCCGCATAGGGGGTAGCGGCGTAATTATGATTAAGGGACGTTTTGTGAAACGTCCCTTAATCATAATTAGCCGCGTAGGGGGAGGCGTCCCCCTTATATCAAAAAGAATCAGGGGGTATAAAGGATGGTATCGGAGGCTTCAGAGTAGGTGCGCGTCACGATGTCATAAGATTGCATGATCACCGTACAGGTTTCTGAAGTGGAATCTTCGATGGGGGTGCAATGATCGAGCGTCCAGTCTTTTCTGCCATTGGCAGATTCCCAGTTTGACCAAGTTTGTCGATCATTTGAGAAACGCACGACTGTGTTTCCGGCACCGACGCGGAATGCCTGGAAGCGCGGTCCAGTTTCGTTTGTGGAATTAGATTGAATATTGAGAATAAAGCTGTAGACATCGTCGAGGAAAGTTGATTTGAGTGAGCAATATTTAATATTCGTGTTGTTCCCAAAAGACTGGCAGGAGCTTATTTTTTTAATACCATAGTCAAGAATAATACCATTTTTGTCATACATTTCGAGTTGTGCGTTGATGGTGTCCCCCGAATTTTGTAAAACCCAAAAACTGACTTCAAACGGCTGACTTTGCAAGCTTTTGGCAATAGGCTGTCGCTGTGTAAAACTTGCAGTTCCTTTGGCTGCAACGAGTTCCGGCAGACGTGAGAAAGCTCGTAAAGTATTATTGGTTAATGTATAGATGCTTTCTGCGTTTTGTACAATCCATTTACTTGCTTTTGTGTTTTTGAATGTGGGATCGTTAAGCATATTTGTGCCGGGCGTATAAAGGAGCGTCACGGACTTGGAGGACGTTGACCGAGCGTCAAGGGCTGCGTTGATGGCAGCGAGATCGTCGAGGTCTTCGGATGGTTTGAACGTATTGATCTGCAGATGTGCATCATGATTGGGGTCTTTGAGGAGAATACGGTTACCCGTTTCATAGTAGACATAGTCATTGGAAACGTTGGATGCGGGGTCTTCGCCTTCGACAGAGACAGGAAGTGTTGCATTGCGCGTCTGCATATAAGCGTAACGGTAGCCGTAACCCTCTGGGAGAGTGATGTGTGTTTTCCACATATCATCGTTTTCTGTCATCCAATCGGTCCAATGTTCGCCATCCGTCGAGAAACGCACCTGAGGATCGCCGAAAAAGACCTGGAATCCTTGAATGGCAGCACCGTTGGCATTTGAACCGTCACTTGTATCACGGCTACCCTGATAGGTATAAAAGGCAGCTGTGAAGCTCATTTGGTCTGAGGAGAGCGTCTCCGTCGTGGTGAAGAATCGAAATACATTCTGATCACATGTAAAGGATTTATTGTTAATCGCTAAAGAATCAGTGCCATGTTTGTAAGTCGTTGAGCCGAAGACACCATAGCGGACGGTGACATCCTGGCTTAAAAAATAAGGGTTGAGAATATCTTGTTTGATGACACCATCATCTGTTTGATAATGAGAGCCAACGACAATGCGAGGTTGTGGAAATGGGCGTGGATCTGAGGCTTCATCCTTAAAGGGGCCGTAAAAGTGATATACGCTGTATCTTGAATCGCTGCATTGCCAAGCATCAGAATCGCTGCAATCCCAATTATTAAAACTTTCCAGATTGGGATCAATGAGGACGTTTCCTCCTGGCACGAAGTAGGCTTCGAGGACATGGTTTGGTGACGTGCGCTGATTGTAGCGTTGCATGGCGCCAATTCTATCAGGGGATTCATTAATGTTGGTGCCGGGATACATGCGGTCGAGGCTAAGCATCCCGCCAGGTGCCGGGCAGATAGATATTGTCGTTTCTTCGCCTTTTGCGTTTATTACAGATTCGAGAATGGGATGTAAGCCGCACCCACATTCGCCTTTGACGGATTGTGTCGGATCGTCTGGACATTCATCGACGCAATCGGCGGTGCCGTCACCGTCGAGATCGTATTCATCGTTTCCGCACCCACATTGCATGGGATCAATTTTATCGGGATCATCTTGGCATTTATCGATGCAGTCCAGGACGCCATCTCCGTCACTGTCGATGTCGTTTAAGTCGCATCCGCAGACGCCGCTGTCGATAGATTTGTCAGGGTTATTTGGGCAAACGTCGATGCAATCGACGACGCCGTCATCATCAGAATCGTCATCGGCTGTGTCACATCCGCAGATGCCAGGTTCTTGGCCTGTTTTAAGGGTATCATCGGGACAGAGTTTTTCTTCGCAGTCGGGACTGCCGTCATCATTGAGATCAGCCTCAGAGAAGAAGCACCCGCAAACGCCTGGATACGTTTTGTTGGCATCTTTGGGACATTCATCGATGCAATCGGGGGTGCCGTCATTATCGCTGTCGGTTTCGGGGACACCGCATCCACAGAAACCTTTTGTGATGATTTTATTGGGATCATCCGGGCAAGCATCAATGCAGTCGGGGGTTCCGTCTTTGTCAGTATCGTTGTCAGGAATGTTGCAACCGCAGAAGAGCGGTGCGATCTTTGTGGGATCGGTCGGACATCCATCGAAGCAGTCATATACCGTGTCGCCATCGGAATCGGTATCTGGCAGACCGCATCCGCAGATGCCTGGCTCATGTTTTTGGGAATCGTGTACGCAGCGATCCGGGAAGATGAGAATTTGGCTGTTGGCATCGCCGCAACCATCGGTGTAGTTATCATTATCGATATCCAGATCTTCGATATCACAGCCGCATGTGCCGGGCAGAATTTTTTGGCCATTTTTCGGGCACAAATCGGGGAATGTGGGGGGCGTGAAGGGGGTATCGTCGTCTTCTGGCAAAACTTCGCAGGCATCAATGGCGCCGTCGCCATCTTCATCCAAGTCATAGCGGTCGCATCCGCAGATGCCGGGTTGATATTTGAATGATTTGTTGGGACAAGCATCTTGTTTATCGACGACGCCGTCATTATCAGAGTCACCGGTGGTATTATAGATGCACCGTACCTCGCCATTGATGACGCGTTCTATATTGCCACAGCCACACGCCCCGGCATCGACAAATTTGTTTGGATCGAATGGGCATGCGTCTTTTTTGTCAAGCATGCCGTCGCCATCCGAATCGAAATCGTTGCTAGAATCCATGGCGCAGGCAGAGAGCATGAGAGAAGAAATTAAAAAAATGATATATTTATGAAATTGCATATATAGATCCAAATTTACAATGCAAATTGTCTAAAAAAGGCAATGCTTAGTCAGGAGATATGGTTAAAAAGTGGTTTTAATTTCGCGGCAGACTTCATAATAATCGTTTACGAAGCTGTTATAAGTTTGCATACAGACGGTTGCTTTATGATCAGAAGCAATGATGTTTGCATCGGGATAGACCAGCTGTCTGACACTATTATGGAGCGGATTCAACGACTCGGGTAAACTGTGGTAGTCGGTGCCTTGCGATACTTCGAACCAACGCGTCCACGACTGTCTGTTGTCAAAAGAGAAGCGAACATAGGTCACGCCGAGGTTTGCGAAGATTGTGTCAAGACGCGTGACAGCCTCCTTGGTGGAGGTGATGGTATATTTGATGGTGTTGAATGGGTGAGACAGCTCATGCCAAACGGCATTGGATGTGGCCTTTGTGTTTGAAGTCGAGGCTTGCAAGGGGATTGTGACCGGCATATGTAGTAACACGTCATCAAGATAAGATGTAAAGGAAAGCGAGGTGGCATCGGAGAGCGTGGAAGCTGCAGAGACGGTAGAAAAGAATTTGTTGGTGACAGGGGCGTCGAAAGTGATGGTTTGTGAGATGGCGCTTCCTTTATCATTTAGGCTTACGACAGGTAAGTGTGTCAGATGGCGCGTGGATTCATTTGTTGTTTCTGAGCGCCAGAGTATTGTAGCGTTATTCAAATCCCAGTGATCCGCTTCATGGTCATTATTCTCAGCATCAGCCAGAGTTGCATTTTTCAGGAGATTTGCGGCAGGCATAAAATAGATATTAGTTTTGGAAGTGGAGAGGGTGATGGTGTCGATGTATGAACAGACTTGATCTTTCGTCGTGAGCGATTGTGATTTGAGATTACTATCGCCGATAAAGAGCTCGCCGCCTTCTTTGGGTTTATAATATTCGAAAGTGTTCGATGTCTGATAATATTTATCAGTATAAATATCGTGTGTCTGCATATAGACGGTTTTGGCACCATAAGTGTCGTTTCCGCCATATTCTTTATTTGTGAGATCCCAATTTTCGATATACCAGGTATTTTCTTTAGAAAAGTCAAACGTCTGCCAAGGTGTCCAATTTTTACCATCATTTGAAAAGCGGACTTCTCGATTGCCGAGATAAGCAGAGAAGTAGTGAAGCTGTGCTCCGTAATGACCGGCCCAACCGCCACTGTCTTCTCCGAAGAATGAAAAAGTGGCTGTTTTTCCGGAAACGGCGCTACTGACAGTTTGTTTTGTGGAAAAGAGCTTCATCTTGTCTTTATCCGCTTGGGTTGAGAGATTTGCCGAACTCATGGATGGAATATCAATTTTGATGGATATGGGATCAGTACTGGATTGTGCACCGCCATTCATCGATTGTGTAAAGGCAAACATCGCTGCGTACAAGGGCTGATCGGAAGTGATGTTTGGAAGCGTCAGTTGTTGTTTGAAAGTCGTACCGCTCAGGTAAGTTAAGCAGAGGGGATATTGTCCGAAGGGACGGGAGATCGTTCTAGCCTCGCACCCGCCCGAGGCATAATATTTTTCAAAGGAAGAAGACACAGTCCAGCCATCTTCATCATATTCGAGCGCGGGATTTTCGAGCAGATTTCCACCGGGCATGAAAGCGAGGCGGACGTGCGGCGTAGTGACGCGTCGAGACGCGTGGTCGCGCGCCAAAGCTCTGTGTGTGTTTTCCGGTAAGATGTAGAAATTGAGCGTATCGGAGTAATCCGCCTGAATGACGCCGCCTTTTTCGACGCAGACCCATTTTGTGCCATCTTTTTCGTCGATGCCGGCCGAACCGCATGCGCATGCATGAAGATCCGTGCGCGTGGCATCAAAGGGGCAGTCATCGGTGCAGTCCGGGCGTCCGTCGCCGTCGGTGTCGAAGGTGTCGTCAAAGGTTTCGTCATATTCGAGTGTCGGCTGACAGCCACAGATACCCGTATCCGTTGATTTGGTTTTGTCGAAGGGACATGTGTCTTCGCAGTCGAGTACGCCGTCGTTATCGGTATCGATATCGGGAAGGAGACATCCACATATACCTGAAACGACTTTGTCGGGATTATCGGGGCACATATCAGCGCAATCGGGGATGGTATCGCCATCGGTATCGGTTTCTTCGACAAAGCAACCGCAATAACCGACAGTTTCTTTACTGATGGTACTTGTCAGACATTTTTCGCTGCAGTCGATGACGCCATTTCCGTTGAGGTCTTCATCAGGGAAGTTGCATCCGCAGATGCCACGGTCTATGCTTTTGGTTACATCATCTGGACAGGCATCAATGCAGTCGAGGACGGTGTCTCCGTCGTTGTCCACATCGTTGACATTGCATCCGCATACACCGGTATTTGCAGCTTTTGTTGCATCATTTGGACAGACATCTATGCAATCCGGAAAACCGTCGCCGTCGGAATCTTTCTCGGTCTGTCCGCATCCACACGCGAGAGGCATTGTTTTGAGTTTGTCGTCCGGGCAGTCGTCGTTACAATCAGGCATACCGTCGCCGTCGGAATCGATATCTGGCTTGTTGCACCCGCATATACCTGGAAAGATTTTGTATTTATCGTTCTTGCACTGATCGACGCAATCCGGAATGCCATCGCCGTCGGAATCTGTTTCAACTTCTTTGCATCCACAGTAGCCTTTTTCCGTTTTTTGGGAGTTATCAGCACATTCGTCGTTACAATCGAGAACCCCGTCGCCGTCGGAATCGACGTCGCGTTTACCGCATCCGCAGACACCTGGCGTGATTTTGTCCTTATCTTCAGGACAGCCATCATTATCGTCGGGTACGCCGTCCCCATCCCAGTCAGCAAGGCCCATGTAAACGCATTTTCCGTTGACAGAACGCATGTTGCATCCGCAATTGCCTTCATCGTTGGCCAGGCCAGGATCTTCGGGGCAGACATCCTTATCGTCTGGCGTTCCGTCAAGATCCGTGTCGACGATGATGTCGTATGAGCAGCTGCTCATGGTGACTAGAGACATACTCATTATAAAAAGTTTGAATCGTTTCATTGAATAACCAGTTTCTATATCGTTTGTTATGTTTAATGTGACTTCTGCACATTCTGTATGCAAAAAAATGCAACCTATTATATCTGATAATAGCAGATTTGTCAAACAGATGTATGTGTATGTGGTTTTCTTGTGAATGGTGGGTAGTTACAGACGTACCATGGAACGTCCCTACAGAAAATACGCCGCTATTGGACGTACCATGGAACGTCCCTACAGAAAATACGCCGCTATTGGACGTACCATGGAACGTCCCTACAGAAAATACGCCGCTA
>JAFOHE010000175.1 GCA_017421975.1 Pseudomonadota bacterium
AGAAGATCCGCAAAAGTTTGTGGAAAGGTCTAGTTGTGTTTCTGGAGAACAAAATAGTCGCAAAAGAGCAAAATTCGCAAATTCAAAAGCGATGGTGCAAAAAAAACGAAAAAAAACCGTAACAAATCGAAAGTCGATGGCATTACTCCAGTAAGGAGGATGTCAGGATGGATTTGTATGAAATCGTGCTTGGAATAGAAAAACAACGTATCCGTGAAGCATTAACGGGACGCCATATACCATGGTTTATGTGTTTACCAGCTTTAATGTTTGGGATTGTATTGGCGCACACGACAACGATGCGGCTTTGGGTGTTTTCGGTCGCGAACGGCCATTTGTCTGTTGTACCGACGATTTATTTCGGCGGAATCCTCGTCGCAGCGTGTGCAGTTTGCCTGGGGTGGTTTTTTGTACGTCGCGTAAAACGCGTCCATTATCGCTCGACGTTTGGTCTTATTGTTTGGTGTTTTGGTTGGCTAATTCTAGGTATGATGGCCGCGGCTGCACCCCCGCAGCTGCTTGCGCCGACAGATGTGACGTGTGACATTCGTGCAAAAGTTGTGTCTGGGCGTCTGCCGGCACAGTCGTCTGTCCGGATCGACGTCCTTGAATGGCGCTGTGGTGTAGAGGCACTTGAAAAAGGGCGTTTTTCAGCAAAAATGACAGTGACGGATGCAGATGAATTGGAACGTGGTGACAGTTTTCGTACCCGTGGTGAATTTCATAAGCCGTTGTCTGCTGATACGCCTGGTGCCTTCGATAACCAAAAATGGATGAAAGATCAGGGCATAAGCCTGGAATTCAAAAGAAAAGGCATTTGGACGCATCAGGTGTGGCAGTATGACCCCATTGTACGCATAGACAGAGATCATCAGGTTTTGCGAAGAAAATTGGATCGCTTGCGTATGGATGCGCATAAAGCGATTCAGCCTTATTCGCGATATGGCGTTTTGTCAGCACTGGCTTTGGGTGTGTCCAAAACACTGGATGGCGATACACGTGCTTCTTTTGCAGAACTGGGCATTGCGCATGTACTTGCCGTCAGTGGGCTTCATTTTGGTCTGATTGCGGCAGCCATCACGTGGTTCATAGGCTGCGTGATTGGACGCATGACGTGGGTGTTGCGCCGTTGGGGACGAAAGCGGGCGACGGTCGTTGTGTCTGCACTCGTTTTGTGGCTTTATATCTTCATCGTTGGAGCACCTGTAAGTGCGCAAAGAGCAATGCTCATGATGTATGTCTGCATGCTCGGACATTTGTGTGGACATAAAACGGAATCGCTTCGAAATCTTTCGCTCGCCGGTATCATCATTTTGTTGCTCGATCCCTTGGCGCTCTTTTCGCCCGGATTCCAACTGTCTTTTGCGGCAGTCCTTGGTATTTTTTATACGAATGAACGTGTGCATTTGCTGCTCAAGCAATGGTTTCAGAAGCATGTACGCCATGAAGGACGCCGTTGTTGGCTACACAATATGGCTGTCATGCTCGCCATGAGTGTGGGGGCATCCATCATGACGGCACCTGTGACGATATGGCATTTTGGTCAAGTGCCCCTTTTGGGATTACTGACCAATTTGGTGGCCATTCCTTACGTTTCTTTTATTTTATTGCCCCTAAGTCTCGTGGCGACGCTTTTTATCCATGTCGGTAATGTCGGGGTGTTCTTGGGCATCATGGCGGGAAAGGCTGAAATATGGGGCGTAGGGGCTATGGTTTGGATTGCAGACCATTTTCCGCTCGTCAGCGTTAAATTGCCAGCGCATCCCGTGGTTTTAATGGTATTCACAGCGTTTGCAGGTATGCTTATTTTTGCTAATCGACCGACAATATGGCAACGTCGATTACGCGTAGGAATTGCCATGTCCGTTGTTGTCGTGATGCTGCTTAGCATTGTCAGACCGTCTTTCTGGCAAAGTAACGATGGCATTCGGTTGACGTTTATTGCCATGGGGCAGGCGGATGCGACACTCATTGAGTTTCCGGATGGTACGACGATGCTCGTGGATGCGGGAAATGCTGTGGGTAGTTCTTATGATATGGGTAAGGCCCGCATTGTGCCCTATCTTCAATATCTGGGCATAGGACATCTGGATTACATCGTGTTGACGCACGCGGATTACGATCATTATGCGGCCATCGAAAGCGTCGTTAAAGCCATGTCTGTTGGTCAGTTTTGGTATAATGGGGAACACGCACAAGATCCAGCCTATCTGCAGATGATGTCTGTACTCACGTCAAGAGGGATTCCCATACGTTCTGTGGCTGAGGTGTCACAGCATCATCAGTTTGGTGATGCGTCCCTCGTTCGACTCTGGCCAACGACCAATGATGTGGCTGAGGATTTGTCCAGAAATGATAAATCCATCGTTTTTCGCCTTCAGTATGGTGCATTTTCGGCACTTCTTATGGGAGATGCAGGATTTGAGGTCGAACGAAAAATTGCGGTGCATTATGGTGATCATCTCGACGTTACGCTGTTAAAGGCAGGGCACCATGGGTCGCGTTATGCGACGGAGGAGGCGTGGCTTCGTGTGACGGCACCGGAGTTCGTCGTCTTTAGCGCTGGCGTTCGCAATCGTTACCAGTTTCCTGCTGCAGATACGGTTAAACGTTGTGCGCATGCTGGTGCCAAAATGTTTGGCACAGACCGCCATGGCACAGTTCGCATGACATCCGATGGCCAACATCTGGATATTCAAACGGCGTGGTAAAGCGTAAGTAACGATTGAGTTACAGCTGGAAATTTAGGCGTCTTAACGGCTCATACGCTGGAAGCTTCCATCGTTTGTCTGGACATGATGTGTATCAAATTTCTTTGGCTAAAATGCTGATTCCGCAGATAAAAATGAAGTGCTTGATGATGGTTTAGGGTATGATGTGCGAAGGACAGAAATGAAGTGAGGGATCCGCGATGAGTACGCCATCAGAAAAGCCGAGTGCGCTTGAAAATGACATCTGGTTGAGCGAAGAGTTTGATGTTGCATCCAAAAATGGGCGTGAGCGCTATTTTCGGATGCAGGAACAAATAGAAGCATTTAAGACGATTGCCATGGCCATTAGTGCGGATACCAATGAAGATGTCGTTGTCAATACAATATGCAATCAGACGCAACAGCTAATGCATGCCGAACGGACGACGCTTTTTCTCGTGCGAACGAATGGGAAAAAACAATGGTTGGAAACGAAAATTGCTCAAAACACGGAGCGTTTTCGCGTTGAATTTGGACAGGGTATTGCCGGTCACGTGGCCGCGACGCGCACAAAGATCAACATCAAGGATGTGTACCGCGATCGCCGATTTGATCCTTCCTTTGATAAAAAATCGGGTTTTAAAACGACATCGTGCCTATGCGCACCGATCTTTATTCGCGACAAATTGATTGGCGTGATCGAAATTCTCAATCGATACAGCGGTTATTTTACGCTCGACGATGAAGATGTTCTGACGTCGATTTGTTCTCAACTTGGCGTAAGCCTTTCTCAGCATCAGTATTACGTTTCGTTGCTCAATAGTAATGCTGAACTCGAAGAAGCACGCAGCGCACTTGATCAGCGCAATAAAGAGCTTCGTATGCTCTATGAGATGGAACGCGTCGGCGCTACAGCACGCGATTTTGTTGATTTCATTGATCTTTTGATGACGCGTTGCCTCGACACGTTTAATGCGCAATATGCAGCTATCGCTTTTAATGATCCCGCATCGCAAACGACGCTCAAGATTTTCGAAAAACACGCCGGACAAGGGGCGGAGCAGACGGTCATTCAACGCACGACGAGCCGACGATCGATGTTCCTCAAAACGGCGCTCGAAGTCAAAAGCCCCATATCGATTGATGTTAAAACGCATCCTACGCTTGCAGAACAGTCTTTCGTCGAATTTAAAGTCAAATTGAATGCTTTGATGCTCATTGGATTACGGCATGCCAATGCCGAATTTGGTGCACTGATCCTGGGACGCGCGGTTTCGCCGCTCAGGGAGTTTTCACCAAACGACGCCAATCTGGCAACGCTCATTGCCAATAACCTCGCTTCTATGATTGCGGCGCAGTTTGAGCGCGAAATCAACGAAAAACAGCGTCGTCTCTCATCGATTGGACAAATGATGGCGTCGCTCATGCATGATATGAAAACGCCGCTTGCCAATATTATGGGATACGTCGAATTGATGGCGCGTCCCGATTTGTCTGACGAAAAGAGAGCGGCATTTGCAAGTACGGTCGAACGGCAGATCGAAAAACTCAAGAGCATGAGTGCCGACATTCTTCAATTCTCTCGTGGGGAATCGACGATTCTCATTCAGCCGACAAAGCTCGACAGCATCATCGAACAGAGTATTGAATCCATGCGCCGCGAAGCCGATGCGCATCAGATCAAACTTGATGCAGATCTTCGTTGCCACATTGAGGTCGGATGTGACGATGTCAAAATGGAACGCGCCATTGCCAATCTCATTAAAAATGCTATTGAAGCCCTTGGAAATGGGGGACATATCGCTGTTTCGTCTTATGCAGATGATCATTATGCTTATATCCGCATCGAAGATGATGGCCCTGGTATTCCCGAAGCCATTCGCGATAAACTGTTTGAATCGTTCGTGACTTACGGCAAAAAAGGGGGCACTGGCTTAGGCTTGGCCATCGTCAAAAGCACGGTCGATATGCATCATGGCAAAATTACATGTCAGGCGGTTTCGCCGCGTGGTACCGCTTTTGTCATCGCATTGCCGCGATAAATCATCGCTGTCATAACCTACAAAAAAGCCCCCAAACGGGGGCTATTTGCAGATTATGGATCGTCGTCGGATGGCGCTGGCTCAAAATTGGCCGGTATTTTCATACACTCTTCTTCGACGCAGAGTTCGTCTTCATTGCAGTTACACATCGGATAACTGTCGCTTCCGCCACACCCCATGGCCGCCATGGCGGCCATGAAAATAAAGAAAATCATTAAAACGTTTTTCATAAAATATACTCGAGATTATTCTGCTGTATCTGTGTAGTAATTCGATGCACCAGGCGTGTGTTTGTAAGTTTGGGTTTGGGTGTCATTAATTTGGATCGTATTGTGTTGAACCATAATATCATAACCATCACTATCTTTGTTCGGTGTTGCTTCCAAAGCATCAGAATATTGTTCTTTTGGTATGGCAATTACAACTTTATGGATAGTTGTGGAGTTTGTCGAAAGTAGCATATCAATGCTTCGTGTATTGACGAGTGCATTTGAACTACTCATTGATGCTGTGGGAAATTCTACGGCTGTTGATGGAAGACCTTTGAGTTTATCTGCAGAAGCAGAATAAACCAAAAGATATTTATTAGCTTCAAGACAACCACTCAATGGAATGGAATATGTGTATTTAGAATCATATACACCATCTCTTGTGGCATTTGCATAGGCATTAATATTGATAGACAATCCATTTAGAGATAATTTTTTACTACTTTTGTTATATAATTCAATAAATTCTGTTTGTTTATTTTCAGTGGTCAATTCCATATTTGCTGATGCTTTTACTTTATTGAACACTTCATTAATCACGATTTCGCCGACGGCGGGGTCTTCGCAATCGGATTTGATGCATCTATGGGTCGTGGGATCGCAGGAAGATGTGGCACAATCGGAATCCATTTCACATCTGTCGCCGAGTTCGCATTTGGTTTCGCAAGTGCCGCCGCAGTCGACGTCAGTTTCGTTGCCATTTTGAATGTGATCGTCGCAACGTTCACAGGTGCCATTGCATACGCCACCGACGCCACATTCGTCATGGCTTGTGCATGGAGCGACGTCGCATTTGCCTGAATCGTTGCAATGACCGCTCAAGCAGTCGGTATGAGCGGTACATGCCGTACCATTGGCGCAACCGACAGCACAGACGCCACCACAGTCAGTCCCCATTTCATCATCATCTTTTACGCCATTTTCGCAGGTTAAAACGCAATCATTGACAAACGAACCGCCATTGGCGCACATGCCTGGTGAGGCCAGAGCACCATGAAGTGTTTCATGATCAACGATGGCACTCGTCGCATCCATATCGATGGTTAAGTTTGCTGAATGGGAAGAAGCCAGGCTTTCTGAAATGACAAATTTGTTACTGTTAACGCCATCAATGGTAAGATAAATTTCATACGCTTTGCTGTTCGTCAAAACATCTTTGGTTATATTTTGTGAAACGGCACCTGCCTTGTGCATATCATTAAGCGGGCATTGTTCAATGTTGTGAAGAACAAGCGCAGTTTTAGAAGGTAGTATACCTGTCAGTTTCTGTGCTTTGATGGCTTGTTTTGAATCGGTAATGTTGTCAGCACTTATCGTGACATTGTTGAGCGAGACGGGGTTGGCGGAAACATTGACGATTTCAATGAATTCACACTGTTTATTGCCTTTTAGATAATCAAAATCTTTATTTACTTTGGCCGTCACGAGGACTTCATTGATAACGAGATCGTTCAATTTAGCTGGTTCAGGCACTTCGCCTGTGCATTTGTTATCGCTGCCACATTCGTTGGTGACACAATCGGCATTGGTTGCACAAGTTTGGCCGTTTTGACACTTGGCACCGCACCAGCCGCCGCAATCGACGTCAGTTTCGTCATTATTTTTAACTTGATCTCCACAACTGATACAAATACCTTTTTCAGCGCCATCTTCTATGGAACATTTGTTCGAACTACAATCAGAATCTTGCGTACAGGATTTGATGACGCACATTTTGGTTTCCGAGTCACATTCTTCGGTTACGCAGTCAGTATTGTGTTTGCAGTTCTGGCTTGCCTTGCAGGTCGCACCACAGGCGCGGCCACAGTCTTTGTCGGTTTCGAAGGGATCGAGTTTACCGTTGGAGCAGGCTGCGACACAGCCAGTGCTGAAGGTTCCGCCGTTGACGCAATAACCAGGGGAAGCTTTTGCATCTGTGATTGCGCCAGGTACGCCATCTGTTTTTGTAAAAGACGCAGTGGCGTCGTAATCGACGGCACGATTGAACGAGATGGAATTTGTGAAGCCTTCGAGGGAGACTGAAGTTGCGACATTATCGCCATTGGCGAAGGCGATGTCATAGGCTTTGCCGGTGAGGCCCAGGGTCATTTTAATCTCGAGGGTGCCTGCGGGAAGTGGAAGGTCGTTGCAACTGTGAATGACGAGGACTTGTTTGGGCTGAATGACGCCCGAAAGCGGAACTGTCACAGTGGTGCCTTTACCGTCATCTGTGCGAAGCAGCGTGAGGGTCATGCCATCCAAAGACATGGCTTCGGTCGCAAGGCTGGCGACTTCGATAAAATCACAAGTCCCTGGCATGGTAGCACCGCTCGCGTTGATATTGAGAAGGAAATCGTTACTTGAACTGGTGCCGTGGTAGATCTCATTGACGAGAAGTTTTGAAGGATCGCCCGAAGGGATTTCGCCTTTGCATTGGCCACCTTCGCACTGGTTCGTTTCACAGTCGCTATTTTGGCTACATGTTTGACCGCTCTTGCACGTGGCACCGCACCAACCGCCGCAATCTATGTCAGATTCATCGTGATTTTTGACACCATCACCGCAAGTCGTACAGACGTTTGCATCGCATGCCCAGAGTTTGTCGGTACCGCAATCCTCGGCAGTGTTACACCCTTTGGTGACACATTTGCCGCCATCGCACTGGCCTGTGACGCAGTCTTCATTGACTTTGCACTTTTTGTCAATGGCACATTTGTGGTCATTGCCAAAGTTGATGTTGGCGCAGTAACCACCGCAGTCGACGTCTGTTTCATAGGTTTGGCCGTCATTGCCAACATCAATATTGCCGTTTTGGCAGATGTTTCTGTTGATGCAGACTTTGTGACCATCATTGAGGACATCGACACAATTGTATGCCAACACGTCATTACACGTGTAATCGCACGCGTTTCCCAGCTCCGACGAACCATTGGAATTGTCATCACTACCGCATGCCGCTAAAGCCAAAGTACAAGTTGCAAAACAAACACTCAGTACCAGTTTTTTCTGATCAAACATGTTTCCCTCCGAATAATATGGCACCGCATTCCAAAAGGACGGTACGAAATAGATTACTCTCTAAAAAGCAAATCGTTTCAGGTCAAGGATAATTGGGAAAAACTTTGATGGCGACGGCATGTTGTGCACCAGCCATGGGAAAGACGGGGAATCGTCCAATCGGGTATCGGACGCCGTATGGCGTAGCCATAGGCGGACGGGCTGGGCGTATCGGCATCGCCGATAGCCCGGCCAAAAAAGTTACCTGCATTCTTTGATAAACTCCTTACCGTTCGAGCAATAGCCTGGGGAGTTTGCGTAGTCAGAAACGGTATTGGACAGTTGAAGCGTCGCTGTCTTGTCGAGTGTGGGATTGCGGCTCTGGGAGATGCCGGTGGTGCTGTTCGCGGCACGTGTGACTTCGTCGATTTTGACGGCGTCTGTGCCAGTGGTTTCGAGCCAGATTTGATAGGCCACATTATTGGTGATGGCAGTTGCGCTCGAAAGAACAGACTGGTTGGAAACGCCGGTGGGCAGGCCTGTCAATGGCTTAGTTATGGATGTGACGAGGACGGCATTTTTGGGGTCGATGCAGCCCGTGAGTGCAACGGTCTTTGTGGTGTCTGTGCCTTTTTGGTAGTTGAGCGTGACTTCTGCCAGATTGAGGCGGCGGTTCGATGCGTTGGCGATTTCGATAAACTCGACTTGTTCTGTTGTCGTGAGAAATTCAAATTTGCCGCCTGATTTGGGCGAGCCCATGACCTCGGTAATGAGCAGTTCTCCCGCGACTGGCGTATAGCATGGATCGCCGACGCAACGGTTTGCAGTACAGATGTTCGATTCGCAGTCGGTATTTTCGAGGCAGGCTTTGCCTTTGGTGCATTTGGCACACATATCACCGCCGCAGTCAACGTCGGTTTCGTTCCATGTTTTTTGGTTGTCCTTGCAGGGATCGAGGCAGGACTGGGTATAGCTTCCACCGTTGGAACAGTAACCAGGCGTATTGCTGAATGTCGAGACGGTGTTGGACAACACGAGTGAAGTGGCGGAGGGGCTCAGTTGTGGATCGCGCGTTTGTGAGATACCTCTCGTGCCGGTGCTGGTGCCCTGGCGCGTGACTTCGTCGATGCGCGTGTCGAGGTTGTCGAGACGGACATGATAAAGGCTGCTGTTGGTCATCGTATCATTTTTCATACTTGTGACATTGGTCACTTCTGACGGGAGATCGGCGATGGCAGCGCTCGATACGACGATGGCGGATTTTGGCTCTATGCAGCCACTGAAGGCAATGGTATCGGGGGAAGTACTGCCGTCCTTGAGCCAACTCAGCGTGACATCGCTCAAATCGATGCGCGAGGACGTCTTGTTGACAAACTCGATAAATTCCATCTGATTTGTAGAAGACGTGCCAAAGGCGAGGTTTGCGTTGGGCGCTCCCATGACTTCGGTGATGATTAACGATGACGGCGATGGCGTGATACAGGGATCGCCCGTGCATCGCCCATAGCTACATGTGTGCGAAAGGCAGTCGTCGTTGGTGCTGCAGGTTTTGCCTTTTTCGCAGCTGCCGCAACGTGATCCGCCGCAATCGACGTCTGTTTCGGTGCCATTTTTTGTATTGTCGTTACACGATTCACACTTGCCCGTCGATGCGTTGCACCATGCGTCGTCGCTGCATCCCACTTCAGTACACGGTTTTTCCTGGCATTTATTTCCGACGCACTGACGGCTATCGCAGTCGTGGCTGTTGTTGCATGTTTTGCCGACGTCGCAGGCCGGGCAGAGCGGGCCGCCGCAATCGACATCCGTTTCTTCATGATTTTTTTGGCCGTCGTTGCAATGCGTGTCGCAGTTGTCCGAAAAACGGGCGCCATTTGTGCAAAGACCTGGCGTGTGGCGAAAATCCGAAAGCTTATCGTGCGCCTCAAATATCATTCCATCAGCATTGTAGTCCAGCAATTCCGTCGTTTCCGAAATGCCCGCTTCGTAGCCGCCACGCAAATAGGCCGTAGAAATCGTCTGATCCGAAACATTGACGAGGCGACATTCGTAGCTGCCTGTCGGGGGTAAAAAATTCGAAGACGGGATGATCGTCACATTGAGCACATCTTGTGGAACGGAAATCGAAGATACCGAGAGGACGGCAGCCGCGTGTGCGTCCATGCAGCCTTCGAGCGCAATTTGGATGGGCGTGGCGTCTTCGTCGTTGAGATCGGTGCAGATGAGTGTAACATTCTCAAGACCGAGTTTGAAAGCGGTTGTGTTGTAAATTTCAAAAAATTCATTTTGAGATGAGGAAAGATTATCAAAATTGACGTCTTTTTGAATATTATTCAAAATTTCGCTAAAAATGATTTCCCCTCTTTTGGGCGTTCGACACGGTCTGTTTGGATCGACGCAGACATTATTTTCACATTCTCCAAAGATGCAGTCACCAGGCTTTTCACAGTGTTGATCGAGGCCACATGCGTCGCATACGCCGCCGCAATCGACGTCTGTTTCGCCGACAGAAAGCAATCCATCATAGCAGGGATCGGGCACGCACTTCTGATCAACGCATTTCTGCGTGCTTGAGCAGTCGGCTTTTTTTGTACATTCTGGGTCGAGGTCACCAGGTGCTTCAGATTGTGCGCAGCCTGCGACGGACAGAAGTACAGCGATAAGGCTTAAGGGATAGCGTGAAAATTTCGATGGCATCGTATCCTCCTTCCCTAAGGGTAAGATCAGAAACGCATCCAGTCGGCGAGTGCCGCCTGAAGCGTATTCGTATCCTGGGCATCACACGCATCCATCCAGCGTGAAGTCATGACGGCATCAGCATTTTCGTTTTCAGCCAAGGCCATGACGAGGGACGCCGATAGCTGGACACAAAGGGTATTGTTCGCACAAAAGTGCTCAAAAAAAGTATGCGCAAGCTGCTTCAGAACGCGGTATTTGAGCGCCATTTGAATGAAGTCGTTGCGTCTGGCATCGTCGATAAAAATTGTCGTCATCATGCGATCGTTTTTGTCGAGTGTCTGCAGGGATAAGGCAATGTCGAGTGCGCGGTCAGCGAGATCATGCTGTCGTGCAAAGATGCGTTCGGCAGCAGACACGAAATCTTCTTTGGACATCTCGCGCAAAATGAGTTTGTCGTGACGCACCTGCGCGAGTTTTTCGGCGATGGCATCGGTTTCAGCATAAGCCGCCTGATCGAGTTCCAGGGCCATCGACAGCGCTTCTACGCCCGACAGTGCTTCGAGCGGAAACGACGTATAAGCGGCATCCATAAAATTCATGGCATCGTCGGGGCGCATGGCATGGGAACCAACGAGCGCATACATCGCCGCAGATCGGTATTCCCAACGCTCTTCCGCATCGTTCATTGTCCGGACGAGCTGATTGTAGACCGGTTTTGAGAGCGTTTTGGGACGTCGTGCCGACTGACGTTGGATGATTTTGCCGCTGTCTGCAGACGAACGAAGATTGGAGCCGAGCCAGGCACTCCACAAAATAACTTGCGTGGCGGCATCGGCCTCCAGAAGATCAAGGAGGGCCTCCGTCTCCTCATCAAGCCACGCCGTGTCGGCGTCATACTGCTCATCCACGGCGTCGAGAACTTGCTGGCATTTCTGGACGCGCGTCAAAAGATTCCATTGTGGACGAACGGTCTCATAAAGTACACGAGCCATGCGCATCGCTGGCAGATGCGGAATCTTCTTGAGGTTATTGAGCGCCCTGACGATGTGACGCCCGCCATCCTCGCATGACAAAATCGCTTTTGCTGAGGCGCGTAGCGCGTCTTCATCTTCAAACGCTTCATAAATAAAACGCATTTTGCCAACGGCATCGTCAGCAAAAAGCACTTCCGTGCCTTTCATCTTTATCAGGGATTTCGGGGCTTTCTCAAATTCTCGTATCGTTTCTGGGGTCATACGCTTTGTTCCATCCAAAGACCATGATGCGTGCATTCGCATCTGTAAACGTTTTTATTTTTAACGCAAAATGAAGTCTATTGCGAAAAATGACGCAAATATTTTCAATTTTTTTGAAGGCATCGGCTATTTTTATCCGCCCCTTACATTGTAAGGGGCGGATAAAAATACGCGCTGCCACGGGCGGCTATTTCGCTTGCGCTCAATACGCGCCCGCGACCTGCCTGTTTGCCGTTGGCAAATACGGCGGTCGTTTAGGCATTTGCCAGAAATTCAAGGATTGCTTTGCGATGCGAGGGCACCACATTGGCACCTGTGTGGATAATGACTGTACGGTCTTCCTGGAACGCGTTCATGCAGTCATCGGTGATTTGGGATATTTGCCGTTCAAAATCCGACGCCGAAAGGGCGGATCGCGGTTTAAAATCAATAGCCTGCGTCAGATGATGGCGTGTGCTATGATCAACTTGTTCGATAAAGGTGTTTCGGCGTGCCGAAAGCTTCCACTGAATGTGGCCGCGCTGATGCCCGTGTTCAAGCTCCTGAAGGCGCGTGTGGCGTTGAAGCGTGCGGCCTTGTGGCGAAGCCGTCTCTTCCAGATAGGTGATCATGTCGCGTGCCGTGTCGCGTGCCGGATAGACCGTGTTCCGCGTTTCGCAGGGATAGATGGCGCGAAACTCAAAAAAAGGTAACGGGAAACGCGAACGCACTTGAATTTGGCGAAAACGGACGCTGCCGCGTTCATAAAAAATACAGTCATAAGGCGTTTGAACTGTTTCTTCGGGTTTCAGGCTGGGCACAAAAATAGGGCCTATCGTGCGATCCTGATCAAAGTCCTCATACAAGTGAAGCGCGTAACGCGTGTGTTTGCCCGTATTCTTTGCAAGAAGATCAATGTGGGCTTCCTGATTGGCAAAAAGCTCGTCCTGAAAACGACGATCCAAATGAAGGCGACTGACGTTGCTACGGCCAATATAAAGCGTAGCAATCAACGTGAATACGAGAAAACAAAAGAGAAGAATGAGCGAATTCTTAGCCGTGTAAATGGCGGCACCGCCTAATCCCAAGACAAAAAAAAGGAAAAAAATACCTTCGCGCGAACACGCGATATGGATCCTTGGACGACGAGGAGACATGGTCAAATGGGCGGATTAGACGTACAAAAAAAGCTCGCAAGTGCGAGCTTAAAAAAGGCGACGGACGGAATCGAACCGCCGTAGAAGGATTTGCAGTCCTCTGCCTAGCCCCTCGGCCACATCGCCATACGATTTAATTGTCAAAAGGCGACGGACGGAATCGAACCGCCGTAGAAGGATTTGCAGTCCTCTGCCTAGCCCCTCGGCCACATCGCCTTAACGAAATGCCTTATAGAACGAAAAAGTGATATCGTCAAGAAGTTTGTTGAATTATTTTTGTGCCTGCGTCACGATGCCGTCTTTTTTGTGGCTCATATCAGCCCTCTTTGCGCGGTGAAAGCGCGATCAATGGGCTTTGATAGGGATGATTAATCCTTTGAAGTTTCCAACCCATTTGATAAAATGAATGTGTTCTTGCTGAGCGGTCGCATCATAAAGGAGATGAGTGGCTATGACAGTTTTGATCTGTGGCGGAGCAGGGTACATCGGCTCCCACTGTATTCGCATTTTTGCTGAACGCGGCGAAGACATCGTTGTGCTCGATAACCTCGAAACGGGACATCGTGAGGCACTCCCCGCATACGTTAAATTCTATCATGCGGATATCCGCGATGCGAAAGCGCTCAGTCAGGTTTTTGAAGAAAATCAGATTGAAGCTGTCATTCACTTTTGTGCGTATTCGCTTGTCGGTGAAAGCGTTGAAAAACCCTTAAAATACTTTGACAACAACGTTGGAGGCATGATTGCCATTCTCCAGGCCATGCAAAAATATGGCGTCAACCGCATGATTTTTTCTTCGAGTGCGGCTGTATATGGCGATCCTCTCCATGTTCCCATCCTCGAAACCGACGAGACAAATCCTACAAACCCCTATGGTGAAAGCAAAAGAATCATGGAGCGGATGATCGATTGGGTTTCTAAAACGAGCTCTCTGCGCTATGTTTCCCTGCGCTATTTTAATGTCGCAGGTGCAGCGTCGGATGGTACCATCGGTGAAGATCATCGACATGAAACACACCTGATTCCTTTGATCTTGCAGGTACCTATGGGAAAACGCGAAAAACTCAACATCTTCGGTGATCAGTATCCAACCAAAGATGGCACTTGCATTCGCGATTATATTCATGTGGAAGATCTCGCGAGAGCGCATTGGAATGCTTTGGATTATTTGCGAAAAGATGGGCAGTGCATGGTGTGCAATCTCGGCAGCGGTTTGGGGTATTCTGTCAAAGAAATGATCACAGCTGCGAAAAATGTCACTCGGTTTGATATTCCAGTCGAAGTAAGTCAAAATCGCCCCGGAGATCCGGCAAAACTCGTGGCCGATATTCAAAAGGCGCGTAACGTACTCCACTGGGAGCCTCAGCATACCTCGATCGAAGAAATCATCGAGACTGCTTGGAAATGGCATCGAAATCACCCAAACGGTTATGCGGATAAATAGGCTGCAGATGACAGTAAGCCGCTAAAACCTTTACCTTATAGAAAAACTATGCGCGTGCTCTTTATTAATCAAGTTTGTGGAACAGGCAGTACTGGCAAAATTACTGCTTCGCTGGCCGAACAGTTTGAGCGTGAAGGCCATACCGTGAAAATTGCTTATGGGCGTAGTGCAAAAGTTCCTGAAAAAGATCAACATTTTGCTGTGAGAATCGGCGGAACTTTCGATGTCTATGTGCATGCTTTGCTGACACGACTTACGGATCGGCATGGGTTGTATTCTCGTCGTGCAACAAAAAAGTTTCTTCGCTGGGCCGAGGAGTTTAATCCGGATTTGTTATGGCTGCACAATATCCACGGCTATTTCATTAACTATGAAATGCTCTTTGAGTGGATCAAATCGCGACCGAATATGCGCGTGTATTGGACTTTGCATGATTGTTGGAGCTTTACGGGACATTGCTCCTATTTCACTTTTGCAAAATGTGAAAAATGGCGGGAACATTGTATCAAGTGTCCACAGAAAAAAGCTTATCCTGCGAGCTTTTTTGACCGATCTTTCAAGAATTTTGATCAAAAACGCAAGAGTTTTACTGGCGTC
This sequence comes from Pseudomonadota bacterium, assembly GCA_017421975.1. GTDB lineage: Bacteria > Myxococcota_A > Bradymonadia > UBA4248 > UBA4248 > RGIG464. Next base: position 15,069 of record JAFOHE010000175.1, read on the forward strand.
AAGAATATGACTATCATTACGCCTTCAAAGTGGCTTGCATCCCTCGTAAAACAAAGCTTCCTTCGAGATTATCCCGTTGAAGTCCGATACAACGAGATTAATCGGGAGATCTTTAAGCCGACAAATGATAATGGTAGCTTCCGGCAAAAATATCATCTTGAAAACAAGTTTGTCATTTTAGGCGTTGCAAATATCTGGGTAGCTCGCAAAGGTATCCATGATTTCATTCGGCTATCGACGATGCTTGATCCCCAAAAATTCGCAATCGTTCTCGTCGGCGTAAAGCCAGAACAAAAGCAAATGCTTCCCAAAGAAATCATTGCGATTGAGCGTACCGAAAATCAGCAGGCTTTGGCCATGGTCTACACTTCTTCCGATGTATTCTTTAACCCAACGTATGAAGACAATTATCCTACGGTGAATCTTGAAGCGGAGGCTTGTGGAACGCCTGTTTTGACGTACGATGCAGGTGGATCGGCGGAAACGATTCACGAATCATGCTCAAAAGCGATTTCATGCGGAGATTTAGAAGATGCAAAAGCTTTTATCGTCGAAGAATTTGAACGGAAGTACCGAAATATCGAGGAGCGCGGCAATAATGCTTGATGCGTTCGGTGGGGGTGAATGCCAACATTGCGAAAATCACGGATAACGTGATTTGTAACGTCAAAAAGCACATGTTCACATAAATAAAAATATTTAATATGAACAAACAAAAAATAGCGTAACGCAGACGCTTTTGCAGGCATAACTCTAGATGGGGGTGTACGTGTAGACCTACATGTAGGCGTAAGTAAATCCCCCACTTTCCCCATGGTGTACGCAAAGTCGGATGATCGCAAATAGCTTTAAGTTCGATTTTGCAAAAGGTGATAAAAGTAAGTGTTCATGCCACTTTTCTTTTGGAATGGTGCTGACGCCGGATTTGTCGATTTTTCGTGGTATAAGAGTAAATGGTGATGTCGATGGCGACTATGCTTGTCATGGCTGCTATCAAGTAGAAAGACCTGGGATGACCGTACATCTATAATTATTATCTCATACCTTTTAATAAGGAGATAAAGTATGCTTATACGCAAACGACGATTCTTTGAGGAGTCTCTGTATAAACATTCTGTAAACGAGATGGCAAATATGGGAACCACTCGTGGTGGAATCACGATAAAGGTACATTCAGGTGAGGGTTCCGTACCGCATCTACATTTTACCATAGACGAGAATCATCAGGGATGCTTATCGCTTGCACAAGCAGAATATTTCACGCATGGGCAATACACAGCTACTCTAAATGCTCATCAACTTAAAGATGTTATTAGATTTTTGGGTTCGTCAGCCGCGTCACATGGATTCAATCCGGGATGGTCTAAATATGTGGATTGTTGTAGTGAGTGGAACAAGAACAATCCTCAATATGCAATGACCCGACAGGAAATGCCTGACTACTCAATTATAAATGACTAAATGCTGTAAAACCGTTACCATAATATCATTGCATTGCGAGCAGTGCAATGCAAGGAACAGGCAATACTTGATCTAAAAAGACCGTTTGTACTGCCAGGCAGTCACAAGTGTCACGTCAAGTTCAAACAACTTTGCGTACACTGTGCCATTTTCCCCCGCTTATAATAATGCCTAAGGCTTTATGATTTCCATTCGGCTTCGACGTCGATGACATCTGGTGTCTCCGTTTCTGGGCGTTTGGCATGTTTCATGGCAACGACGAGGTCTGTCGGCGATTCGGATTTTCCACCGATCCAAACGCCGTCTTCGTCTTTGATCTCGTAATCGACATCGACAGTATCATGTTGTTTGTGCCGCTGCTTTTTCGAGCGACGGGCAGCTTCGGCTGCGGCTTGTGCTGATGTAGGGCCTTTGCTTGCGGAGGGATTGGCTTGTGCGCCAAAGCCATTGGCTCCCATGTCACCGAATCCGCCAAAGCCATTGGCTCCCATGCCACCGAATCCGCCCATGCCATTGGCTCCCATGCCCATTTGTTTGAAGCGTTCGATCATCGAGGGATCAAGGCCAAGGCCGCCTGTAAGTTTTTTGATTTTGCGATCGGCAATTTTTTTGCCAATAGAAACGAGGGCTTTGCGCGTAAAGGGAATGAGAAGAAGGATGCCTGCGATATCCGTCAGAAAACCTGGAATCATAAAGAGGATGCCAACGATGTTGCGGACTTGTCTGAAGTCATTTAGCATGTTAGCCGATGGCACACTTTGGGTGAGTTTAGGCGCGTTCATTGGCTTGATGGAATAACCCACAAACAAAAAGCCGATGGTAATGGCAACAGTAATGGCAAAGTCCGTGAGAAAACACAAAAGTACGAAGAGAGCGATCTCGACGAGGATAAATAAAAGAAGGTAGTTGCGCAGTTTTTTGACGAAAGGGCTATTGGCAAGCTGAGATTGCAAATCGTTCGAGTACATAAAAATCCGGGGTGCGCAACCATGCGCAGAAAATAAAGTCCAAAATACGGTCTTGTGACCACTGTGCAATAATGGATAGACCGCAGGTTTTATTCCGAATGGGACGGAAATTGGGCAAGAATGGCGTCTGCCAATACAGGTGCGATTGACAGCGATGTAATTTTATTTGATTGCATACGAAGTGGCAATGAATCTGTGACAATTACCTGTTCGATGGGGGCTGCTTCCAAGCGTTCGATGGCATGTCCCGAAAAAACGGGATGCGTACAGAGTACGATAATTTTGTCCGCACCTTTGGATTTGAGAATCATTGCTGATTCACATATCGTTCCACCAGTGGCGATCTCGTCGTCGATGAGAATAGCTGTTTTTCCAACGATATCGCCGACGATGCCACAGGCATGTGCATGTTCATTATCATCATATCGTCGTTTGTCGATGATGGCCATGGGGAGACTAAGCATTTCAGTGTAGGGAACAAGATCTTTGACTTCGCCGGCATCTGGCGCGACGAGGACAGCATTAGAAAGATCGAGTGTTTTGAGATAAGCCGTCAGAACCTTGGCTGCTGAGACAACGCGCGTTGGAATTTTGAAAAAACCCTGTGCCTGGCGCGAATGAAGATCAAGCAGGATGGCACTTGTGGCACCGCTCGTCTCGACGAGGTCGGCGACGAGGCGGGCGACAATACCAACGCCAGGTTTGTCTTGCTTGTCCGAGCGAATGTATGGAAAATAAGGTATGACAGCACAAATAGACTTTGCACCATAGGCTCTGAGCGTATCGCACAAAATAAATAATTCCATCATGTTCGTGTGAAGCGGCGGCGATGCCGTCTGAATGACGAAACAATCGTAACCACGCACATCCTCATCGATGCGTACGAGCAGATTTTCGTTGGAAAACTCCTTGGTGAAGGAAGACGCTTGTTGTAGCCGCAATATGTGGCAAATATCGCTGACAAGGGCAGGATGCGATGTGCCACCAAAGACTTTAAATTGATTTGTCATCCGATTGCCTTTTTCCAAGCTTCGCGTTTTTGCATACGCCATGTTTCATCGTGATTGGGTTCGAAAACGCCAGAATAACGGTTGCATTGTGTGAGATCGTCGAGTGACTGGAACATGCCGACGCCAAGACTGGCGAGCATAGCGGCACCATGGGCAGTCGTCTGCAGACACTCTGGTCGATAGAGCGTACAATTGAGTAAATCGGCTTGCATCTGCATGAGGAGATCATTAATGCTTGCGCCGCCGTCGACGCGAAGCGAGGCTAGTGAACGGCCGAGATCGCGCGTCATGGCTTCGAGAAGATCCGTGTTTTGTTGGGCAATGCCCATGAGGGATGCACGGGCTATGTGAGCTTTTGTCGTCGCGCGTGTTAGCCCTGTAATGGAACCGCGTGCTTCCGGACGCCAATGGGGGGCACCTAGACCTGTCAGGGCTGGAACGACGATGACGCCGGCTTCGTCTTCGACGCTTCGTGCAAGCGGTTCGATCTGGGAAGATGTTTCAATGATGCCAAGACTGTCCCTAAGCCATTGGACGAGGGCTCCGGCTACAAAGGCGCTGCCTTCGAGTGCATACGTCGTTTCCTTGTTGATCTTCCAGGCACAGGTAGACAGAAGGCCGTGTCGGGAATGTACAATTTCATGTCCAGTATTGAGAAGCAAAAATGCGCCCGTGCCAAATGTGCATTTGGCTTCGCCAGTATGGAAGCAATTTTGTCCAAAGAGCGCGGCTTGTTGATCGCCCGCCATACCCGAAATTGGAATGCCGTCAGGTAGACCTGGGACTTTCCACGTCCTGCCGTAAATAGTGGCGTTTGGCATGATTCTGGGCAGCAGTGGCCTCGGAACACGGAAAATCTCAAGGAGTTCATTGCTCCATTCGAGCGTCTCGAGATCCATGAGAAGCGTGCGGGAAGCATTCGACGGATCCGTTACATGAACCGCCCCACCTGTGAGTTGGTTTAATAGCCATGTGTCGATGGTGCCAAAGGCAAGATCGCCGTTTTCGGCTGCTCTGCGGCTGTCCGTATAGTCGAGGATCCAACTTATTTTGGTCGCCGAAAAATAGGGATCGCACAATAGACCCGTCTTTTGGCGGATCAGCGGTTCCATGCCGTCTGCCTTGAGTTTGGCGCATATCGGTGCCGTGCGACGACATTGCCAGACGATTGCATTATATATGGGCTGGTGCGTTTTTCTGTCCCAAATGACTGTTGTTTCCCGTTGATTGGTAATGCCTAGGGCTACGATATCCTGCGCATCAATACGCGCTTTGGCAATCACTTCGCCGATGGCGCTCAAAACGGATTGCCAGATATCATCGGGGCGGTGTTCCACCCAATCGGGGCGTGGATAACATTGGGGAAATTCGCGCGAAGCACTTGCGCAGACGCGAAGCATCTCATCGACGATAAGGACGGTGGTCGATGTAGTTCCCTGGTCAATGGACATGACGTAATGCATAAGTTCACCTCTCATACAAAAAACGGCTGAGGCATGGACCTGCAGCCATTTAGTCGATCTCTAAAACGCATGGATCGCGATATTTCTCCGAATGGTGTGATCGTGATCATAGATGTGTTTATTTCGGAGATCCAATTTAGAGAAGTTTGGATGAATGCGTCAAGCAACAATCACAACGAAAAAACATCATGATCGAATACCCCTGATTGGGGGCGTTGCGGGGGATGCCCCCGCAAAGGGGGTAGCGGCGTATGTTCCGAACATAGCCGCGTAGGGGGATGTTCCCCCTCATCCATTATTCACAGTCATCGCAGTCGCAACCGCTGCAATGGCATTTCTTGTCATCTGCTTTGGGTTTGTCCGTAATGACGGCTTCGGTCGTCAGAAGGAGTCCGGCGACGCTTGCGGCGTTTGTCAGAGCGACGCGGGCAACTTTGGCAGGATCGATGATTCCGGCTTCAAGAAGGTCGCAATAGACATCTTGGGCGGCATTATAACCAAACGCGAAATTGTCATTTTCGAGGACTTTGGCGACGACGACGCTCGGCTCAACACCGGCGTTGCGTGCGATCTGACGTGCGGGTTCTTCGATGGCACGGCGCAAAATCCCGACACCGAATTTTTCGGCTTCGTCACATTTGACATCGTCGAGCGCTTTTGTGGCGCGAAGCAGTGCCGTACCGCCGCCAGGAATGACGCCTTCTTCAAAGGCTGCACGCGTGGCGTGAAGTGCATCGTCGACGCGGTCTTTGCGTTCTTTCATCTCGGCTTCCGTGGCAGCACCGATTTTGATGACGGCCACACCGCCGCTCAGTTTTGCGAGGCGTTCCTGGAGTTTTTCGCGGTCATAGTCGCTCTTCGTCGCTTCGATTTGCGTCTTGATCTGGTTGCAACGGTCTTTGATATCACTCGATTTGCCGCGTCCATCGACGATGATGGTGCTGTCTTTGGTGAGCGTGACCTGGCGTGCAGAACCGAGCATCGGGAGTTTGACGGAGTCGAGTTTCATGCCGAGGTCTTCGCTGATGACTTCGGCTCCCGTGAGAATCGCGATGTCCTGAAGCATGGCTTTGCGGCGATCGCCGAAGCCAGGTGCTTTGACGGCGGCAACTTTGAGCGTGCCACGCAGACGATTGACGACAAGTGTTGCAAGGGCTTCGCCGTCGATATCTTCGGCGATGATGAGCAGCGGTTTACCCGTGCGAAGAACTTCTTCGAGGATAGGAACGAGGTCTTTCATCGTGCTGATCTTCTTGTCCACGATGAGAAGATAGGGATCATCCATAACGCATGTCATACGCTCGGAATCTGTGACGAAGTAAGGCGAAAGATAGCCGCGGTCGAATTCCATGCCTTCGACGACTTCAAGGACTGTATCCATGCCTTTGGCTTCTTCCACTGTGATGACGCCTTCAGAACCGACTTTTTCCATCGCCTGTGCAATGAGGTCGCCGACGACAGTGTCACCGTTTGCGGAGATCGTGCCGACCTGACGAATGTCGTTGGAATCTTTGGTCTGATGCGCATTGGCTGCAATGAATTCGCAGACTTTGGCGACGGCTTTATCAATGCCGCGTTTGAGCGCCATGGGATTATGGCCTGCTGTCACATAGCGAACGCCTTCGCGATAAATGGCTTCGGCAAGAACAGTAGCCGTCGTCGTACCGTCACCAGCAACGTCGGCTGTTTTGGATGCAACTTCGCGAACCATCTGCGCACCCAGGTTTTGCTGAAGGTCTTTGAGTTCGACTTCTTTGGCAACGGATACGCCGTCTTTCGTGATCTTTGGGCTGCCGTAGGTCTTTTCAATGACGACGTTGCGGCCTTTCGGGCCGAGTGTCGTTTTGACGGTACGGGCAAGCATTTCTACGCCTTCAAGAAGTTTTTTGCGAGCAGCTTCGTTATAAATAATCTCTTTTGCCATGATTTGATTCCTTATCATTAAATATTGCCGATCGGGCGGCAATCACTTGTTTATAATTGGGATGGTTCAATCGCCAAAACGCAAAATGTGCTTAGTCCTCAATGATGGCCAAAATGTCATCGGCGCGAAGAATAATGAGGGCCTCGCCATTGAGTTTGACTTCCGTGCCACTGTATTTTCCAAAAAGAACGACATCGCCTACGTTAATTTCGGGTTTCTGGTGCGAACCGTCTTTGGTGCGTTTGCCAGGACCAACAGCTTTGACAACGGCACGAGAGGGTTTCTCTTTCGCTGTATCGGGAATGATAATGCCTCCGCGGCTCATGGATTCTTCTTCAAGACGTTTGACCAGAATATTGTCATTCAACGGTTTCATCATAATAGTTCTGCTCCTTGATAAAAATAATGAAAGAGGCAACGCTTTCGTCCCTCTTCAAACGGGGGCGAAGCTAGACACAGAACCGTCAATGACAAGTTTTTTTAGTGATTTTTGGCGCTTGCCGATCGCGTGAACGCAAAAACACCCAAAATGGCATACCCAAAGCCGGTCAAAAGAAGCCACGGCCAGAAGAGGGATACGAATAGATCCCACGCCCAGAGCGCATCCATCGTCCGTTGGTCAAACCACAGTGGATAAAAGGCCAAAATGACGGCGCGTATCCACAAAAAAAGAACGAAAAGCGTGACGACGATGGCTCCAAAAACGTGAAACCAGGAGCGGCGTCGCGCAGGAACTGCCGGCGTCTCTTTAAATTCTTTGACGATATCGTTGACGACAGAACGCTTACCCGTATCAATCGATACAATGCGCGCTTCCAAAACCGATCGGTCAAACGTCGTTACATCCGACGTCGGACACAAAAAATATTTGCCCATGGCTGTGCAGCCCATGGCCGTCATGAGTTGAAGAACAGAAATGCTGAGAATAATGGCGATCTGCGTCAGCGGAAGCTTCAAAAGGACATCGTCAAGCGCCGTACTAATACCCGAAAAAATCATCAGATATAGCAGCATCAGAACCACTTGGGTCAGTGAACCAAAGAGAATGCCAATAACTGCACCGCGCCGATAGGGCAGATAGACAAAATTACACGACAAAAGCAGACAGCCTGGAAAAACACCGCCCAAACCGGCAACAAATATCTGGCGAAGCGAGTACATACATGACCTCATACGCAAAACAGCGGCTTGTGATCGTTTTCCCAGCCAACTTGATATGGCAAAAAACAAAAAACGCACTGTCGTGACTTACAGTGCGCTTCAAGCTTCGATACTGAGATATGGATGCCTTAGGCAAAATCTTTGAGATCAATGCGTTGAACGAAAGCATTGAGTTCGTTGCAGTTTGCACCTGATGCTACGGGCACAATGCCGTCGAGTTCCGCGATGTTTCCAGCTTCCATAAGCGTGACGCGGTTACGTGTATCTTCGCTTGCGCCAACGGCATATTCGAGACGCTTGTCATCACCTTCGGACAGGCCATAGCGCATACGGATGACTTTCTCCTCAATTGGTTCGAGAAGTTCGTATGGCGAGGTTTCGGGGGCCTGATTCTGTCGCGTCGTCGTCAGGGTCTTCGTCTTTTTCCCGGTGCCGGGGGTTGCTTGTGTCGTTTTCAAGGTATGTCTCCAGTTTGCGTGAGTGAAACTTGGGATGCGAGGCTGCTCCACATACATGATGCAAAATACCCCGACTGGTGTAAAGGTCAAATTTTTTTGGTACGCCAGAAGAAATTTGATATGCCCCTCGCGTCCCGTACCATTAAACGCCAAGCAGCTCCAAAATCAGCGGCAAAACATCCCGCTTAACCATGACCTGCGTCAGATTGTGTTCGCCTTCGATCTCGCGGTAGTGTGCTTTGCCATACGCCTTGATAAACATGTCGCGACAGTTGACGACTTTATCATTCTTCCCAAAAAGCCCCCATACACGCGCCTTCTCCTCTGCCGTGATGTTCCTCAAGCTCAACGTTTTTTCAATTTCCTTGAATTCAGCAACCATCGCCTTGTCAACTTTGAAGGTTGTGGCACCATCCGCGCGCTTATTCTTGAATTCGACATTTTTTCCGAGGTGGTTGAACGTGAGAAGACGGGACATCTGAAACGATGGATTGACGCAGATACGCGTAAATCCTCGCAGAAGTTCCGCATACATTGCTCCCATCGACGTTCCGATAATTAAATCCGGTGTTTCCGCTTCTGCATATTTCTTCAAAAATACAAGCCCATCGGCCGGCATGACCGGAATATCCGGCGATAGAACGCTCACACCATAGTCTGCAAAAAGATAGTTGCGCAGCATGACGGCCGTGCCCGTACTGCCGGCACTCGAAAAACCATGGAGATACAGGATTTTTTTCATACGCTTTGTGTCCTACACGAATTGTAATATCAATAGTAATGGAATAACGGCAAATACCGCAAATGATGTACGGCTTATACGCCGATTTCGCGCGGATGCTAGCAGAGAATGAAGCTGTAATGCGCGTATTTGGGTGAGGGGGACGTGTCCCCCTGCGCTGCTATTGCCCGAATATATTCGGGCAATACGCCGCTACCCCCTCTGCGGGGGTACCCCCCGCAACGCCCCCACTCATGTATCCACATTCCGTGTGATGCCCAATGCCATGTGATGCCCAATGCCGTGTGATGCCCACAGCTTTGTCAGGCCGTTCCATGGAACGGCCATCGTCGTAAGCGTATCCCCGCGCGTAGTCGCCATCGTCGTAAGCGTATCCGCGTGTATATCCGTCCACCCGGTATCCACATTCCGTGTGATGCCCAATGCCATGTGATGCCCAATGCCATGTGATGCCCACAGCTTTGTAAGGCCGTTTCATGGAACGGCCATCGTCGTA
>JAFOHE010000176.1 GCA_017421975.1 Pseudomonadota bacterium
CATGATTACTGCCATCTGGAGAGCCTGCGGCACGATTCCCTGTATTGTTTATCATGCAACCGGATTCTGCAGCCCCTCGGTTATGGTTTTGGCCACCTTTCTGCTCTGCTGTCTGATTTCCGCCCTGACCGGCACGGCATTTGGAACGGCAGCCACCATCGGGGTAATCTGTGTCACTATCACCGAAAGCATGGGCATTCCCATTTTCTATACAGGCGGTGCGGTACTGGCCGGTTCATATTTTGGCGATCGCTGTTCACCGATGTCGACCAGTGCCCTGCTGGTCAGCACATTAACGGCTACCAGCCTGTTTCAGAATCTAATTCTCATGATAAAAACCGCACTGGTGCCGTTTATTGTGACCTGCATCCTGTACATCGCAATCGGCCTGCAGTTTCATGCACCACTGGATACCTCCGGTATTCAGAATCTTTTTGCAGATGCCTTTATCCTTCATCCTGCTGTATTGATTCCAGCTGTTGTGATTATTCTCTTCTCCCTTTTGCAGATAAACGTGAAAATTACAATGAGTGTCAAAGATTCACTAAAACCTTTCAAATCAATGTTTGCGGCGTCAAAAGGTTCAAGAAACCACTCAAGTGCGTTTGTCTGAATAAAACCGGCAGTTACAAGGACGTTTTTCAAGCCAGCATTTTTTGCAACACAAGCGATATCGTAAGCATATTCAGCCCAGACGATGGGTTCATTATACGTATAGGCGATCATCCGGCAACCAGCCTGAATGGCCGCATCTACAATACGATCAGCCGATATTTTTGTCCCCATTGAAGCGTAGTGTGCTCTGGACAAGCCATCATTCTGGCAACCGCGACATCTGAGATTACATCCCAGAGTCCCCAGTGAAAAAATACGCTCACCAGGTAAAAAGTGGTTGAGTGGCTTTTTTTCGATAGGATCAATGTGGGTTGCCACCGGTTCCCCATAGACGAGGGAACGGATACCATTTTTTTCGGCTTTTCTGACATGGCAGATACCGACCTGCCCCTCATTCAAGACACACGCATGTGGGCAAAGTCCACATTGCCATCGCCCATCCTCGAGCTTATGCGAAAGCGCAATACGATCCATATCGACTCCACAGCAATTTAACGTGATAAAAAAAGGCGAAGGACAAGCATCCTTCGCCCATAGTCATGCAGTGTTTTAACTTAAAATTCGAAAGAGAGGCCCATACCGCCACCTTCGGCTGAAACATAGGGTGCCAGCATGAAATTATGCGAAGCATAAGAAGAGGATGTGGAAGTGGAAGGCGCATACTTCACAGCATCAATGATCAGTAGCGTAATACCCGTTGCGAGGACAGCACCGCCGACGCCGAGAAGCGAATAAGCGATCGTAAGTTTTTTCGAGGTATCATCGTGTTTCTCCGAGACAGCTTCATAAGTCGTACTTGAAGGCTCATCTTTTTGCTTCTGGAGTGTATCCTGATAGTCGAAGTAAGAGACGCCCATCACGGCACCGCCACCGGCAGCGACGCCGACACCGAGTCCGAAGAGAGTCCACCCGACCGTTTTGAAGATCATGCTACGTTTTGCTTTTTCTTCTGGCGTCAGTCCGCCGTTAGCGGCCAATTCTTCATAGTTGATGACCTCGACGGGGACCGTGACGGTCGTACCGACTTTAGCTTCCGTACGAATGTTCGAGAAGCCAAAGGATGTATGTGCATAAATGGCGTGGGCACCAGGTGTCAGATACATGGTATCCCCATTACATTCGAACTCATCACCACCGTCAATCATAATCGTCATACCGGGTGTCAAACACTGCAAAACGACGGGGGCAGTACAGAGTTCATCAACTTCTGCGCGGTATTGTGCCACCTTGGTCATAACGAATTCATGCGGAATTTCGACAACGGAAGGTGCAGTTTCAGCTTTATCGAGTGCGCGTCTCGCCTCGATACATCGCCCCTGTCTTGAATACGCGCTACCGATATTTGCCCAAATGGCATCGAACTCGGCGATTCGGAGCATGGATTTATAGAAGAGCTCGGCATCCTTGAAATTACCGTTATTGGATGCATCAACAGCACGGTTATTGAGCATAATCTGCTCTGATGTGAACGTAATAGTTTTCTGTTCTTCCTGCACCACAGGTTCAGTCACCTTTTCTTCAACAGGCTTTTCAGTGACTGCGGTCTCTTCCACGGGTGGAGGTGTGGGTGTCGTTTTTGTTTTGGACTTTGGCTTTGCCATACAAGGCGTGGCAATGACCATTATTAATAATGTAAAGACAAACTTTTTAAGCATGGCAACTCCTTCTTTACGACAGTTACAATTCCAACTGTACCGCTTTTATACGTCACTTTGTTCATATCCGCAAACAATAAATACACGAACACAATGGAATTCAAAGCCAGTTCATTTCACGAGTACAACGTTATGTCGTTATATGGCGCTACTGCTGGTGACATAGCACGATATGGTGCAAACGGATTTTTAAACTCCAAAAAAAAGGCCTGTTTCTAAGAAACAGGCCTTTTTTAGCTCAGCGCATGCTGCATCATGCCGCAGGCTTAATGCATGGCTTTGTAGGTTTCCCAAAGTTTGATGGCAGCACCACGAATGCCGTCATCGAGCGCCTTAATTTCTTCGGGTTTCCAATCTTTCGGATCTTTACGCGCAAACGTCGTGAGGTCGCGACGGTTATCAAAGCGGGCAACGGGGACGTAGTAAGTTTTGCCGTGCGCATCGATATGGAGGGTATTTTCGCGATCCGATTTATCCATAAGATAAACCATATCGTCCATACCGTAATCCTGGCGCATGACGGATTCGGGCGTTCCATGGAAGAGGATGGATTTATCCGCACCAGGGATAGCACGATCGCGGTTTTTGCGGCGGGATTCTTCGGGCGTGACCCAGATGTAGAGAATCGCAGCACGCTGAAGAAGTTCGTCTGAAAGCCAGGGGAGACTGCCCTGATAGCCATAGAATTTTTTGAGGTTTTCGGGATTCTCACCATCGGGGCCACCACGTGAGAATTCAATGACGATCGTCTTGCCTTCACGGCTGGCGAGGACATTTTTCACTTTATCATTGAAAAGCTCGCGGGCTTCGTCTTCGAGCGCGGCTTCAAGTTTTGCACGGACTTCGGGACTGAGAGCGGCAATTTTGGCTTCGCCACCGACGAGAACTTCTGCCGCATCGAGACGTTCAAAAAGACGGATCGCGGCATATTTCGGATTTTCCGCTTTGCCTGTGAGGATCTCATGATAATCCTCGTTCAGAAGCTGGATCAGGGCCGGCCAGTCATAGGCATCGATGAACGGACCATTGCGTCCATCACCGTCGTCATCATAATGATAGATGCGCGGTTCACCCATCGCTTTGAGCGCTTCATCAATCACAAGCTGAATGTGTACATAGGGATAGTCATCAAGCTGAATCGTTTCACCCATGTGGAAACCTTCAGGATCCTTGTTCGTCAAGAAATTACGAACTTCGGATTTACCCGATGCAGGAAGCGCCAACAACAACAATGTGTCAAAAATTTCTGCCATATTTTTCTCCTGAAACAAAACAGGCTGCCCGACATGGGCACCATACAGGTGTACTTTTTAACCATTATTTCGTACGTTTGGCAAGCATTTATTTATAAACTGTTTCAAACCACAAACAATCACATGTAGTTATTTCACAGTTAAAAGCACACAAACGTCCGAATTTCCCTTTTTTGTGCCCAAACACACATTATATCACGCTATAAATCATTAATTATATAAATTATTTTACGCTTTAATACGTATTTTTGATACCGGCTGTAACCAATTTTATAAATGGTAATCCACAATCACCAAAACTCCCGAATAAGGTTATTTGTAATATTTAGTTACGATTCAGTCCTCTGTTTGTCTCTATCCCCTCAATTCCCTTTTTACCAAACAGGTGAGGGTACTTTTTTATCCAATGCTGTCGCCTTATCCAATGCTGTCACCGCGTAAAGTTCAATACCTTTTTCAAAACGGCCATGGGCGTTTGACAACACATCATGAGAAAACAAACTTCTGGATTTTCAGATATATTTGCAGTCGGAATGCATTTCGAGGAAAGCAGAATCATTACACGGTTTATTGTGACGGCAACGGTCATGCCTATGCCGCCCTATTTTTGTTCCGTCTCCCCTGGGAAGCCCTTTTTTCCGATGTGAAACAGATCATTAAAAGGCGTGGCATCATTTGAGGCACGCCCAACCAAAGTCCACGCGTATCCCGTCAAGGGATAGCGTGGACGTGAGTGCGTATGCCTCGTTTCCGACAGGAACGAGGCATAGCACGAACAGCCGAGCGTATGGGCATTTGCCCATAGCGAGGCCAAAAAGAAGATTGACACAGGGGCGTTCATTCGAATTATATTATAGAAGGTCGGAGTCTCACGGAGGTATCGGGATGTTTTTGGGAAGACCGTATCTATTGTTGTTATTGCTCGCCGTAATGGCATTGTCTACGGCATCATGTGCTGATGTGGACTGCCGTCCGGACACGCGCAAATGCGACGGCAACGTGTTTTACTGGTGTTACCGCTACGAATGGCGCAAGACAGAGTGCCGCGAAGCTGCGCCCTATTGCGACGCACGCAAGGGCTGTCTTGCACGACCGGACAATACAGGGCCGACGGATGGTGGTGGCGAGACGACCGGTGGTGAGGATGCCTCAGCCTCGTGTACGACTGGTGAACAAACCTGTATCGGCAACAACCTGTACAAATGCATGGACGCGAGCTGGCGAATCATCACATGTCCCGACGAAATGCCGGTCTGTGATGAAGAACAAGGCTGTATTGAGACCCCCTAACGATTATTTTTTCACCTGATAAGGAGAAACGCGATGGATCATTGTGACGCGGATCAGCCGCAGTTGGCCGCAGATGTTTTTGAACGAAGCAGGTGTGTCGTCAAAGTCTGTCAAGGTGTTCTCAGGCGTGCGGGCGGTGAAATTTTCGATTCGGCGTGGATCGAAGGATTTTCGGCCTTCCGCTCCCAATGCCAGGAGCATGCCTTTTTATGTCTCGAACGTCGTGCCAAACAGGACTGGATGCTGTTAGAGATCATTCAGGAAGGGAGTATTCTTCACGAAGTCCATACGCTTGCCTTCGATATGGGACTTGATTTTAGCTTTGACGAAGAAGTGGAAGAAGAAGTCGAGGGTCTCCTTTCCCACCCGCTTGACACGACAGGCTGTGAAGATATGCGCAGCTATCCGTTTGTGACGGTGGACGGACCGGGCACACGTGATCTCGATCAAGCGCTGTATGTGGCACGCGCAGATGAACGTCTTCCGATCACGCCCGTCGAAGGCGTCACGCATGTCGTCTGCTATGCGATTGCGGATGCATCGTGGTTTGTCCGTCCAGGTTCCCCGCTCTATCGTGCGGCTCTGGCACGCGGTACGAGTATTTATTTTGCGGGTATGAGTGTTCCAATGCTTCCGTCTGCCTTATCGCGAGGACTGATATCGCTCAATCCTTGCGTCGATCGGCGAGCCCTCGTCTTTATCATGTCGCTCGATGGCGAAGGCAAATGCGTCAACACGATTCTCAGACGCGCCGTCATTCATTCATTTGCGAAGCTGACGACAGACGACGTCGAGAAATATTTGCAGGCTCCGGACCAACATCGTTTTTCGACCCAACCTTATGCGACAAGCCTTTTACGTTTTCAGGAAGTGGGTGAAATGCGGCGCCATGAAAGTGAAACACGCAACGTCGTTCAGTTTAACCGCGTTGCGCTTTATACTTCCCTGAATGCGCAACGTACCGCCTTTATTCTCGGCATGGATGAGCGAAGCCGCGGTGATCTTTACAATGAACAGCTTTCGCTTCTCTGCAACATGGAGGGTGCAAAAATCCTCAATGTGATGGCGAAGAAGGATCCTGAAGTTCTTGCGATTTTCAGAAACCACGAAGCCCCTTCGAAGCAATCGATCGATCTTGTCGAACATGAAATTGCAGCCATCGTTCGCGCCCAAGGCCTCGATGAACGTTGGCACTGGCAACGAGACAGGCAAAGTCTTGGCAGCTACCTGAACCAACTTCCCGAGGATGAACCGGGCAGTGATCGGTTTTTCAGAATCCGCCAGGCCATTGAACGTTCCATTCTTATGATGCAACGCCGAAGCGTCTTTTCGCCGCAAGCTGGCATGCACAGTGCCCTCGGCGTCAATCCTTATGCGCGTTTCAGTGCCCCGATGCGTGAAATCGTGGGTGTTTTTACCCACAAAGAAGCCATCGAGGCCCAATTCGATGTCCCACCTGAGTCTATTTTACCGCCGGAACAGAATGCGGCTCTGAGAACGAGCGTCATTCAAGCGGCAAACCGCGCGCGAGAAATTCAGCGAGAAATCGACAAAGCCGTGGATTCATGCGCCATTGGCCATATTTTATCCCACGATATTGATTTGCCCCTCGAATCGAGACCGATTTATTCAGGTACGATTCTCGGCATGAAATCGACAGCACTTTACGTGCGTCTCGACATGCCCCCGATCGAACTCAAGGTCTACGTCTACGATATGCAGGAACTCACTGGTGAAGGCTGGCAAGTCGATGAAACGCTTTCTATCGTGTCAAACGTCTCGGGCACGCGCCGCTACGCCATCGGTGACACTGTCGGCATACGCGTCTATCGTTTTTTGGCTGCCAAAAAGAAATGGCGCGTCATTCTTGTGTAAGTTCCATTCAGGTATTACACCTTCCATCACGCACGAAAGCCGAGCATACGCCCGGCTTTTTTATTTTTTGTGCCTGATTTAGGCAAACGCCCAAAGCTGCTTGTTCAATTGTTTGCGATCAGTCGTCCTTCGGAATGCATGCGTTATTAGAACACCCATTATCGCAATAGGCATCAAGTACTGTATTTCCGTTACGACAAACGAGAAGCGAATTACCGAAACAATTCTTTTCGCCCTCCACCTCGCAATCACGGGTTGGAATCAAATCCTCGATACACGCAGCGTCACGGCAGCCGAGTTCACACTGAACCTCACGACTTGCCATATCGCTTTCACAAACGATCTTATTTCCGTCATCTGTACACGCCGGAACACAAGCGACCCCGTAAACCGGTGCATTATCCATACATCCCCAATCGGGGCTACATTCTATCATGCAATCGCGTACAAACGTCCAAGCGCCAGTGACACAAGAATAGAGACTCAACTTTTCACACTTTTGCTCACCATCTTCGCACACCACGGGGGGTGGACCATAGACGGTGTTTCCCATATCAATGCAACCGAAGTTATCCTCACAGCCATATTCACATTTTTCGGCATACGCCCATTGCCCGTTTTCACAAACATAATAATTTTGATAAGGACTGCATCTGCCTTCGCCATCGTTACAGGCGAGCGTCGGATCAAAACTGGGCGCAGGACCATAGTAAGCGTAGCTGGGTTCATCGCTTCCATTGTTGGCATCCACCCCATTACGGATATAATCCTCGACACACGTTGATAGCTCAAGCCCAACTTTATCGAGACATTCTTCTGGCACATCAACCTTATGTATGGCCGTCGTCGACTCCGAACACCCGCCAAAACCGAGCATTGCCACCAGAGCAGAAGTTGTTCCTGCCAAAAAAGACACACATTTTTTTATTTTTCCAAACATAACACCTCCTTAATCAGGCAACCAGTGAGGTATAATCGCTTGTCCTTCTTTTTTCAAGTTCACGAATGTCAAGAAGATTACGTGCGAAATTTTTCCGCCCTGATTGGCTGAACCCTTTCCCATTTTCCTAAATCTAAATATCGTTTAGCCGACTACAGATGCATAGCGAAATTTTGTGTTTTTTGCGTTATTCCATTATAATCCAGATAATGTAGCAGAGTGCTACAGTGTTTTGTCATAAAGGAGTCTAGTTATGGGAAAATTCGTCATTTCGGAAGCCAAAACGGGTTTCATGTTCAATCTCAAAGCCAACAATCATGAAGTGATTGCGACATCGCAGATTTACAAAAACCTCGACAGCTGCAAAGCGGGTGTTGAAAGCGTGCGTAAAAATGCCCCCGAAGCCCCTATCGAAGATCAGACGATCGAAAATTTTGAAACCAAAACGAATCCTAAATTTGAAGTTTATGCAGACAAAGCCGGTGAATTCCGTTTTCGTCTCAAAGCCCGCAATGGCGAAATCATTGCCGTAGGCGAAGGCTACAAAGCCAAGAAAAGCTGCCTCAATGGCATTGACAGCATCAAACGCAACGCCCCGGATGCAGAAGTCGTCATTCAGGAAAGCGAAAAGAAAGACTAGGCCTGTTTTTTCCGAAGCTGATGATGCTACATAGCTCATGATAACGTCGGTTATCGTGAGCTTTTTTGTTTATTTTTACAATCGTTCTGGTCATGCATGTTTTCCGTATGCCAGAATCCTGATGGCATGCAGAACACCCTTCATGCCTTGTTGTGTTCAAACGGAACCCACATGCGCCCAATCCTATATATCTTCGATGATGCCCGTGCCAACGGATTGTCATCGTTTAAGACGCGAGAGCCATGGACATCATGAAAGACAGAGCCCTCCCATTTATTGCGTTGATCATGCTTTTGATCACGGGATGTACCAAAGTCGAGGTATCAAAAACGCCATTAGAAGCAGCGCCTATGGAAGCATCGGCAGCCGTATCCCAAGCATCCAACGCGTCAGAAGCTGAAGCCGCGCCTGATCCATCCCCAGCACTCAACACAGAAACAGCCCTTGAGCTTATTCTTCCACGTCTTCGCGCCTCGGCATTTGGTCATTATCCCCATCAGCCGATCATCATGACACCGACGCATGAAGCCGTACTCTATCTTATGCGCGCTGCGCGTTTTCGTGAAGCGGCAGACTTTGCGTCACGCTCAGATATGTCTTTGTCCATGCAGTTTATCCGTGAGAAAGCACGGATTTTAGCGCATTTGTGTCAAGCGAGCGCGCCCTGTGGCGAAGCCATCGCAGCCCTCGCAGCCCCGAATGAAGACCTTGCTCCCCTGTTTTCCTACTGGCACGTGCGCGGGCTCATCGAAGATGGTCTTTACGGCGAAGCCATCCGAGGCATCAAAACCTGGTTTGATACGCATGCAAATATTTCTCAAAGCCGAGAGCTTTTGCTCGTCTTCTGTAACGCCGTCAAACGCGCAGGTGGATTTGATCAGGAATCTGCCGCCCCCATTCTTTTGGATGCGGACTATCGCCTCATTCTTTCTTTGACGGCCAAACTCGCCAAAGGTGCCAATGCCTTTGAAGCCGCATCCCTCATCTATTATGAGATGCGCATTGCGCAGCTTCTCGACAATATGAAAACGGCGTCGCAGAAAAAGACAACGCTCATTCTCCGCTATCCCGCGACACAGATGTCTGTCTGGCCGGAATTGGCCGGCAGTCCAGCCGAAATGGCAGAACGCTTTAGCGCATCGGAGCGGTACGCCCGCACCGAGCGCCTGATATCCCACTTTGATTACGACAATGCACGGCGCGAGCTCAAAGCCCTCGTCGAGGACGAAAAAACGCCGGCATCCATACGCGACAAAGCGGAACTGGATCTTGCCCGCGTGTCCATGACGAATTCGGAAGAACCTGGTTTGAGCGAAGGGATTTACCGCAAATGGGCCAAAAAGAAAGGCAAATTCCAGGAAGAGGCGGTCTTTGGGATTTCGCGTGCCCTGTCGCGCCAACTTCGTTATGAGGATGCCATCCAAGCTCTCGAAGATTATGACCGTCGTTATCCAAACGGCAAATATAAATCGCGCTCGCTCTATCTGCGCGGGTGGTATCTTTTTGACCTTCGTAAAAATGAACAGGCCCGTCCCCTGCTCAAAGAATATGCCGAAAAAACGAATGACACCTCCGTGTGGGGATTTTATGCGCAAAGCTTTATTCGTGACGGAATGTGGGACGAGGCGATTGAAGCCTTTGAAAATCTGAAACGCAATAACAATCCGATCGTTCGCGGCAAAGCGCTTTACTGGCAAGCGTATGCGGAGTACCATCGCGGAGCCCACGAAACAGCGCGCACGCGCCTTCGTGAAATACACGAATCCTTCCCCTTAACGTGGTACGACATGCTCGCCTACGAACGCGAACAGGATTGGTTTGGCGCAGACGAAGAACAAGCGTTCAAAGCAGCCTTCCGTCAAGCGGAAGATCCACGCGAGGCTCAAGTTTTTTATGCCTGGGGCTGGGGAAGTCCCGTACCATCCTTTCCGCGTTCAAGCGTCTGGACGCGGATCGTCACGCTCGCCGAACACGATGCCATTCGCGAAGCACGCGCCCTTTATGAACAAAACGAGCAAGCCTTATTGAAGAGTCTCCCCTCAAAAGATCGCGACATATTCCGACGCTACGCCACCCACCTCGTCGAATCGTACAACCAGGCCTGGGAAGACAACTCCGGTTCTGTACGCGCCCTGAGCGACGTCTGGCCTGAGCGAAACAACCCACGTCACCAAATGGCCTACCCTCAGCCATTTGCCCCCCTCGTCGAATCACTGGCCATGGACTACGGCCTCCCGCCAACCTTTATTTATGGCATCATGCTTCAGGAATCGCGATTCAGGCCGTGGCAAGTATCGAGTGCGGACGCCATTGGTGCCCTCCAAATGATTCCGAAAACCGCACGTCCCATTGCCAAACACCTGGGCGTCGAATTTCACCCCGAGACCTTTTTTGATCCACGCGTCGGCTTCCCGTATTCTGCCTACTACATGCATACCCATTACGAACGCTGGGGGCACAACCTCACCTTCACCGCAGGGAGTTATAACGGCGGACCACATCGTATTGGCCCGTGGGCGCTTCGTGACAAAGGTAAAACGATCGATTTTATCGTCGATGAATTCTCTTTTGATGAATCGCGCCATTACGCCCGCAAAGTCGCCGAACACACGCTTCGCTTTACCTATCTCTATGCACGTTCCCAAAAGGAATGGCTCGACATCGTCCATGAAATTGTGCCTCGCGTCGTTCCCGAAATTGAACCGACGGATGACTGGGGATTATAATTTTTGCGGGGCGGCTATCTTCGCACAGCTCAGATACGCCGCCCCCCGCCGCTATCGCAAGCGATACGCGGCGGTATAAGCATGGCTTGCGCGTTGATGTCAGCGCACATCAAAAAATATATATCTATATATCATCATAGCTTGCTATTTTATATTTTATCATCTTGTCATTATATTTACAACGCGCTACACGCATGATGTGTGCGCGATTGCGTTCACATACAATCAATAAAAGATTGACAGTTTCACTTATTTTATTCATAAGTCACGCTGTATCTATATTGTTATTTTTGTAACAATAAAGGAGCCGCTTATGAGAACAAATAACACATACATATTTCTGATGGTTTTTGGTTTGATAACCATTTTTGCAGAAAACGCCTATGCCCTCGACAGGTGGACGGTAGACACCCCCGAGGGGCAGCAATCCTGCCTCGTCGAAAACAATGCCCTGACCGAATGTGTCCCGATTGTTGGAGATCGTCTCATCGTCGATACCCCCGATGGTCAATTGAGTTGCCTTTGGGATGTCGATCAATACGTGGATTGTATTCCTGCCGAAGATGCATTAAACGAAGCCTCGATAACGCAAGCCGAGCCCTTGGCATCCGAAGCGGACACATCCATTTCCGCACAGCCAAAGCGCGCCTCTTCCGAAACAAACGCCGCATCAGACACCGTTACTCAAGAAGCGACGTCATCATCCACTTCAGAAGGCCATTTGTTCGCAGGCAATACGCCAAACGGCCTGACGTATGGCTTTACGTTTGGATGGTTTGGTCAGGTATTGGATGGCAAATCGCAGGAAAACGGTTTTTCGTTTGGCGGCAATCTCGGATTTAAGTACCACTGGCTCGGCCTGTCCCTCGATATGGATTTTTCTGTCAACCCAACAGAAAAACAACATGAAAATATCTGGACATACTCGTTTTCGGCCTTGCTCATGGGATATATCCCGTTTGCCGATGACATTATGCAGACGATCGGTTTCGGTATCGGCTATACAGGCTGGTCACTCGATTACGAGTACACTGAATACAGCCTCGACTATGACTGGTGGACTGGCTACTACGTCACAGAAAACAACTACGACGAAGTCATTGACAGCGGCGGTTTTCTTTCACTCAAACTCAAAGCCCGCCTCGATTTCATTTTTGATGAATTCACATTGGGCCTTGAAGTTGACTGGATTCCCTGGTTAGATATTGATAACCAGGGCAAAATTGTGAATAATATCGTCGGTTTACAAATTCATTTGGGCGGATTTAAAATGCTTTATTAGCCTCGGAGACAATGCTATCGCCTAATCAATTGTCTCTGAAAACATCACAATTGCATAAACGATCAAGAAGGATATAGCATTTATGCCCCATATTCAACGCCGTAGAACTGGTTACAAAACTCACAAAACTATTTTATGGTTTATCTCAATCCTATCCCTTTCCACCACAAGTTGCGAATGGGATGAAACTGTCTATAAAGATTTTGTCACAGAAAATGGTGAAACGATCACCATTACCCAATGTCCTGGATTAGATGAAACAGGTCAACCGATAGATGGCATTTTAAGTTATATTGAATATGTGAAAATTGAGAACGACAAACCAGTGACGTTGACTTGTCACGCTGATGCCTGTCGAAGCGAGGACAACTGTTGCAACATGGATGATTCCGTTTTGCGACGCCAGTTCAGCAACGGTTTCGTTCACAATCTTTGTCCGGCCAATTACCGCTGTTCCACAAACTACGATACAAAAGAATACTATTGCACCACACAGAAAGAGAGTGTCTGCGATGAAGAAGAGACAAAGTGTGGTGATAAGTGTTATAATCTTAATAATGATGAAAACCATTGTGGTGATTGTGCCTACGTCTGTTCCCCCGAAAATCTTGATGCTGAATATGCCGAAGGCGAGAAGCGGACAGCCACGGTGCAATGTCTGAATGGCCAATGTCACGCCAATACCTGTCAAACTGGCTACCATACTGAAAAAGATAAAGATCAAATCCAAAGATGCGTACCCGACAATGCCGAGAACTGTCATGGCATCAACTGTAATTTACTGGCCGGCTGTCAGAAAAATAATGAAGATAACGCAACATCAGAAACGGATGGGCACTGCTACTGTGGCGAGACAAACCTCTGCAAAGCTGAACGCTGCGAACTGGGATATCATACCTATAACGAGAATGGCGTGCCCTGCCTCGCCGATACAGACACGGTCTGTGGCCCCCAAAAAATAAACTGCAAAGACAAATCACTGTGGTCCGATAAAGAAAACAAAAGCGTTGGCAGCAAATACTGCTACAAGGGCGCATGTGCGGTCTATTCCTGTGCCACAAACTATCATTTTGATGCCACAAACACCATTTGTGAAAAAGATGATCTGGAACATTGCGGTTCGTACAATAATGATTGTAATAATCATAATGGATGGCTAAATGGAGATTGTTCTGATGGAAAATGTATTGCAACTGAATGTAAACAAGGATTTCATCTTAACAATAGCACGCCCACCTGTGAAATAAATGACATCAATCATTGTTATTCATCTGGCAACAAATGTGAAAAAGCTGAAGGTGTTTCAGATATTTTATGCTATAAAATAAACAATAATGACATCAATGAAAACCCGTGTAAGATATCAAGATGTGCTGAGAACTACCATTCAACGTATGATAAAGATGGTAATATCACAAGTTGTGCTATAAATGATCATAATAATTGTGGCTTACAACAATTTAC
>JAFOHE010000177.1 GCA_017421975.1 Pseudomonadota bacterium
AGGAATACCGATGACTTCAACTTCGGCATCAAGACGCGTCGGAGTTCCAGCCTTATCGACTTTCTTTCCATTGACAAGAACCTTTCCCGCCATGATAAACGCACGCGCTCTGCTCTTGTTTTCAAAAAAACCGTGTTCCACAAGCCAATCATCAAGGCGTATTTTTTCAATCATGGAGATTTCCGTTGGGATAAACGGCCCCTATTTTATTGACAGCAGCCATATAAGCCGCCATTCGAACACTGTCCGTTTTGATTTGGTCCTGAAATTCAAGATCGAGGTCCATAATCTTCAACATGGTATTACGTACCTGCTCTTGGTGGTGATCAATAATGCGCATATAATCGTCCCGATTCATCGCCTCAAACGTGCGATTCATCTGCTCCCATTGGGGTTGCTGCGCTTCAGCGTATGCATTGAGCTGAGCGATCAGTTTATCGGGACTCTCCATATTTTCACGCATAATGGCTTCAATCGCTTCCAAAGAAGAGAGCAACGTCACTTCAGGCTTCGGAGAACAAGCCATCATACCAGTCATCATGCAAAAGCAGATGAAACCAAGGATAATCTTTTTCATCTTTTTGTTGGCAAAAGGGAAGATTTCTTTTTATTGGAAGAAGAGGAGGAAGACGAACCGGATTTTTTACCGCTGCCAATAAGGGGACTGGAACTCCCTGAATTTGATTTAGAAGAAGAACCAGATGGTTTTTTGTCCTGATCTTCATCGACCACTTTAGAAAGCTTCACATTGATCGGCTTAGCATCCCCAGCCTTCACGACAACTTCCTTTTGCCAATCGTGATAACCTTCTGCAACCACCTTGATACGATAAGTACCAGGTTCAAGCATCAGCTCCATAGGGACACCACCACGCTTTTCATCATTAATATAAACTTGGATATTTTCTGCCGGATCATACGTCATCGTCAGCACACCCATTTTGGAGTACTCTTCTTTGATTTTTACGATTCCCTCCTTGGCATGGGCATTGGTTGGATCCTTGACAAGGACATCCTCATAGATGCTCTTGGCTTCATCCAGTTTTCGATCAGCGACAAGGCGATCGGCACGCGCATTATCTTTTCCACACTCAATCTTGTTTCGCAGTTCGATAATATGGTTCTCTGTATCAAGATTACGTGCCCGCGTGGGATCTGCATTGAATGCATCCAGCAGCTGTTCCGCCTGGCTCCAACGCATCTCTGCGATGTTAGCTTCAATTTTTTCAAAATATTCGGCTGCATTAACCTGTGTAACCTCTGGCTGAACCATGACAGGTTGTTGTTCCGATTGCCTGACATCTGACTTAATGTACCACATGATGCCAATAATTAGCCCAGCCACACAAAACAGGCCAATGAGAAGCATGGTGAAAAAACGCCGATCATTGCTGCTTTTTTGCCTGGCCATGGCGTCAATAACATCCGCTGCCTGGACGAGTGTATTTCCAGGAAGAACCTGGATGGCCGATATCGAAGACACACCAGAAAGAGACGGATCTACCAAAAAACCAGGATTGGACAGATGTTGCGGTGAAACACCAGATGGCTGAGAAACACCAGATGGCTGAGAAACACCAGATGGCTGAGAAACACCAGATGGCTGAGAAACACTGCCGGCTTGCGTATCCACACTCTCCTGTGACACTGCTTTCTGTCTGGCTTCCATAGAAATGGCGTGTGTCTCGGCGTCTTCTGTCAACCGCTGAAGATCGACACGCCCCAAGCTCATAGAACTAAATCCTGCACGTAACTGTGGCGCATCAAGGGCATAAGATATGGCATCCAGAAATGCCAATGCCGTTTCCGGACGTTTGTCAGGATCCTTATGCATCGCCTGTTCGATCACCTGACACAATGGTTCAGGAACGCCCTGCTCCGGTTTCAGAAGATTATGCAAAGGCTCAGGCTGCTCATTGACGTGCTTGTAAAGGACGACGTTGTCATTCGGACCAGTAAACGGCTTTTTGCCTGCAAGCATTTGATAAAACATGACACCCAGCGCATACACGTCCGTGCGAGGGTCCGATGTCCCTTTGAGTATCTGCTCTGGCGCCATATAAGACGCACTTCCAACCAGCTGTTGTTCCTTTGTGACATCTTCTTGGCCCTGGGCAAGTTTCGCAAGACCAAAATCAAGAATCTTGACATAATTCTTCTCGCCTTCAAGCTCACACAGAATAATATTTGCAGGCTTGATATCGCGGTGAATCAGACCCAGCTTGTGCGCTTCCCCGATACCACGAAGCGTCTGAACGGCAATCGGAATAAACGTGTCGCGATCAAGTGGCCCAGAACGCTTTAGAAAACGGCTAAGCGTCTCCCCTTGGGCATATTCCATGACGATGTACGCCAAATCATCATCACGACCATAATCAAAGATCGTCACAATATTCGGATGTTGGAGACGACTTAGTCCTCGCGCTTCCCTCTCAAATCTGACAACGGCACTTTCGTCATCAATTAAAGCCGGATTGAGAACTTTAACACAAACCTCGCGCCCCAGATTCGTCTGTTCAGCAAGGTAGACGACGCCCATGCCGCCCTTGCCAACACGCTTCTTAATCAGATAACGTCCGGCAATGACCTCATTCTCGAGTTCTTCAACATTATGATGCTTCATCGGTTTCCCTGGTTGAGCTACGTTTAATGGAAGCTTGCCGCCGTCAGAAATGATCGTCTGATCATCCTCGCCAGCCTCCATCGGATTCAACATCTCGTTCATCCCTTCCCCCCTCTGAGTTCATAATCACAGATTCATGAACCAACACCAAAATAATGCGCAATGTATCTCTGATGCAAGTTCATTACCTATGCTCTATCGCCTCTATATGACTCTCTAAAGAATTGCAATGTTCTTTGGATAGCAGGCGCTCAGAACGTATACTCATTTACCACAAAAGCCGACGTTTGACTTCACAAATTGTCGTACTTTTAACGCGCAAACGTCAAATGCGTGCCATCCCCTGAACCTTCCGATATCTCAAGGCGATCTGTCAGCATACGGATATTCATGCTCCAGCCATAGACGTCATCCGGATGATACAATTGGATAAGAAAATTATCATGCATTCCCAGGCTAAGTTTCCACGTCCCTTCGTCTTCCGTGATGACGCCCCCGTCCGCTCGGCGTCGCATCAGACGATACGCGCCATCCGCGCTAAGCGTCAACATCATGTCCGCGCTGTCACCACACCCCTGCCATGGATGTAAAACAAGTTCATCTTTAAGTTGCGCCAAAGCTTTAAAAAGATCCACAACTTCCTCCGCCACTGCGTGCACTTTCCATGCATCCCGCGTTTCTTCGAGACAGGCATTGAGTACATCGATTTCATCAACTCCAATGCCGCCACGAACAATCTCATCTGCCAAAAAAAGACATTGCACCTGTCCTGTTAAATACTGCCTTATCATCGAAAAATCCACATGCTCTGAATCCACACATCCCGTCATGACACATGCAAAAACACATGCAAAAACAAAACATAAACGATGAAGCTTTCTCATATCACGTCTCCTTATCAAATGCGGCATCCCGCCTGTCCTTTATCTGGGTTATGCCATCGACAAGGCCCGCGTTACGGTTTTAAACGCTTTTTTTTTGTTTTTTATCCATTATTAAGAACATCTGTTTATCTTTATCTCCAATTATCTCCCTTTTTTTCCCTTCTCTTCGACGTAATGCTAAGGGGTCTTTCGCTCAGTTCCGTTTGTGTTCGACGTACGCATCCATAAAACACCCAAATAGTGCTTTCCATGTTCCGCATTTTCCTTTTTGTGCTCATCTTTCTCTCGGTTTATCTGTGCTATGGCTGTCATGCCAGTCCTTCGACGTCAGACGAACGCATCGTTGCCTTAACACCGTCGCTCACATCAGCCCTGCTTGCGCTTGCCCCACAGGCACCCCTCGTCGCCACCTCGCAGTACACAACCTGGCCAGAATCGGCACGTACCGTTGCAACGCTCCCCATGCCAACCCCACTCGAACGCCTCGTCCAGCTTCGTCCCACGCTCGTCCTCGCACACCCCTCAGACGTTCAGCTCATATCAAAACTCGAATCGCTCAACATTCGCGTTTTTGCCCATGCCATGGATACACTCGACGATATTTACACAACGCTCGAAACTCTCTCAACGCTCCTTGACATGCCACAAAACGGCTCACGCGCCATCCTTCAGCTCAAAACAGAACTCGACCAGATCACTGCCCGTTATGCAACATCCCCCACCATCGACATTCTATTTATAATTGATGTTGCAGATGCCCGTATGCAGCACTTTTACCTTGCCCAAAATGATGCTTTTCTTGCATCCCTCACACAAGCATGCGGCGGCCATACGCTCCACACTGACAACACCAACTGGGGACGCATTTCAGCCGAATCCCTTCTTCGCCTCAATCCATACGCCATTCTTTTTCTAAGCCCAAACGACGCCATCGGTGAAGAACGTCGCCAGACTTTTTCGACGCTTTATGCCGGCCTCGACGCCATCTCTGCCGGGCGTGTCTTTTATCTGAACGGCGAATCCTACAGCACGCCAGACCTCCGTCTTCCTTCGACACAGGAGGCCATCTGCAAAGCCATCGATACGCTGCGAAAACGTTGATTTTTTTCGGGCGGGGGAAGTCTCCCCCTACGCGTCTATATTCCCCACATGAGACGCGCTTCCACGCACGTCTCATGTGGGGAATATACGCCGCTACCCCCTCTCCCATGACACGCGTCCCCACTTATCCCCACTTTTAATCAAAATGCACTTGTTGTATTTTATGCATTATTATAGTTGAATACATGAATTATTTTTATTAAGCATGTAGCCATAATGCATATAATTTCATATCTTATTAAATTTGTGTCTTCAGATACGTGTCTGCCACCCAAGATAGCGTCTCCACTTCCAGACTCACATGCCGCTTTTTGCCAAGCTTCAGTCAGTCGATTGAAGACAAACATTACCATCAAACCTCACAATAACGCCTGATTGAGCCACTTTCTGAAGCCTCATTTTCTTTAAATTTACCTTTGACATACGGTGGGGATAAAGTCATAAAGAGTGGGGAAAAGTGGGGATTTTTCCCATTTGAGAACTGTGAGGTCTATTTTGAGTCAAAATTTCCGAGGTACATACGAGCACACGCTTGATTCCAAAGGACGCGTGGCCGTACCCAAAAAATTCCGCGAGGGATTGCTTGGGCTCAAAGACGACTACTCGGGCGAAGAACTCATCGTGACCTTTGGGCTCTCAGGACAGTTGTTCATCTATTCTAGCGACTCTTTCGATGACTTTTGTCAGCGTTACAGCCAGCTCGATGGTGGTGATGCGGATCTTTTGGATCGTTTTTTCTGTGCATCCGCCCGTGAATGCCAGCTCGACGCCCAGGGACGCATCCTCATCAACCCACAGCAAAAGGCTTTCGCCGGCCTCGAAAAAGATGTCGTTTGGGTAGGACAGCGCGGGCACGTAGAACTATGGAGCGCATCCCGTTGGAAAGAAGCTCTCGATGCCGTTCAAAAAGGCATTTACCTCGCCTCAAGCGAACGCCTCAAAGACGCTTACAACAGGATCAGTTTCAACTAATTATTTTTTCATTATTGCTTTTCTGCCTGGAACTGAATTGTTCATCATCTAGATAGGATAAGTGTGCCCTGTTTATAATGTGGAGATAATAAAAAGATTAAAAATTTGACAAAAAATATCTTGTTTTGAAATCAGTTTGAGCGTATAAGCAACGTTGTGCCGAGGGAAAAATTCCGAAGGCGCGAGCCAGGGAAGGCGTTACGATCTGCAAAAAATGCGGATTCTGCAAAGTGGTGACAGGAGTCTTGAGGACCAGGATGGTCCACACTTTCACAATCATGCATTGTCACGGATGACAAAATTATGGCATGGATTGCCGATTTCTTTGCAGTAAATGACACGGGATGTGTCAAAATTCCGCTTAGCGCTGATTTCCAAGGAAGCACGGATGCTTCTTAAAAAACGGAATGGATGCCGCAAAAAAAGGGAATGTTCATCGAACTTTCCCTTTTTTCGTTT
This sequence comes from Pseudomonadota bacterium, assembly GCA_017421975.1. Classification (GTDB taxonomy): domain Bacteria; phylum Myxococcota_A; class Bradymonadia; order UBA4248; family UBA4248; genus RGIG464. Next base: position 6,039 of record JAFOHE010000177.1, read on the forward strand.
TTTTCACAAACCTCACAGGTACAATAAAGTCTAAAGATTGCGTCCCTAAGCAATTCACGGTATAGTCATCCTGTGCCAGGCTGGCACTGTGATCTTGAAGCATGGATGCTATGGGTAAGGATAAAAATAATTCATCGGTTGCCAGACGTGGCTCTGCGCACAGACATACGCGCAAACGTACTTGGATACTCGTCTTTGTATTCAGCGTTTTTCTCGTCTTGTTGGCAAGTTATACCTTAAGAACGAGTACGTATCTTCATGCCCGTCTGACGCCTAAACTCGAAAAAGTCGGTCAAAAAATTGGCGGCCACTTTGCTTTTGCCAACATCTATGCCATGGGGTTGACGGGAATCGTTTTGACAGACGTCGTTTTTTCCCCAAATGGTGTGAATGAAAATGGCGCCCTGCGTTTTGATTCCATCACCATCTATCCCGATCTTCTGGGCATGTTTATCGGTGACCTCAATGCTTCCGCCATTGAGGCGCGTGGCTTTCACGCCAATCTCGATTTGAGCAACGCACCATCAAGTCATAGAACCTGGCTCAAAACGCGCCGCGAAACTCTCGAAACAGAAAATTCTGAACTGGCAGTTTCGACAGATATCGCATCAAGTAAAGTTGCAGATATTCCCGAACTCAGATGCATCGATTGCCACGTCAAAATGTTCCATGGAAAGGGCGAACTTGAACTCGATGTTCCCTGGCAATCTGTCGCTTTTTCGGATGCCAACCATCCCTGGCAAAATATCTCATTCTCTGGCGAACCTATTCAAGTCTGCCTCACGCCCCGTCTCATGTCGCTTCCCGATATGCCACAAGGCCCCGTCTGCGTTAAAGCTGCTTCAACGGGTGTATCATTTGAACAACAGGCACTTCATCTAAACGACCTCGAACTGGGCTCTGCCACTGTAAAGCCGTTTCATCTCAATCGACTGTCCTTAACAAATGTCGATCTTTCAACTTCCGAAGAGCAGCGTTTCATCCACGTTTCAAACGGAAGTATCGATATCCAGGTCGATGATGAAATTCCGCAATTCGGTGGACATTACGCCTTTGATTACCAGGAACTCGAACTTCTTCATCTCAAAGATAAAGACCGCATCGGTTTCGGTATTGCCATCAAAACGACAGACAGCTCAACGGCGCGTATCTTCGGTGGTTATGATCGAAATGCCAAACTTCTAGGCCTCACCATTGACAGCCAGGGCATGAATTTCGCCCCGCTCCTGAAAAATGCCTCTTTTTCACAAAAACTTGCCATCCACTCGTTTCCCGTCAATGGGAAAGTCGAATTCAGAGCTGACAGAATCCAGAAAAATTATTTTCTCAATATCCAGGGTGGCGTAAAAAACGCTTCCGTTTCCATTCCCGTGCTTGCCAAAGACAGTCTTTCCGGCATCACCGGCGAAGTTGATCTGACAGCTGAATACGATGATGCTGACCAGTTGGTTTATGTTGACGTCAAACGCGGCACTCTGGGGCAAATTGACTTTCAAGGCCACTTTACACGTCAGCCGGCCATGCCATTTATCGACAATACCCCCGTCGATATGCGTCCAACACTTTCACAAACGACATCTATACCCTTTCACTACGATATAGACGTCAAGTTCTCCGGCGAGGCCGCACATTTCATTCCTTCTTTGCCACATAACTTTGTGCCTTATCTGACAGGATACAAGCTCTCAGGACCTTACGCAGGCCATATCTCCCTCGGCTTTGACATGGATAATCTCGATGCCCTCACGCTCAACGTCGATTTGTCCCTTGACGATGTCAAAACACTCGCCTTCGATCCACGCAGCAACTTTGAACTGATCAGTACAAATAACTTCATGATCCGCGTCAACGCTGCCACCGTCCCCAAAATGATCGGCCCACGTGAAGCTTCATGGGCATCCTTCTACGAGATACCACGGGAAACAGCCTACACGTTCATCGCTTCCGAAGACGCGAAATTTTTTACCCACGCAGGCATCGACCTTCGCGCCATTCGTGCGAGCATTATTGCAAACCTCAAAGCAGACAAAGTCGTGCGCGGTGGCTCGACCATTTCTCAGCAAGTCGTGAAAAATCTCTTTCTCAATCATGATAAAACGCTCTCACGCAAATTCCAGGAGGCCTTCCTCACGTGGCAAATGGAAAAACGTCTGCCCAAAATCCGCATTTTCGAGCTTTATCTGAACCTAGCTCACTGGGCCAAAGATACGTATGGTATTCGTGATGCCGCCAAGTTCTATTTTCAAAAAAATATCCGTGAACTGACGCTTCGGGAGTCGCTCTTTTTAGCCACGATTCTACCGAATCCAATTATTTTTGGAAAACAATACGCCGATAACAAGCTGTCCCCCGCACGCGTGCAAAAAATGATCAATGTCGCGCACGCGCTCTATGGTGCCAAACGCATTGACAAAGCTACACTTGACGAAACGATAGACCTCATTAAACAAAATAAAATCTCGGATCGACCGCGACCACGCATCGACTGATGTTTCCTGCCACGATAGCGCAAGCCTTCAAAACGCTTTTCCACAGCATCGGCCTTGTATGACAGGCATTTAAGAGTGCCTAACACCATTATGATGGCGGCTTTTTTGGCATTTTTTATACAAGCATCACCATCACCAACACAAAAAAGCGCGGCGTATTTTCTTGCAAAGCAAGAAAATAGCCCGCGCCAGAGTGCGTATTTTCCAAAAGCCACTGCTTTTGGAAAATAGCACGAAAAAGCGTGCCGTATCCGCAGGATAGGCACGCCCCGTACAACCTTTCCGTCTGTTTTTCTAGAAAATCGGACAAGATTCGAGAACAACTTCGTCCGTATTGTTATCGCTGTTACATTCTACAGTCGTTCTTCCACCTTCGCCGTTGTCATTCGACACCATGCGGATGCGAATATCCATTTCGATTTCGTCCTTTTCAAGCCCACAGGAAACTTCGAGGCAACCACCGACAGGCACATTCGAGGCAGTATAGGCCGTACAGAATTTCGTTCCCAAAGACCCGTCATCGTTGACTCTGTAGAACGATGCCGGCATCTGAGAAGCGACCATTTTTGTCCCACGATTACAAATCATCCCGTGAAGCGTAATCTTATCTGTTCCGGAAGACTTGACACACAGATGTTCCTTGTCGAGTTTGCCCGTGATATCGGGAGCTGCGTTCATGCCAATCTTGCCCTGTGCATTGGCGCGATAGTTATTGAGCGAGGGACTGAGGAAGTTCTGAACCCAATCCGCCAGGTTAGGCACGGTCAGATTGTCATTGATATTGCTGATGGAATAAGGGAACTGATTCCAGATATTACGAGCACTCGCCCATCGGTCATACCTGTCTCGCATGACGCGGACACCGGATATCGTCTTTTTCTGAGGCCGTTTGGCACGACACACCTTGTTGGGATTGATAGCTTTGTCATCAGCGAGCGGATCCGTACAAATATATTCTTCCTTGAGGGTGTTATCCGAGCCTTTTCGCCAGTTACAATCGTTATCGATCGAACAACGGCAGAATTTGTCTTCACAAATTCCGGACGTACAGTCTTGGTTCGTTGTACAGCGAATGCCACGGTGAATCTTGTCGATCGTGTCGCAGGTTCTGTCCGTCGTATTGGCACCCATGATGATTTCTGCCGATTCGTCATTATCGACGTCAGCGATCGTAGGCATTTCATAAGCCGTGCGGCTGCTGTGTTTTGCACTAAAGAGGACATCGCCGGTTTTGCCGTCATAAATACGCGTATAACACTCATCCGCATAGACGACTTCGATCTGTCCGTCACCGTCGAAATCAAAGACCGACGATCCCGTACAATAGGATGAATTGTCGGTATTTGGCTGTTTCCACAGATAATTCTCCTCAAGACATCCTTCGGGCAAAACACCGTCGCCATCTTTCTTACAACGCGGATCAAAGACCGAATAATAATCACCAAAAGCGATACCGACTTCAGGCATACCATCCCTGTCGAAATCGCCGATCGTTGGTGCACCGCCGCCAAACAGACCGGTCAGATAGAAAATGCGCTGCTGACCTTTAGTGACCTTGCCATCCGCCCCGACTTTGCTTGTCAATGCATGAATGGCAATTGATGAACCTCTGCCTTTGTCGATACCCTGCGTTGAAACGATCTCTGCGATTCCGTCTTTCGTGTCCCAATCGAAATCGGCTGCCGTTTCACCAGGCGTACCGAAGTCACCGATGGCTTTCAGCGTATATCCGCCGCCCTCCGCCGCTTTGGGATATTCAAGCACCCACGACTGGCTCGTGATTTCACCCGCCTCATTGCGGACGACAACCCATTCATGCACATCCCCGGAACGCGCAATGTATTCGGCCTTTCCATCGTTGTCGAGATCGCCGATCGTCGCAAAAAGCGGATTGTCGATCACCTGCGTGCCGTTCAATTTTGTCCCCGTCACGGCATCGAGAACTTCGCCATACGGATTGATGATTTCAGGCACACCGTCGTTATTGATGTCATGGACAGCGAGCCCACCCCAGCCATAAGCCCGCTGTTTCAGCGTGCTTGATGCGACCCAGCCGGTCACATATTTGCCCTGATCCTTATCCCAGACGAACTGGACGATACCGCCCGCCGGCACTTTCGAATTCTTCGGCTGATAGGGCGAACGCTGCGCATAAATCTCGACAAAACCATCATTATCGACGTCGGCAATCGCCATCGTCGCACCAGCAGAAACGTAATTCTGTTCATCGTAAATATTTTCGACGACCTTGCATGTTTCCGGATTGATGATGCGAATCACGCCGTACTTGTAAGCCTCGTCCCCATTGGACCAGTCACCTGCGATGTACGTCGCGACGATGAGGGCATTGCTCGTGCCCATGTTGTGCGGCGTCTTTGCAACAAACGTCGGCGTCACGATGTTGTAAGACTTGGGATACGGGTCACCCGTTTCTGGAACCGTCCAGTCACACTGTAAATCGGCTTCAAAAAGTCCGGGTTCCGTCTTATACAGACACTGATCGTTCGTCTTTTCCCGCGGTCCCTCGCCGTAGGGAAGGCACACGTTTTTGACAAGGCACGCATCTTCTGTACAGCAATAGGTGTCGGCAAGGCAGTCAGAATCGCTTTCACAACCGTGAGTTTCAATGCATTTGCCATCGTAGCACGTCGCCGTCGGCGAACTGCATGGATGAATATCGTCGTCACAATCATCATTGACAGGCTCAACACACTTTCCGCCAAGACAAATCCCTTCCGCACAGACCCGCGTCGTGCGGTCACAGCTCTCCCCGAGTGCCACGCGCTCAGCACATTGAAGCGCCAACATATTACACTCATAACCCTCGCGGCAGAACAATTCATTGTTGTTACAATACTCACCCAAATCAACCGTGACAAAGCAATACTTTTGCGGATCGTTTGTATCGGGAACCGTCATGCAGTTCAACTCACCAGCGCACCGAACATTGTCCCCGTCGCAGGGCACATTCTCACCGACATATTTTCGGCATATCCCATCTTCATCGCACGTGCCTCCATAGCAGTCGTGGCTTTTGTCGCAAGCATCGCCCACGTCCACGCGGTGGACACATTCGCCGTCCTTGCAAAATAAGCCTTCGGGACATGCCTCATGACTGGTACAGGGAGCCTCTGTGGAGGGTTTTCCGCCTTCGCCGCCAGTGCCTTGGCCTTCGCCGCCAGTGCCTTGGCCTTCACCGCCAGTGCCTTGACCTTCGCCGCCAGTACCTTGGCCTTCGCCGCCCTGCTGGTTCTCCTGATCGCCAATCGAGCTATTTCCAGAATCATCCGAACACCCGCTAGTCCCCACGACAACCATACACAATGCCATATACCAAATCTTTCTCATCGTCACCCTCACAATCACTGAAGCACACAAGCAGATAAACTGCCCCCACACATTTTCGTTATCATTATATACTGATTTGATCTCCAAAATGCCACGCGCCTAAAGAGGAATTCTTTTTAAAAGTTGGGGGAAGTCTCCCCCTACGCGGCTTTTTTCGTCATATTCATGACGAAAATACGCCGCTACCCCCTCTGCGGGGCGTACGCCCCGCAAC
>JAFOHE010000178.1 GCA_017421975.1 Pseudomonadota bacterium
AGGAAGCACCCGAAACGGACGTCCAAGATGCCCCCAGCATCAAAGCCGAAGCAACGGTCAATGCCGAAGCAACGAAGCCTGTGCCAGCTCAAATTGACGCCGTTTCAGAGCAAATCACACCTCAAAAATCAAAAAAAGCGTCGAAAGTCTTTGTGGAGACGTTAGCCATTCTCTGGAATGACAAAATGACGCTTCTCTTCCTGCTGATCGTCAGCGGTTTTTGGCTCATGTTTATGCAATTATGGGATCTTTTGCCGAATTTCCTCGATGAGTGGGTTGATCGAAGAAGCGTTGGAAACTGGCTTTCCCAATTCAGTATTTTTAAATCATTTCTTGAATCCGACAATTCCCTCAAACCTGAAATGATCATCAATATCGATTCTGCGGCGATAATTTGCCTTGTGCTACCGCTTTCAGCGTTGTTTGCCCGCTTCAGGATGATGACGGCGCTCATTCTGGGCATGGTCATATCTGTCATCGGATTTGTCATGACAGGTATGTTCACCTCCGGCCTGATGGCGTGTATTGCCGTCTTTATTTTTGCCATTGGCGAAATTATCTGTTCCCCCAAATTTGATGAATACATCGGCATGACGGCTCCCGAGGACAAGAAAGCCATCTATATGGGCTTTGTGAATATTCCCTTTGCCATCGGCTGGGCACTTGGCAATTTCCTGAGTGGCCCGTTATATGAGACGTTTTCCTCAAAGCCTATGTTGGCCAAAAAATACCTTATCGAACAAGGCGTTGATCCGACATCGTTGAATGAAATCACTGCGGATGAACTCATGCAGAAACTTCAGACGGTAACAAACACGTCAGATGCCTTTGAAGCCACGCACGTCTTGTGGGAAACGTATACCCCATGGATCGTCTGGATCATTTTAGGTTCGATCGGCTTTGCCTCCATGGTTGGTATGATTGTATTTTATTACAAAAGCGGCATGGCAGCCAAAGACAAACTTGAGCAAGCCCAAAAGGCGAAATCTCCAGAATCAGTCCCAGCCTAAAACGGTACAAAACACAGCTGCAATGATTGTGTTTATGGTCATTGCAGTTTTTGGCGTATGCCAAAAAACGAAGTCCCCGCCTATGGACGTAAATCCCAGGGGGGACATCCAAAAAGTTATTCGTTATCGGACGAACAGACCACATGGTCTTCGAGATCCACACACGAACGGCAATCGGCTTCCTGAATCTGTCCATCTTGACAAATCACTTTTTTGTCGCCGTTTGAAGAACAGGACTCGAGATAGAGCTCAGCGTTACACGATGCCCCGATATTCCCGCCTTTTTCGAGACACTGTCCTTGAATACAGCCGTTTGGGCACACGCTATCAGCAACAGAACCATCTAAACACCGGGAGATCATCTCTTGTTCATGGTTAGGGAGTTCATCCGGAATATATGCCGGTGGCCCGTAACAAGCGACGACAGTCGAGCTAAACCCCGTCACGCCGAGTACGAGCATAAGACGATTTCTTAGTTTGGAATTCCAATTGGAAAAGCGATTTTTTGACATTAAGTTTATCCTTTTTTTGCACATATTTTATTCGATTTACAAAACCACTTTGATTCTAAACGACATTTAGAAGAAATATCAAACAAAAGATACAATTCATCATCATCGACGTCAAAAAAGCGCGGCGTATGGAGCGCAAGCTAAAAGCGCGGCGTATGGAGCACAAGCGAGAAGCCGCGCAGCGCGTCGCGTATCGTCCGCCAGGATGATAGCGACCGCCCATAAATTAAGCAGACTCAACCCATTTTTTGGACTTATTTTCCCAACGATTTCCCTTGAGCCGGATGAGGAACATACATCCACGGCAAGTCAACTCACTTGCCATGGCAATCCAAACGCCTTTTAAGCCATAGATGGGCGCAAGATAAGCCGCCAAAGGAATACGAATAGCCCACATAGAGACGAGGTTCATGCAGGATGGTGCGAACGTGTCACCGGCACCACGGAAAACGCCATTTGCCACGATCGAAGCACCATACATGGGTTCCGCGAAGGCCTCGATGCGCAGAATGAGCGTCCCTAAGCGACGGACTTCAGGATCCGTAGAGATAATGGCAATCATTTCGGGAGCAAAGACGAACATTAGCGCCCCCGTCGCCGCCATGATGCCCATACCCATCCACGTCGTCAACCAAGCGAGACGGCGTGTAAGTTCCTTTCGCCCAGCCCCAATGGCTTGTCCGATCATTGTCGTTGCTGCGGAAGCGATGCCATACCCCGGCATATAACACAAGCTCTCGGCAGTCACTGAAAAGGAGTTGGCCGCAATCGCAACAGAACCTAGCGGCGCAAGAATGTAGGTTGAAGCGATCTGAGCGCCACTCATCACGAACTGTTCAAAGCCAATGGGTGCCGCCAACCGAAAGGCTTTTGTGAGATGCGGCATGGAAAAGACGAATCGTTCCTCGCGTCTGAGGCTGAGGAGCGGACTTTTGATCAACAAATACCTGAGCATGAAAAATGCGACGACGCCTTCGGCCAGAACCGTCCCCAAAGCGGCACCGAAAACGCCGAAACCAAAGCCAGGCAACGTAATCTGAAACGAGCAAATTTCGAATGAAAGCGATGGGAAAATGAGAAAAGCGTTAAACACAACATCGAGCAAACACATTAGGATGTGGAGGATGCTGGGGAGTTTCATGTTTCCGCTGCATTGAATCATACCGCCTGCGAGGTGATTGAGTTCAAAGATCGGCATGGAGAGGGCAAACACGAGAAAATAAACGGTCGATGAACCATGCAAGGCGATGTCGCCGCGCAGCCAGCCAGGCAGACTTTCCGAAACAAGGACGCCGATCGTTAAAAGAAGAATACTCCACAGCAATCCCGTGATCATGCCCATGCGCACGAGATTTCGAGCCTGAACATTTTCTTTTGCACCAATGGCCTGAGCGATCTGAACCGTAAACCCAATGTTCATCGCCATACAGAGGCCCCCCATGAGCCATGTACTTGAAGCGACAAGCCCAATGGAGGCAGCCTCTTGCGAGCCAAGATGTCCCAACATGGAAGCGTCAATATACTGCATCACAATCGAAGAAATCTGGGCCAAGATCGCGGGGACACTTAACCAGGTGATCATTTTGATGAGCTGACGCGTATTTAATGTTTCGCCGTTGCGAAGTTTAGCGAGGAAATCTTCTTTCATAGATTAACTGAATGTATGTCATACACATACACAAGCACCATATTTTATCGAATCTGAGTAACCGTTTATCGAATCTGAGTAACCGTCGATGGTCAAAACGGTTTTTGAAAAAACAACTTTTCAGATAAAGCCCAGGCATGCTAAGCTTTATCGATTATGTCTGTTTAGCACAATTTGCATTTAGCGTAAATCCAGGCTGACGACGATCAGATGATGCGTGAGATACGCAGGAGAACGAGGATAATGATGAATGAATGGTTCGCAACACTCAGCGGCTTTGAGCAGGGGTCGTTTATCATTGCCGTTTTTGGTTCCGTATTTTTTGTAGCAAAACTGGCATTACAGACGCTCGGCATTGGCGGAGATGTTGACGGTGACGCGGACGGCAGCGATGCGGGAGACGTCGATGTCAGTGAAAACGTACCGGCAGTCATTGAGGGTCTTCACTTATTCTCTGTCCACGGTGTGGCGCTGGGTCTCGCCATCGGTGGCTGGAGCGCCATGTTTTTTTATGCCTCGTTCGCATCTGGTTTCATTGGCTCGCTAGGCGGTCTCGTTCTTGGCTTTGTCGCCATGTACATCCATGCAAAATTCATGAAATCCGTACTCAAGCTTCAGGAAATTCCCACGGTGAATCTCAAAGACGCGGTTGGCCAAGTCGCTGACGTCTATCTGACAATTCCCAAATACGGTGAAGGGTGTGGCAAAATCAACCTCGTCCTGAACGAAGCCCTCAAAGATTACGATGCCATGTCCCGCGATGATATGCCCATTCCCACCGGCACAAAGGTACGCGTCATGGAAGTCAATGAAGATGGCGTCATGATTGTCCAGCGCGTGACTGAAGAAGACGTGTAAGCCATTGTTGTATATATGTATGCTTAAGTTTTTTTAACAAATCCTATATAACGTAATGAATCTTAATGAGCATAAACGTAACGAACACAGGTAATTATAGCCATAAGTCAACAGTCAACGCTTGAAGTTTCATCGTTGCCCTCCGAAGCCAGGAATACACGCAACTACATTGTGTGTATATATACGACAGAGCACAGACGATTTGGCATGATGTTGTTTTATATTCTTTTTAGCATTTAGAATTGACGTCTAAAAAAATCTGATTTAAAGTTAGATAATTCTGATTTGGCCATTTTATACATCAAACACAATGGCATAACTCAAACACAATGGCATAACATTTACAAAGGAGAACAAATGTTTGAGAATCTCAATTTAATCTTCATCATTATCGGTGTAGGCGTCCTCGCATTTATCGTTATTATCATAGCCCTTTCTAAACGGTACATTCGTTGTTCGCCCGACCAGGTCATGGTAATTTCCGGTCGTGTTGGCAAAGGACGTAATGGAGAAGCACGCTCATCTATGTGTATGCATGGCGGTGCCAAATTCATCATGCCGATCATTCAGGAAGTTCATTTTCTGGATCTCACGCCTTTTGCCATCAACATTGACCTTAAAAATGCGCTCTCACGCCAGAACATCCGAGTGAGCGTACCTGCGACGTTTACAGTCGGTATTTCGACAGAAGATGCCGTCATGAAGAACGCAGCAGAACGTCTTTTGGGCCAGCCACTGCGCGTCGTAGAGAACCTTGCCAAAGAAATCATATATGGTCAGCTTCGTCTCGTCATTGCGCAAATGAACATCGAAGAGCTCAACGCCGAACGTGACAAATTTATGTCGAGCGTTTCGTCGTGCGTCGAACAGGAACTCAAGAAAATCGGTCTTAAGCTGATCAACGCCAACATCACCGACATCAGCGACGAATCAGGTTACATTGAAGCCTTAGGTAAAGAAGCCGAAGCCAAGGCCATCAACGAAGCGAAGAAAACCGTAGCCGAGCGCAACCGCGATGGTAACACAGGCGAAAAAAATGAAAAGATGCAGGAAGCTATCACGATTGCAGAACGTGATCGCGAACAACGCGAAGGTGTTGCGAAACAGAACGCCCTTGCTGTGGCCGCTGAAGTTGAGGCTCAAACCAAACAGCGTGCCGATGTTGCGCGACTGAATGCGGAAGCCGAATCAGCAGAAGCCGAATCTGCCAAGAACAAGCGTGTCGCCATTGCTGCGCGTAATGCCGAAGCCATCTCCGCTGAAAACGAGTCCAAGGCGGAAGTCGCGCTCTCTGAAGCCAAACGCCTCGAAGTTGAAGCCGAAGCCAAAGCACGTGCCGTCGCAGCAGCAAAAGTTCAGAACGCAAAAGCATTGACCGAAGCCTACGCCGCCGAAGAGAAAGCAGAACTCGCCCGTGCCACGCGTGCGAAAGCCGAAATGCAGGCCGACGTCATCGTCCAGGCCGAAATTGAGAAACAGCGCATCGAAATCGCTGCAGAAGCTGAAGCCGAATCCGTCCGCCGCAAAGCCAAAGGTGAGGCTGACGCTATCCTTGCCCGCATGGAAGCTGAAGCAGAAGGTATCAAACTTCAGCTCGCCAAACGTGCTGAAGCTTACACGATGCTCGTTCGCGCTGCCGGTGGCGATTCCGACGCTGCCGTCCGCCTCATGATGGCCGACAAGGTCGAAGATCTCCTCAAAACGCAGGTCGAAGCCATCAAGGGTATCAACATCGACAAGATCACGGTTTGGGATTCCATGTCCGGCCAGGATGGTTCTTCGACAACCTCCAATTTTCTCAATTCCATGATGAAATCCATCCCGCCAATGAAAGATGTCTACGACATGATCGGCGTCGAAATGCCAGCCAACCTCGGCAAAGAAAAAGCGGCACCCGCCAAAGCTTCTGCTACACCAACACGCCCTGTGTCTCCCACACCTGCCAAATAACCTGATGGATTAACGCTTCTTTCATAAAAAGCCGAACATAACGTTCGGCTTTTTTCGTTTTTAGACATCAAGGTTCAACAAAAGGAAAATCAACAAGGCATGACATCCCAAAATTCAAAGAGTACCCATTTTCGATCAACCGCTACCAACATTTGTACATTGTTCTTATTGTGGACATAGTTAATGACACTAGAGGAAAAGTTGCTTTAATGGCAAGGGGCATGTCCCCTTGTCGGTTGCAATAGTCTCTTTATCTATATCCACAACAATAAATGTCCCCCTATCCTTCAACGCACTGTCTTGCCCAATCGGCGACACTCTTTTCACTTTGTTCAGCCCTGCTTCCCGATACGGCGAGGCATTTGCCTACCACGGCTCCATTGCAAATGCGCTTAAGATCGCGCTCACTGCTACCTAATCCACTACCTTCGTGCGTCATCAAACCAAAAACTTTTTTTCCAGACCAATCAAGTTTTTCAAGCTGTCCCAAAACTGCGCAAGGGAACGTTCCCCACCAACAAGGGCCGCAAACAAAGATATGATCGTAGACTGCGATATCTGAAAGATACTTTTTAAGCTCCGGACGAATACCGCTTTTCGTCTCAGCCTTGGCTTCTTCGGTACACGTCATATAATCAGTGGCATACGCTTTGACTGTCTCTACTTCAAAGACATCCGCGCCAATTGCATTTTTGATAAATTCTACACAATACTCCGTATTACCTTTAGCAATACTTCGAATCGAACCACCAAAATAATTTTCACCGCGACGTGAATAATAAATAATAAGATTTTTCGACATAAC
>JAFOHE010000179.1 GCA_017421975.1 Pseudomonadota bacterium
ATGCCGTCCTCCGCATTGCAAAGGAAAAGCGCTACAACACCCCCAACATCACCATGCGTGTCAACAAAAATACACCTGCAGATCTCTGGAACGCCGCAATCGATACGCTTTCCACGGGGAGTGCGCTATGACTTGATCGGCAAAATTGCCGAAGGTACTAAGCTGACGCGAAAGACTGTCGCAACCATTCTCAAAGAAATTTCGGATAATAAATTTGCGATGTTCGCAATGAATCCCGAAAGCTTTATTGAGAAAACGACTACGATCATCAACGAAAAGAAGGCTTCGATGTTTATAGAGCATCTTAGCAACCATCGCCCTGGCGTCGAATTGACATACCATGCAATAGAAGATTCTTCGGTGAATCGTGATGATCCTTACCAGGCAGATATATTCACGACGGAACATCTGCAGCTGCCGATTTCAAAGGCATACAAGGCACAGAAAGCGATTCAGGATTATATATTTACCGATGGAACTTCGGAGAAAAGTATAGAACGCAAATTCGCAGAAGAGTTGGATGCCGCAGCAGAAGTCAACATCTATGCAAAGTTACCAAAGGGCTTTTATATTCCAACCCCGGTGGGACATTATTCACCAGACTGGGCTGTTGTCTTTTATGAAGGTAAGGTAAAACATATTTATTTTGTAGCCGAAACCAAAGGAACCATGTCCAGTATGGAGTTACGCCCAATTGAACAAGCTAAAATTGACAGCGCAAAACTTTTATTTAAAAAACTCTCCAATGGTATCGTCAAATATGATCATGTCACGAATTATCAAGAATTACTTAATCTAGTGCAAGAGTAACAAAAGCCTATCTTCGCATTAACATATTCAAATATCGCAAACAACCTTAGCATCAAAACCATGATCACGTAGGTATCGACGTAGGTATCGTTTGGGGAGTCATTGATATGCCCCCCAAAGCCTTAAAATGCGCGATAATGCCTAAGAGTTATAACTAACCGTTGCCCTCATCATCCTTATTCAAAAAAGATTCGAGGGGAATACACTGCAACGTCGTGAGAAATTGTTCACGACATTCGTGCCAGGCATCACGCCTGGGCCAAATCTGCATCTCCTCATCCATCATAGGATTACCCGTCGACTCAATCGCTTCATACGATCCGCAACAAGCGATCATTTTATCTATATTTGCATTGGGACATTCTCGCGTCTGATAAAAGACGATTTCACAACGATCATCCCCATCGTAATCGCAGTATGTGGCAGCCGTACCACAACAGTTATAAATGAGCGATTCAGCCTCTTCGAAAAAAGACTTAAACCGCTCGCTATGCTCACATTCCAAATCTTCTGCATCACAAGCGTAAACGCCGAACCCAAAAGAAGCCATCAAAAACATCGCCAAAAGGGTGCTGAATTTTTTATTGTTCATCACTCACCCCCAAGGCATCGACAAAACGCATCACAATGTCATTGAGATCGCGCATGGCCATAGGGAAATTAAAATCGTAACGATCATTGCCAAAAAGGCAATCCGAGACAGATTTAATTGCCATAAAACGCGTGGCATTTCTCAAGCATACCTGAGCCACAGCACCGCCTTCCATTTCGATAAAGAGCGGATGAAAGGTATCGCGCACAAACCTGGCGCGTTCACCGGCTTTAGCAAACCAGTCCCCTGTCGCTCCCATGCCGCACAGATAAGCGATGCCCGTCTTATCCATGGCGCGTTTGGCTTTTTCGAAGTCGCTCGTCATAAAACGCACGACATTGACCGTACTCACGAGCCCAATAGGATCGCCGCAGCCCGTCGTGTCCACATCATGCTGAACAAAGCCTTCGGCAAGCATAATCGTACCGATATCGACATTCTCAAAACAGCCGGCAACGCCACAGTCGATCACAAGATCGGGGGCATATAACGAAATACAAAGCTGTGTCGCCATCGCGGCATTGACTTTGCCGACGCCGCCCGTCACTGCAATCACATCTTTTTTAATTTCATAAAATGATACGCCGCCAACCGTCTGAAGGCATTTGCCCTCATGCTTTGACAACAAGGAATCGATCTCTTTCGGCATGGCATAATAGAGTGCTATTTTCATATTTCCTAACCTCAAAAATGCAATGGCATCCCACGACAGTCAGCGCGTCAGTCGCTGTTTTCATCTTCCGACAAAAAACACGTCGTATGGCCAAATGACGGTGCATACAAAAGATGTTCTCCGAGGCATATCGCCTGCTGACGCCCCGAAGATGCGTCACAGCACTGTCCGGCGTTCTTCACCGATTGAATGTAATGATGCACTTCGTCCATTCCACCGGTTGCCAGACACGCCGTATAGGCATTTTGCGGATAAATATTCATGCCTGTTGCCGTCGCATTATCCACATTGCCATCGACAAAATAATCGTTTTTCGACAAATCCATGGGCTGCTCAGCATAGACCAAAAGCGGAGCACACTGGTTTACGGCAAAAGCCATCAAATCTTCGAGTGCCTTTGAACCGCACGTTTCGCCAGAATGTGTGCACATCTGCCGCGCACAAAGAACCGCAAATGCAGGCGACTGTTCCATGTATGTCTGACAACAAGAAGTATCCGTATCGGTACACGCTGAATGGGCGACCATTGCCACAAGCATTGAAGCCATGAGCTTATACATAACTGCGCTCCTTTTCGCCCTTTCAGGCCATTCTACAGGAAAATGCACACGCTTATCATTTTGTACCACGCAATACGCATAAAAAGAATACAAAAAAAACCGTCGCGTATGAAATAGCGGCGGCTCAAGGCACCGTATCGAAGCCACGCTGAGATAGGTGCCGCACAGGGCGTATCGCAAAGCGATAGCCCGTGCCAAATTTAACGAACGATCTGCGTACCAAAGCCTTCTGCAATCGCTTCATAAGCATGGTCAAGCGACGTGATAATCGCACGGGCACCGCCATTTTCAACGAATTTCATGCAGGCATTGACCTTGGGGCCCATCGAACCTTTGAGGAAATCGCCGCGTGCCGCAAGGTCTTTCATCTGCGCCAGCGTCACTTCGCCGACATCCGTCTCATCCGGCTTGCGGTAATTGAGTTTGGCATGATCCACATCCGTAAGGATGAGGAAAACATCCGCGTGAATGAGTTCGGCAAGTTTCGCCCCCGCGAGGTCTTTGTCGATGACAGCAGCCGTACCTTCGAGGCCATCCGCACCAACGACGACAGGCACACCGCCACCGCCGCTCGCAACCACGATAATGCCACAATCGATCATTTTGCGAATGACTTCTATCTCGCTGTTATCGATCGGTGCCGGGCTCGCAACCACGCGTCTAAACCGTTTTGCCACTTCCTTCGGCTTCACTTCCTTAATCACCCAGTTCGGCTTCTCCGCCGCCATCGCC
>JAFOHE010000180.1 GCA_017421975.1 Pseudomonadota bacterium
AGGGCAATGGCAGATTCCTGGTAATGGTAGGCCTGGTCAGCCATGGCGTCTTTTTTGGCGTAAAAAATACCGTCTGATCCCTGCCAGATCATATCATCCGTGAAAATGAGAAGGGGAGAATCGGCGAGGCGTTCGTATTTGGAAGGCTTGTAATTCAGCGGATACTTTGTATGGATGGCCCCATTTTTTGAACCAAGTTCTCCGGTTTCTTGTGTCGGGATAAAACCGTCTTCCAGGGAATTTTGAAAGAGTTCATTCGTCGTCTGTTCGGCAATTTCGAGCGTTGCTTTTGCCGGTTCCGGTTGCTTGGCCGTTCTGTCGTTGTCGGTCGGAACAGACTGGGTATGGATATACCCCTCAGTCTGCTTTAGGAGATCATCCTGGAATTCTGAGGTATCTGATGCCATAAAAGCCCAGACACTGATTCCAACCAGACAGCAACATAGCACAATAAAAATGTAAAATCCGATACTCTTTTTCACTCGTTCGCCTCACGCAAAAAAACTGCGCACAAAACCCATCTTCAACTACAACCATTCTTTCAATTAGGCAAGGATTGAGGGCACACATGTCGTCTTGAAAAGCATTTTTCACGATGAAAGACACCATCAATTGCGTCAGTCATCATGATTTGAGACGACATGTCACGCGGTTTTATTCCCAAGAATGCGTTTGCGATCTAAAATACGGTAACCAATGGCTTCCGATATGTGGCGTTTTTGAATATTCTGGCAACCCTCCATATCCGCGAGCGTCCGTGCGACTTTCAGAATTCGGTTATTGGCTCTTGCGCTCATGCCGAGTTTATCCATGGCGCGGCGCATGAGCGCGTGGCCATCCGAATCGAGATGACAATATTGCCTGAGTTCCTGTACCCCCATCTGGGCATTACAATGAACGGCTGTTCCAGCAAACCTGTCTGTCTGGATTTGCCTGCAACGTATGACGCGTTCTCGGATACTTTCGGATTGTTCAGATGACGCGTCTGCACAAATCTCATCATAACTGATTTCGCTCGTCTCAAGCTGAATGTCGATGCGGTCAAGGAGAGGACCAGATATTCTGGATTGGTAATGAATAATCGCTTCACGGCTGCAAATGCAGGGTTTACGCATACTCCCAAGATTTCCACACGGACAGGCGTTCATGGAGGCAACGAGCATAAAGCGCGAGGGAAAAACGACGCTTTGAAGGCGACGCGTAATGGAAACATGGCCATCTTCAAGCGGCTGTCGGAGAACTTCAAGGACGTTTCGTCTGAATTCGGGCAATTCATCCAAAAATAAAACACCGTGATGGGCGAGCGATATTTCACCCGGGCGTGGCGTGGGCGTGCCTCCGCCGACAAGCCCCACGTCACTGATCGAATGATGGGGGGCGCGAAAGGGACGCGTCCTTATCAGGCCACGTGCATGGAGGTTGCCTGATATACTATATATTGATGTTGCTTCGAGCGCTTCGTCAAAGGTCATGTCGGGTAGAATGGTCGGCAGACGTTGGGCAAGCATGGTTTTACCTGAACCGGGCGGACCGATAAACAGCAGATTGTGACCGCCACAGGCTGCTACTTCCAACGCGTGTTTCGGAATCCGTTGACCACACACGTCAGACATATCGAGTGATGGGATGATGGAATCGGCCTGGGGGATACTTTTGGCAGATTGATACACTGGAAGGGGGCGGCTGTTGCTCAAACATTCGTAACACTCACGAAGCGTTTTCGGACATAGCACGCGTATGCCCTTGACTAGGCTCGCTTCTTCTGCATTGCCTAGTGGTACGATCACCTGCTTGAGTCCGGCCTTCTTTGCTGCAAGCACGAGCGGCAATACTCCACGTACCGGTCGTATCTCACCTGTAAGACCAAGCTCACCAAGGATCATGGTTTCATCAAAAAAGACAGCACAATGGGGTGGAAGTGTGCCGTTGGCCAGCAATAATGCCATGGCAATCGACAAATCATAGGATGAACCATCCTTGCGGATGTCCGCAGGCGCCAAATTTAAGGTTACACATTCGCTCGGAAAAAATAAATCGGATTCGAGAAAGGCCGATTTTACCCTTACTTTAGATTCTTTCACAGCGCCTTCAGCCAAACCAACGGTGAAAAAATTACTCAGACCGTAACCAATCTGAACTTCTATCTCGACAATCAGGCCGTCAATACCTCGAATCGCTCCGCTCAATGTTCTGCCAAACATACACATTCTCCTTATGAACAGTGATGCCTTTGTCCCTGAGACGGAACAAAGGGGGTGTCCCTTATTGGAGTTATGCCGTCGTCCGGCGGTTTGTTACGAAAAAAAATGATTTTTTTTCAGCTGTCAGATGTTGAAAACAGGAAAACCTTATCCTATATGATTTTGAAAAAGGCGGAGATTATGTGTGAATAAAATATATGAACAAATAAACATGTAATTATTAACGTCACACCACACCACCCTCAGCAGTTTTTCGTGAGGCTTACAGCAAAACGCCGTCCTTGGATTCCAAAACTATGGTCACAGGCCCATCATTGATGAGGGAGACATCCATCATCGCTCCAAAAACACCGTATTTGACAGAAATTCCACGCGCCTCAAGGTCTTGGCCGAAAGCACGGTACATCGCATTCGCCTGCTCAGGTTTCATGGCACTGACGAAAGATGGCCGGTTGCCATGACGGCAGTCGGCGCATAGCGTGAACTGACTGACGAGGAGAATTTCACCACCACAGTCGCCAAGAGACAGATTCATTTTGTCCGCATCATCCGCAAAAACGCGGAGTTTGGCTATTTTGTTGACGAGGTTGGCTTTGTCTCGGTCGGTATCATTCTCGCTGACGCCCAAAAGGATCATAAAACCCTTTTGTATGGCGGATACACAAACACCTTCGACAGTGACGCTGGCGCATTTGACACGCTGTATGACTGCTCTCATAATTGACTCAAAACTTGGCACAGATGAACTTTCTATGCACGAAAAAATGGATGAAAATGCCTGTCCGCATATCAAATACGCGGCAGCACCAGTCGTTTTTCTGCTTAAAACATCTCTCACCCTTTGACAAGGTACATATTGTGGTTTAATGACAAAAGTTTTTCGGTCGATTGTATTCATCGGGCGAGAATCGCAAGCGCTGGTTTTGGTCGGTGAAAATCTTTATGAAGTTCAGGGGCGCATGGGTGCCGCTGTTTTATTAGGTTGTGATATTTATGGAATTTCAGATCGCTTTTTGGATTTCACTTGTTGTTCTCGCAGGTGTGCTCGTCTACCTCGTCATTGTAAAGAAGGAGAGCAACAGGTATCTGACAGCTTATCGTCCTGTTAAGAATGAACGGGATAAACTCAAAGAAGAGAACGCCTCGCTTCAGAAAAAACTGGATGCGGCTCAGGCTGATGTGACGTCGATCAAGGCGGAACGAAAAGCCAATAAGAAAAACATGAAGGTTGCTGCTAAAGTGGATGACAGCGCTAAGGATAAGGATGTGTCTGAGCTTGAACAAAAAATTGCTCAGCAAAAATCAGAAATGGCCAAACTGAAACAAGAAAATTTCGATCTCAGGCGAGAGAATAAAGACTTGCTCAAAGATAAACAGGCGCATGGCGAGGGAAATGCTGAAAGTGCAAGAATGATCGTCGAACTCCGAGATGCACGGGATCAGGCAAAGGAGGCGCTCGAACGCGCCAATGCAAAAATTGCCGATTTGGAAAAGGAAAAAACGCACGCGCATCAAGATAAAACGGAAGATAAGACAGCTGCTGCTCAGGCCGAAAATGACAAACGTGCCGAACAGCTCGAACGCGATAAAACTGCACTTGAGCAGCAGATTCAGGCTGTGAAACGCGAACTTTCGGAATGTAAACAGGCGTACCGTGACAAGTTTGAGGATGCAAAAAAAGAATGGTCACTTGAGACAAAATCGCTCAAAGATGATCAGGAAAAGCTCAAACGTCAGCTTCAGCAGTCCAAAACTCGGGCTGACAACAATCATCGCATCTTCCTGATTGCGCGTGCCCAGATGATGCTCGTCGAAAAGCGCCTCGCCCGCTTTGACGCCACTTATAAGCCTGTCGCTTTGGGTACGAGCGGTACGGCCATTGATGAGACGATCAAGAAATTCCTCACGCATGATCTGCGTGAATCCAGAGCAAGTGCTGATGTTATCGAACGTGACAGGAAAATTAATGACCTCGTCGCTGAAATAAAAACGCTTAAAACGCAGCTCTCCGAGGCGCAGAATGTTTCTAAAGCTACTGAATTGTCTAAGGCTATTGAAGAGGATTCAAAAAAATCCAACTCTATCGAGAATCTCGTTAACGCTTTGTCTGATGATTTGAATATAAAATCATCAAATGATCTGTTTTCTGATTTTTCTTTTGACAGCCTTATGTCTTCGGCATCGTCTTCCGACAAAAAAAAGGATGCTACAATTCTTAAAGGTCTTGATTTTTCTAGCCTAGGCGATGAATCTTGGGAGGCATTTTAGGCGGTTGGATTTTGAGGGGGAAGTCTCCCCCTGCGTGGCTATGGCTGCCAATATATCGGCAGCCATACGCCCCGCCCCCCTCGTTCTCCCATGTTGCTCATACACCTTTTGTGTGTCATGTCTCCGTTGGCGTTAGATGTTTGGTGAATGTCAGACTGGTTTGTTCATATAAAATGAATAAAAATCTTGATTATTTATATGAACATTTATTTTTTTTCGTAACATAGGGAAATCGACTGGCATTATTCATAAAGGGGGGCTTGATGCTAGACCTACATGTAGGTAGATTGGATTTCCACGATCGTGAGTGCTACTCTGTTGGCTTTTGTTACGGCAATAAGAAAATGTTCACCAATAAAATATAAAATTACATGAACGTTTACAAAATAATGCTCAAAATCGTAACGACGTCGTATGGCTTGGCATAATCCATTAATGAATTAAACTACACCTGCATGTGGTTAATGTGAGATTACATCACAGATGCTACCGATGAAACATTGGTAACTAAGCCAGTGTCCCATGCTCAAACCATTGGCCCGCTGAAAAAAGCAGTTTTGACGCAATTTTTTTTTCGCCCAAAAATAGTTCAAAAAAAATGTGTCTTTTATTGGAGAATCGCTTTTGCCGCAATGCGTCAGGAGACGTTCGGCGATGATGTTTGTGATTGCGGGAGTATTGTGGGGGCGTTATAAGTCTGGTCGGAAATGGTATGTGACTGACTTTGAATATGGAAGGAGTATTTATGAAAAAATGGGTGGGTTTGCTTGTGGCTTTGGTAGCCTTGTCTGGATGTTCCGTCCAAAAAATGGCCGGCGATGCTGTCCTCAATTATACGAAAACGGAAGCAATACCGTATCTCATGTCGCAGGGGGATCTTTCGAGTGCCTGTACGATGGGCGAGGGGCTAGGCCCCGTCGTAGCATCTTTGGCTCAGATTGAGTTGTCGCCTGAAGAAGTTGGCATAGGAACGATGATGGCCGCAGGCATGTGTGCTGAAGTCGATCAGCGTGAAGCTGAACTGGAAAAAATGCGTGCGCTCTATGAGAATCGGACGTCAGCAGCACAAGATGCGCTGATTCGCGAAAAAATGGGTCATCATCTTGCTGCATCACGTATGTACACGGCGTATGAAAATTCGATCAAGACGTACGGTGATTTGAGCGAGGGATGCCGCAAATACGATTCTGAAACGGAAGAATTGCTTTCGTTATTGGGAATTGCGAGCGGGGCACTTGCACTGCTCCACGATTTTAATAGTGAAAAAGTTGTTGGTATTCCTCTGGATGTGCCCGTCAAAATTGAGAAAGCGGCACAGTGTTTTAGTGACGACAAATGGTGGGGAATGCCGACGGCGTTACGGGCGTCGATCTGGTTGTCGATTCCAGGTTCCGGGCCAGAAGGGGTCGATCCGCTGACGGCTATGGAAGATGCGGCACGCAAGGGGGATAAACAGGGCGTTGGGCTGGCGCGAGCAATGCTTGCCATGATGGCAACGAATGTCGGTAATGATGAAGTCAAATGCCGAGCCCTTGCAAATGCATCTCAGGATGGAATGAACAATGCGCATTATGCGTTATTAAACGCCTATGCTTTCCAGATGATGATGCATCAGTCGGATATGGTTTGGACGCGTGCCCAGGGATACCGTGCACCCTATATGACGATCGGTTGTCCAATGGCATCTAAGGCACCCGCGATGAGCGATGATGACCTTGACGACATCTTGGGAGACATGGGATTTGATGAGCCTGTGGAAGACACAGAGAACGAAATAAAAGAATAACGTTGGCATAAAATTTGATAGTTGGAGTTGGGTGACGTGTCCGTATGCGTGTCGTCAGCGGACGCAGGATTAAGACATTAGATTCGCTTTCCAACGAACATAAACGGTTGTTGGATAGATTTAATGCGATGCATCAGGGAGAGCCTATAAATGAAAAAAAGAACTGGAATGTTACTTGGCAGTGTGCTTATGAGTCTTATTTTGGGTTCGAATGCCTTTGCTGGTGAGCCTAGGACGTTGTGTGTTTATGATCCGTCAGGTGCAAATGGCGATGCTTATTTGACCATGAAAGATTATCAGGTCGCAGCGTCGGCTTGGGGCGTTGATTTTACGTTAAAACCCTATACGAATGAGAAGACTGCTGCCGATGACTTTACTGCCGGAAAATGTGATGCTGCTTTCTTGACTGGCGTTCGAGCACGCGGTTTTACAAAATTTGCCGCAACCGTGGAAGCTTTAGGTGCAACGCCTAGCTATGAACTCTTAGGCGAAGCCATTAAACTCATGGCCAGTCCGAAAGTTGCCCCCAAAATGAAGACCGGAGATTACGAAACGGCGATGGTGATGCCCATGGGGGCGGTATATCTTATGGTTCGGGATCGTGCGTGGAATTCGATTGAAGCCATTGCAGGAAAGAAAATTGCAACCATCGGATTTGATGCAGCGGCGACACACATGGTTCAGCTTGCGGGCGCGTCCATGGTGGCTGCGGATATTTCGACGTTTGGCGGTATTTTTAATAATGGCGCAGCGGACATCTGTTATTCTCCAGCTACGGCGTTCAAACCGCTTGAACTTGAAAAGGGCGTGCGTGAAAAAGGCGGCATCGTGCGCTATCCCATTGCTCAGCTTACAGGCCAGGTTCTTATTCACTCAAGCAAATTCACGCCGGAATTTGCGCAGGCTTCACGTCAGTATGCTTCAGACAACTATGCCAAAATTCTGACGATTTCGACGAAGTCTGACAAAGGTATTGATGCCAAGTATTGGATCGACATCGATGATGCGTCACGTGCCCGCTACGATTCAATCTTCCAGAGTGTACGCATCAAGCTTCGTGACGAAGATAAAATTTATGACAAAGAGATGCTCGGTCTGATGCGTCGTCTACGTTGTAAGGCGGATGCATCGCGAACTGAGTGTGCTCAAAAAGTGGAATAATACCTGTCGAGCGTTCTCATAAAATTGCCGTCCGATTTCTTTGGGACTCGGACGGCTTTTCCAGTTTTTAATCACAGATTTGTTTTTGGTGCTTCTCATGGTGATACATATAAATGTTGGGATGTACATGGGCATCGCGTGCGTTTTGTGAAATTGTTTGAAGCCATCAAAATCATGATCAAGTCATTTTATGATGCTGGTTCAGGCATTGAACAGCAGTAGTGCGTGTTATAGACGTCGTTTGTTTAATGTCCGAGATCAGCGATTTGTTTAACCACCACCTTAACAATGTAAACGGTATGAATCAGAAGAAACTTACGACCCTGATTACAACGTTGCCATTGACCGTTCTGTTCATTGTCATTATTTTCTGCTCCATTGTTTCCAATATCCACAGTAAGTTACTTACAGTGGCTGGCAGTACGTGGTCGGGGTACACCGAATTGAGGCAAGACCCGGTCAGACCCACGTGCGATGCTGAGGCACTTGTGGCACCAGATACGGCAGAAAAAAATGTTGCGGCAGAGACTGACGACGAAGGCGACGATTTTCTCGATGATTTGCTGGGAGAAGAGGAGGCTGTTTCCGAAGAGGCACTCAATAAGGCAAAGGAAGAGTGTCAGTCGAAAATAGCGGCTTACGAACAAATTGTTGAAAGACGCAATTCTCCTGGTTTGAAAGCTTTTACTGCCGTCGAAAAGTCGATCGGCGTCATTGCCAATGAATCGGTCAGATTTAAGGCACATTTTCTTATTCTGGTATTCCTGTTCTGTTCTCTTGCAGCAACGTTAAATCGTCAGCATCTTGGGCTCCGTTCCCCAACAACGCGCCGTGGGGATCGTGCGAGTCAGATTGCACAGCTTATCGGTAATATTGGCGTTTTACTATCCTTTATCATTTATTATTAT
>JAFOHE010000181.1 GCA_017421975.1 Pseudomonadota bacterium
GACTTTATCGCTGGTTCTCGGTGTATTGGGGTGCAGGAGTTTACACGCAACTTGCTTGCAGTATTGCCACTATTCTTGCGGGTCTTATGGCGGCAGGACTTAGAAAATTGATGTATTTTTTGCGTACTTCAGCGTTACTGATTGGCTTCCATCATCAAAAACAAAATCCTGAAAAACTCAAGTGCTTTGTAGTCCTTAGGAATTGAGGACGATTTTAATGCACGGTCCGTTTCGAAGAGCAAACGATGCAAACGCTTAAGTTCCGCTGTCGTATAGAGCCTGGCAGCCTGTCCACACGCTTTCATCACAGGAAATGCCTGTCTGCCATTGAGCCCAAGCACTTGTGAAATTTCATTTTGGCCCATTTTTTTGTCCTGACACAGCTTATAGAGCATGAGCTGTCGAATTTTTCCGGCAAGCGTCGCGTTAATGACCACAGGTTCCTGTTTCTGCTCAAGGAGGGCGTTGAGCGATCGATAAAACACGGCAACATCGCGACGCATAAATGTCGATGCGAGCTCGAAAGCCCCACGCTCACGAATATCGACAAGCTGATTTCGAACAATATCGTCTGTCACCCGTCCTGTCGAAGAAACGACGATAGACAATTTTTCGAGTGCCTGAACGATCATGCCACGATTCGGTCCAATGTAGTCACGTATCAACTCTGCCGCACTCACGTCAAGTTTAAGCCCTATCCTTGCCGCCTCTGATGCAATAAAAGCATCGACAGCAGAATGATCGTAATCGCGATCTTCGAGCAATGAACAATTGGCAGATCTCGGACACAACTTGCAAAGCTGAGCATAACTCTTTTTCCGCATATCGAGCTTATTCGCTGTCATCACGAAAAATGCCCGTGCCGGCTTTGAAAGATAAGCCACAATCTTCGCCAAATCCTCTTCTTTGAGCCGGTCAATATCGCGGTATATGACGAGTTTTCTGTCACCAAAAATCGAAATATTACGAACTGCAGCTAGGGCTGTTGTCACATCCGTTTCACCAGCCCAATACTGCTCATAGTTTAGACGATCCGGCTCGCAATCACCAAACCGTTTACGAATGACTGCCTTGCGAAGACGATCAATCAAAAAAGCATCTTCACCATAGAAAAAGTACGCAGCTTCGAGAGGTTCAGAACTCTCAAGATGCCTGAACATTTCCGGCGTTTCATCAAATACTTTGGCTGCCATCGTCACCACTCAGTTTCCGGAGCAATCCGGATTGTTCAAACTCTGTCAAAGACTAACGAAACAATCGTCTGCGGCGAACAGACACCAACATCGCACCCAAACTGCCCAAAAGCAACCAACCTGAACCAGACGCAGGACGTCGGCTAGACGTGGAACATGATTCTGATCCAGAGGCTGACTTATAAGCCTCGCATTGGGGATCATCTGTGTCGATCAAGCCATCACCATTATCATCCAAACCATTGGTACAGTCTTCCGGCTGACAGACACGTGCATCGGCGCATTGTGGATCTTTACAATCCACAAGACCGTTGGCGTTATCATCCTCGTTGTTTGAACAATCTTCCGGCTGACAAATGGTCATATCGCCACATTGTGGATCCTGGCAATCCACAAGACCATTCGCATTGTCATCCATACCGTTGGTACAATTTTCACGGTTACAACGAACATAATCGACACACTGAGGATCCTGGCAATCCACAAGTCCATCACCATTATCGTCGAGTCCGTTTGAACAATTCTCAACCTGGCAGATGATGTCATTCTCACACTGAGGGTCTTCGCAATCAACGAAACCATCACCATTGTCATCAACTTTGTTCAGGCAATCTTCGGGAATACAGCTTAAAAATGTTGCGCATTGAGAATCCTGGCAATCCACAAGACCATTTTCATTATCATCAACCTCATTATCGCATATTTCCGGCTGGCAACGGATATGATCTTTACACTGCGAATCGTCACAATCCACAAGACCATCACCATTATCGTCGCGTTTATTCGTACAATCCTCGGGGATGCACGCCTTTTCAAACATACAATGATAATCGTTGCAATCGATCAACCCATCGCCGTTATCATCTTTGCCATTTTTGCAATCTTCTTCTTCAATGCCGGGAAGCCCGGAAACGTATTTGACAATGAAATCGTCGTAATAGCTGCTTACGAGTGTCGAAGCATCGATATATTCACAGTATTCACCATACCCGTAACTCGTCACCCCAATGACGTAATCGACACCGTTACGCGTCATGAATGTCGGGCCACCTGAATCCCCGGAACACGTTCCTGTTCTGGCGGCATCAAAATAGATAAAACCATCCGATTGGATCGGCGCATAAGCATAATCTTTAGAATAATTGCCATAAGCGTAGTAGTACCCATGGCAATTCGAGCTTTGAGTACCTTTCAGCGGGCAATAGGCGATTGGTTCCGGATTCGTCTTGTACTTGACGCCAGAAGAATAGTTATTGTCCTGAATCGTTTTGCCAAAACCGACCGTCGTCATCGTGACCGAGCGGTTACTCACCTCGGCCGCAGTCACATCAAGCGCCGGTGGCATGGGAAGAACGGGCTTCGCAACCGATTCTGGCACTTTGGATGACAAGTGAATCAAAGCAATATCGTGTTCGATATTATAAGAATCGCACACAAAATCGGGATGCTCAATGAAACGATCAATATCGTATGACTTTTTCAAATTGCTCACACTCGTTCCAATCCCAACATGGGCATGCGCATTCACGTAATCCATGTAGCCCTCTTCCTCATCACATTTGGGAGATACGCAGTGGGCTGCCGTCAAAACCCATTCTGGTGTGATCAACGTACCTGTACAGTATGAGGCTTTGTCATAACCAAAATCATAATAGAGCATAACAGCTGCGAGATATTCGGAAGACGACACTTTCGTACCATTAATAATCGCTTGGGAACGGAGACTGATATCGCGTTCGCCGGCAAAGCATTCCCCATGCGTACAGTCGGGCTCTATAATATTGCTGTCACATGCGGACAAAAGCACAGAAACGAACAAAGCAGACAACAGATATTTATAATGCATCATGCGTACTCCGTAAAAACAGCCAAACTGTTCTGACATACAGACCAGACGGTTCCATTATGCCCATTTGACGTATGTGTGACACAAACTTACGTCAAGACTAGACATACTTTACACGGCACCCACTTTCAACGTTAAAAAAGCTTTTTTTCAAATTTTCGATTATTTCCATTGATATAAAACAAAAACAATCTGTTTCACAAAAATAAAAACAGGCGGTAAGAAACCGCCTGTTCATCCCCCGCATTGCGCATCTCACCCCAATGACGGACGCCTTGCTATTATGTCGCCCAAAGCATCATACCCGTGCCCTATTCGTCCGCCGTATGGGGCTTAGATGTCCTCATCCCCCATGGGAAGCATATCAGAGAGTGCATCATCCGAATCATTGCCAGCATTCTCCGGGAAGGCGTCGTCATCTGCATTGACAGAAAGCATTTTTTCGCGAATTTTTGCCTCAATCGCATCCATAATGGCCGGATTATTGCGAAGATACTCTTTGGAAGCCTCACGCCCATTTCCGATGCGTTCGCCTTCATAGGCGTACCAGTTACCGGATTTGTCGATAATCTCGAATTTAGCGCCGAGATCGAGGATATCGCCTTCTTTGCTAATGCCCTTGCCGTAAAGAATGTCAACCTCAACTTCGCGGAATGGCGGTGCAACTTTATTTTTAACGACTTTGATTCTGGCCGTATGTCCAATGGGCTCAGAACCATTCTTAAGGACGATGGCGCGACGGACATCAAGACGCACGGATGAATAGTATTTAAGCGCATTACCACCGCTCGTCGTTTCGGGGTTGCCATAAATCACACCAACTTTTGAACGAAGCTGATTGATAAATACAAGCGCGGTCTTGCTCTTTGAACAGGACCCCGTCAGTTTGCGAAGCGCCTGGCTCATGAGCCGTGCCTGGAGGCCAACATGCGCATCCCCCATCTCGCCTTCGAGTTCAGCTTTGGGCACGAGTGCTGCAACCGAATCCACGACGACGATATCCACGACATTTGTACTAACCAGACGATCAGCGATTTCAAGTGCCTGTTCACCATAATCGGGCTGTGCTACCCACAGATTGTCCACATCGACACCAAGGCGACGGGCGTACTGCACATCAAGCGCATGCTCGGCATCAATAAACGCCGCCGTGCCGCCGCGTTTCTGACATTCTGCAATGGCATGCAACGCCACCGTCGTCTTGCCGCTCGCTTCAGGACCATAAATCTCTATGATGCGGCCTCGTGGATAACCGCCAATGCCCAGAGCCATATCCAGCGAAAGCGAACCACTCGGTATTGTCGGAATTCGCACCTGCTCGCATGACCCCAGACGCATGATCGAACCAGGACCAAACTGCTTCTCAATCGCCATGATCGCAGATTCAATCGCCTTGTCTCGTCCCGCTGTACTGCTCGTTTCCTGATTCACACTCTTGTTTGCACTCTTCTTTTCTTTTGCCATATTCACTCTCCCTATGAGATTTATGCCATGATTGACTGGAAAATCCATCAATGACACGTTTAATATATCTGAACATTTTTTCTATGTCAATCACTTTTACACATTTTTAATGAACAAATGATGTTTTTATTTTAAGACGCCTTAACCGAAACAGCCCAAATCCGTGCCCGCAAGTATCGTCCGCCGTATGCGCAGCATAGGCGGACGGGCCGGACGTATTGCCAAAGGCAATAGGCCGGCCAACAGTCATTCGTACACACCTGCTATAAGGGCAGTTTTTCGTTTTTTTGACAATTTTTTTCAAAATGAATGCACCTCGTCATGTGCCTCATTCCAACTTCGCTCAAGATAAGCCAGAATATCAAGTATCTGAAACTTCGTCAGACGCGTGTTAAACCCCTTCATCTCCCGAAGACCATATTTAATGATATGGATATCGCTCTCGACATACGGCGATGTCTCGTACGTTCCCTCAAGACGGGCTGCCGTTTTGCCAGAGTGGCAATCGCGGCAATACATACCGTAAAGAATACTGCCAACATCCGGATTCGGATTCGGCTCACGCTCGACATACCCCTGAAAACGTATTTCCGAACCGATCCACGCCCCGATCTTCATATTTTCCGTCGCACTCGCAATCATCGCCGAACGTTCCCTGTCATTGCCGCTGCGACAGCCGCTAACGCCCAAGGCAAGTCCCAAAATGGCGACACATACGGCCACAATGGCCAACGGCAACCTCATGCCGACGCCCCACAAACGCATCATCCCCCTCATACGCCCCCACGACTCATTGGATATTGGCCGACTGTTCGCGCATTGATTCAATGATCGTGCGCATATCAATTGTATAGCGCGTAAGAATCGTGTCGCGGCTCTTCGAGGCAAGCGTCGTTGACTCGCGGCCAAGCTCCTGAAGATAAAAATCAATTTTTTTGCCGATACATGTCGTCGGCTCCGAATCGGACAAAAGCAGGATACGCAGTGCCGACACATGGGCACCGATGCGCGTCAATTCTTCAGTCACATCGATTTTGTCCGCAAGCAACGCGACTTCCGTCGCAAGCACACGGTCGTCAATTCTCGTATTAAGTTCTTCGGAAAGCGTCGAAAGGCGTTCATTCAGACGGCGTTCGAATTCCGAAACACGCTCCGGCGCACGCGACATCGCCCCCTGACGATGCGTCTCAATCTCATCAAGAGCGTTAAGCATATACGTGCGAAGCGCCTTGCCCTCGTGGCGACGGCTCGATGAAAGGCGGTCAAGCGCCCGTTCAAATGCTTCAAGACACATGTCCACGACGGCTTCGGGCGGCTGCTCGTCCCCAGTCGCACGCCAGACATCCGCCTGCCCCAAAACAAACGTCTTGCTCTTTTCCTCCGTCCAGCCCATCAGCGCCATGACGGCATAAACGCGCTGTGCAAAAAGCACCTCGTTCAGGCCAGACGCCTTTGTTCCCGTCCGTTTGACCGTCAGTGACACGTCGATCCTTCCTCGCCCGACTTTCCGCTTGATCGCCTCGGTAAACCGCAGTTCCGCAGTTCCATCGAGCGGCCCAAGGTTCAAATGGATGTCAAGTCCCCTGTAATTCACACTCTTAACCTGAATCTCAATGGCATAATCGTCCAATGTGCCGGTCGCCGAACCAAATCCTGTCATGCTGTACGTCATTGCTAAACTCCTGCGCTCGTTTCAAAAAACACGTTTTTTACCGGTCTTCGCCGCACGGCATACCGGCAAACCATTCTGTCAAATTATTTATTTACACATTCTACCTGATACGCTTCCTACGAAGCGTATGCCGATCTTTATGGTGACATGACTGTCATGTTTGACGTCAAACGACGCGCGTCCCACACATCTTCAGACGCGCGTTCCGCACATCCTCAGATATGGATAAACGCACCGCGCGTCCAGGCTCCTTCGCAGAAAACGCCCTCCGAGACGATTTTTTCCCCACGCCGCAACACATGGACGACCTGCCCGCGCGCTGCATGCCCGTCAAATGGTGAGTAGCCTGCGAATCCACAGAGTTTCCGCTCATCCACCGTGTAGCACGCGTCCTTTAACACAACGACATCCGCATCGAATCCGGGCAGAAGTGCCCCCTTTTTTCCCCACAACCCGTACACGCGGCAGGGATTCTCACACAAAAGCCTTGCGACATCGGGCCACGTCATTCCCGGTACCGAAGCCGTCAGAGGCAGCAATGTCTCAAGGCCGGGCAATCCACCAGGCGTCCCTCCAGCCATGCCATGTATTTTCTGGTCACGCGTATAGGCACAGTGATCCGTAATCACGAATGACACGTCACCTTCGAGCAGCGCTCGGCAAAGCGCCGCATTGTGTGACGCTGATCTGAGCGGCGGCTGAAGAATGTAACGCCATGCCTCGCGGTCATGATGATTATTGCCATCATTAAGAAACAGATATTGCGGTGCCGTCTCATTGTAGACTTCCATACCTTCCCGTCGCGCCTTCCCGACATAACGCGCCGTCTCAGAAGACGAATTGTGCGCCACGACGATCTTCGCGCCGGCATACCGCGCCAAAGCAACCATCCGCGCCGCCGCTTCCTCTTCTGCAATGGCCGGACGCCTCTCGGGATAGGAACGCCACACATCCTCATCGGCATGACGCTGTCCCTCCTCCGTCACGATTGCATCATTCTCACAATGGATGAGCGTGACGAGTCCGCATCGCGACGCCACCTTGAGAATTTCAAGAATCGACGCATCATCGAGGTAATAGTTCGGGCGGTACGTCGTGTACAGCTTAAGCGACGTCAGTCCCCAGCTTCGACATGCCTCGATCTCACGTAGCGTCTCCGGCCTGGCATCAAGTGCCGTCATGTGAAACGTGTAATCGACCGCACTGTCCTTCGCTTCCAAAAGCCGCTGGTCAAGCGCATGTTTAAGCGATTCGCCAGGCATCGGGCCGACAAAGTCTATCACGCTCGTAATGCCGCCCATGGCCGCTTCCTTCGATCCTGCACGCCAGTCATCGGGCGTCTGAAAACCCCCTGTATCGAGTTTGATGTGACAATGCGCATCGACGACACCAGGCATGACGATATGTCCCGTGCAGTCAATCGTTTCATCGGCATCTTGCGCCGTGCTCAATCCGGAAATTTTGCCATTTTCAATCACAACATCCGTTCGGCAAAGTACTCCACCGACGACGACCATCCCATTTTTCAAAACTGTTTTCATCCTGTTCCTCCCATATCTGCTATAAAATGCAAACGTGCGCATGTTATCATTATGAATAGTATCATTTTTTCCGCCTCCTGTGTGTAACGTTGACGCAAACTCATGCGATATTTTCACTGTTTTTTGGCCACGCTATGCACCTTCGGCGCATACGCGTGAGCCTTGGCACGGGCTATCGGTCACATTGTGACCGATACGCCGTGCTTTCCTACTTGCAGAGACAGACAAATACGCGTTATTTTATTGTGGCATGAATTCAAAAGGGGATTATTCTCGCTTTGCTTTGTTTTTCTGCCAATATGCCTGTCTAGGGGAGTGTCAAAATGTCCGACGAAAAGAAAAAAACTTACCAGATTGACCTAATCTACACGCCTTCAGAAGCCACGACGGAAGAAATGGCCGCACTCAGGGATGAACTTGCACGGAGGGGGCACTCGGTTTCGCTCAAAGCCTATTCTGCTCAGACACACCTTCTCGAAGACATTACTCTGACGGCAAAGGGGCTGGCACATACGGCGCTTGATATGGCCGGTTCGGCGACCCAAAAAGTCATCGATATGATCGAACCTCTCGTTCCGCGTGCCGCATCTTCGGCGGGCACGGCCTCAAAGAAACAAGATTCCAAAGAAAACAAAGCGGCGCCGT
The DNA here is from genome assembly GCA_017421975.1 of Pseudomonadota bacterium. Classification (GTDB taxonomy): domain Bacteria; phylum Myxococcota_A; class Bradymonadia; order UBA4248; family UBA4248; genus RGIG464. The sequence goes on from JAFOHE010000181.1 coordinate 8,362, forward strand.
TTGCCGAGATCGGGCCGTCTGCCGTCCAGAATGACAACCGAGCTGTCGTTGTGACCAATGTCGCTGCGCTCAAAGATGTAACGTGGAATGCCTACCGCATCGGTCTTCTCCCACACACGGAACTGAACCAGACTTGGACGCCGACACAGCTCGACGCCATCGTCACACCGCATGTGAGCTTCCGGGCCTATCTCGAATCCGTCCACTGGACAAGTGACAGAATCTTTGAAGGGGGCTGGCTTTCCCTCGTCAAAGCATCCGCATCCAAGGCTGACCTGCTCAAAAAATTCGGTCTTTCCTCAGACCAAGGCCCCAATCTCCTCATTCTCGCGAGCCGTTTTAATGAGGCAGAACTCCAGACCGTCATGCTCCAACTCTCGACGCTGCGTTCCCCCTATCAGGCATTTTTCTATTACGGGGATGCCGTCCATACTGCTGAAATGCTTCGTTCGCTCGCTTGCCGCTTCGGGGTGAATGCCCGTATGTTCGGCAAAACCGATGCCATTGCCGATTATTTTGCCATCGCGGATCTCGCGGTTTCACCATCCGCCGATCCCGATTTCTCCAAACTCGAACCGCTTGCCATTCCGACGATTATCGTCAGCGAACAGGCCCCTGAGGCACTTGCGCAGTTTCTTGCCCATAACGGGGCGGCACTGATTGTCCGTCATCCCTACGAACTTGCGACACAGCTTGCTGCCTATATTGACCAGGCTCAACTTGGCGAATCCATGCGCAATGCCGCTCAGGCCATTGCCGATCTCGCCAGTGTCCCCAAATGTGCCGACGCCATCGAAAAAGCCCTCGCAGCAAAAGCCGCACTCGCACCGAAATCGCCTGCTTCCCTCGCGGATAACGCCGGATTTGAAACGATCGGCACACAGACAGTCACACAACCCACGACGGTCAACGCCATTTCTCCGTCAATAGTGCCGACGCCTGCCACGCTTCAGCCGGTTGCACCTGTGCCTCAACCCCAGACAACGCTTCAGCCAACACTCATACAGACGCCAACATCGTACAAAGAAGCCCATCGCGAATACACGCAACTTCTGCTCATCGAAAAAGACCTCGACCGTTCCCTTGATGCAGCCAGTAGTGAAGTCCGGAAATGGGAAGAACGCCTGGATCTCGCGCGTCAGAACAATAACGAAAAACTGATCAACGAAGCCATGCTGCGCCTCAAATCAGCCCAGGCTACCGAAATGTCACTCTTCACCCAAAAAGACGACATTTCCCGCCGCAAAGCAGCACTCAAAAAAAGTGCTCAGCAACTGCGTAACGGTATCACGCCGACGGCTTCAACTTCCATAATCGACGATGACTTTGATACGCCGGAAGATGACAGCCTCGAAAAAGAATTCAAAGCTTTACAAAGACAGCAACAAATCCAGAATTTGAAGAACAAAATGGGACTGCGATAAAAAAATAAAAAAAAACCGTAACGCGGACACATTTGATGGCATAACTATAATGAAAAAACGGAAGCGTGAGGTATCGCCAACATAGTCGTCTGCGTCACACCCCAAGCCGTATCCGAAAATCGGTTCAATTTTTGTTCATATCTTATTTGTTCAGTGGATAAATATGCTATACTATCCACGCTGTCGCATTTTCCATTTATTATGTAGGAGGAAACATGGTCAATAAAGTGATTCTCGTCGGTCGTCTTGGGAAAGATCCTGAAGTTCGTGCCTCACAGGCAGGCAAAACTTTCTGCTCGTTTACGCTTGCCACGGACACGGGTTTTGGTGAAAACCGAAAGACCGATTGGCACAATATCGTCGTCTTCGACAAACAAGCGGACAACTGTGGCCGCTATCTTAAAAAGGGCTCCCTGGTCTATATCGAAGGCAGGATTTCTTACGACAAATACCAGGACAAAGATGGTCAGCAGCGTACCTCTACCCGTATTCTGGCCAACACAGTTCAGTTTCTTGAATCGAAAAACGCCTCATCAAACGGCTATTCTCAGAATTACGACCCGTCCTTTGACCAGACGCGCAGTTATGGCAATTACGGCGCACCTGCACAGCCTGCTTACAATGCACCGGCACAGCCTGCCTACGGTGCCCCTGCACAGCAATCGGCATCTTCTGCCCCCGCTGCTTCAGCTGCCCCAGAGTTCTCAACAGCATTTGGTGATGATGACATTCCATTCTAAAAATTCTGGTTCCATAGCGGTGGATCAAATCTAAAAATCAATTTCCATAGTGATGGAACCAATTAACTTGATTCAAAGAACGTCTTAAATCTTATCCGGACGGGTGCCTCGTTCGGACCGTCGAATTTTCGACATTCAC
>JAFOHE010000182.1 GCA_017421975.1 Pseudomonadota bacterium
CACCTTTTTACGGATGGATTTAAAGAATGGCATACAAAATGATAGGCCTGGGGTAAGTATCTTGTCGAAGCTGCCGAGATGTTCACGGACATAGACATAAGACTCTGGGACGATAACGACGCCTTTAATGACGATTAGGACAATGATAGCGACTAAAATACCACCAAAAGTTAATAAGCCTTCCATAATGCTCTCCTATATATTGGTAAATGATGGGGTGTAAGGTGTGGGGAAAATGTAAAAACGTTTTCTGGAGACTACTTTTTGCCTTTGCTGCCTTCAAGCGTCTTGCCAACGAGTTTCTGGATATCCGATGGAATGACCATTTGGGTCGTCGGTGAATTCGCGGCACGAAGGAAGGTGTCAAAAGCACGAATCTGGACACAGCCATCAGATGGCGTGGCCGCATTGATCATCCGGATACCATCCGCTTTTGCCTGTTCAACCATGCGGATCGCTTCTGCTTCCGCTTCCGCTTCCTTGATCTTCACTTCTTTTTCTGCTTCAGCTCTCAGAATCTCTGCCTGACGTTCCGCTTCCGCTTTCTGGATAACGGCAATGCGGCTTGCTTCCGCATTGAGCGCAGCAGCGTCGCGCTTCGCTTCGGCGTTCATAACGGCAACTTGCTTGTTCTTTTCTGCATTGAGAATCGCCGACTCTTTGGCTGCTTCTGCCAAAATAACTTGCTCGCGTTTTTCCTGTTCAGCCTTCTTTTGGCGTTCCATCGATTCACGAATATTAAACGGAAGCTCGAATTTTTGAATCTCGATACGGTTGACCTTTATCCCCCATTTTTGGGTCGCAATATCAAGCGTGTTCTGAACTTGCGCTGTAATCTGCTGACGACTCGTCTGCGCTTCGTCAAGCGTGATCTGACCAAAAAAATTACGTAGCGAGGCGATGCATAAAGCTGACATCGCGTTCTTCCAATTCTGAACGCAGTACGTAAACTTCATCGGATCTATGATGGTAAAGAAAATACACGAATCAGACTTGAGCTGAACGTTGTCTTTCGTAATCACCGTCTGTGGTGGTATGTCGAGACTTTGCTCACAGATCAGCACTTTGTTACGAACGCGCGAGTAAAATGGCATACAGAAAAAAATGCCAGGCTCAGCAATCTTCGAAAACTTGCCCAGATTTTCGACGACATACACCGAACCCTGAGAAACTTTTTTAACGCCGACGACGATGACTAAAAGAACCAGTGCGGCGGCGAGGAGCATAAATAAGGTTCCCATGTGTGTTCCCTCCTTTCGTAATGACATGGTTAAATTACTGTACCAAACCGTATATTGTTTTGCAACTTTTCTTCAAAAAATACGGTATCTTATGTGGGAGTGTTGCGTGCTTGGCTGAGCGTTGCGGTTTTGGATACTGAGGACAGGCATCAACTAAGTTGACTCACTTGAACGTGGCAGGCGCGAAACTCGGTTTTTTACAATTGCACGTCTGCGACGTTCGGGTTATGAAGATGCCCCCTGCACTTTGGCAGGCTTGTTTGTACATACTTTCTGTGTGGATTGCCCATAAATAAATTGTCCCAATCGGATGGACGTCAATGGCAAGGCCCTGCTTCTAGAGTTTGGATAGTGAATATGATTCAGAAATTATTTCGTTTCTTACAGGATTCTCCCGTCAATTTTCTTGCCTGCGATGCCATTGAGAAACGCCTCGTTCAGGCCGGTTTTCAAGCCTTCGACCCTGCGCAACCACTCAGCACGATTCATGTTGGACAGAAATTATTCGTTAAAAAGAACGATTCCTCCATTTATGCTTTTCATATCGGCACCAAACCGCTTGCTGATGCGGGCTTCCGGCTGATCTGCGCCCACTGCGATTCGCCGACGTTTCGCATCAAACCAAGCCCAGTCCTCATCGGCGGACATTCTATTGCCAAGCTCAATGTCGAGGCTTATGGCGGTGTCATTATGAGTTCATGGTTCGATCGTCCTTTGAGTCTCGCAGGCCGCGTTTTGCTCAAAAATGACGCCGACCCGTTCTCGCCCATCTCAAAGTTGGTTCACATCAAACGCCCTCTCCTCACGATTCCTAACCTGTGCATCCATTTTAATCGTGAGGTCAACAAAGGCGTGGCTTTGAGCGTCCAAAAAAATATGGCGCCGATCTTTGCCGCCGTCAACGAACAACTGGCCGAATCGGCGTGCCTCGAAGCACTTTTGTCCGAATGTGCCGAATCAATCGACGATATCCTCGATTTTGATCTTTATCTTTATGATACGACGCCGCCCTGTACCTTCGGTATTCGCGATGAATTTATCTCCGCAGGCCGCCTCGACGATCTCGAAATGGTCTCTGCCGGTCTCGAAGCCTTGATCGCCGAAAAAGATGAAACCCCCGA
>JAFOHE010000183.1 GCA_017421975.1 Pseudomonadota bacterium
AATCGGAATGGCCGTTCCATGTAATCGGAATGGCCGTTCCATGTAATCGGAATGGTGGTTTCATGTAATCGGAATGGCCGTTCCATGGAACGGCCCTACAAAAATTGGCATCGAATGTTGTTTCCGTGGAATAACGAAATGTTGTTTTTTAACCAACGAAATGGCGGTACCATGGCATTGATGAAAATGGTGGTATCATGTAATCGGAATGGCCGTTCCATGTAATCGGAATGGCCGTTCCATGTAATCGGAATGGCCGTTCCATGTAATCGGAATGGCCGTTCCATGTAATCGGAATGGCCGTTCCATGGAACGGCCCTACAAAAAATGGCATCAAATGTTGTTTCCGCGGAATAACGAAATGTTGTTTTTTAACCAACGAAATGGCGGTTCTGTGGAACGGCTCTACTTTTTGAGATCATTACATTCGAGGTAATCACGCAGAAAGGCCTGCATATTTTTTCTGGCGTTGAACAAACGGCTCATGACGGTTCCCGTTTGAATGCCGAGTACCTCGGCGATTTCGTCGTATTGTAGTCCATCGACTTCACGCAAAATGAGTATGGTGCGATGTTTTTCGCTAAGGGAATCGAGGGCTTTGGAGATTTGTTGTCGTAGTTCTGCAGTCGTGCAGACTTTTTCGGGATTAATGCCGAGGCTTGGCGGCAGGACTTCTTCTGGGCGAGAGAAATTGCGTTGATAATCGCTGTCGAATTCGACTTCTTTTGCAGTTTTTTTACGACGATATCGGTCGATGGAAAGATTGCGTACAATTCGATAAGCCCAAGTATAGAAGTTGGTACCGAGTTGGAATTTTGCGATATTCGTATAAATTTTGACGAAAGCTTCCTGTGTGATTTCGCGGGCATCTTGCAGATTATGGACAATGGCATACGAGGCGTGCAACAAGCGCATATTGTAGCGTTTGAATAGCACGGCAAAGGCATGCTGATCACCTTTTTGGACGAGTTCAATGATCTGATCGTCCTCATAGATTTCAAAATTATCCGTCATGCGCGAAGAAGAAGTTGCAGGGATGAGAGACGTCTTTTTCAGAAGGAGGCGTCGCCAAGTAAAACTAGAAGCGCCGCGTATCGGTAAACCGATAGCGGCGCGCACGGCCGTATGACGAAGTCATAGGCCGTGCTACAAAGGTAAAGTTGGTTTAGGCAAATTTATTTGATATATTAATCGTAGACGAGTGGGTAGGAAACGCGTTTTCGCGTGCCACCGAAGCGACGGAATTTAAGGGACGAGAAGGCATCGATCAGGCAAGTATTGAGCTCACCCTGAGCGTTAGTACGCAGTCCCTGGACGTTACCGCTTTGTTCGATGACGAAGTTGACCATGACTTTTTGGGCACGTCCGTTGGCGTATTTTGCGAAGCAGTCAGACTGTTTTCGGAGTGCACGGGGGCTTCTGACTTGTTCGTCGATTTCCCAGTCCTGGAGAGGCAGAATTTCGTTACCATTTTCGTCGAGTTCGAAGGAGATGGTGTCGATTTCGTCGCCAGCAGCAGTACCAGCAGATTTTTTGCTTGCCGCCATTTGTCGTCTGAGCGCTTCATATTTTTTGCGGTGTTCGGCTTCGTAGGCAGCCATTGCAGCTTCACGTTCTTTAGCACTGGCTTTGGGATCGAAGAGTGCGAGCGCCTGTTTATCATCGACATTGAGGGAGACTTCTTCTTCTTTTGGCGGTTCGAATTTCTTTTCGAAGGGTGCGAAGGCGTCGTTGAAGGCGAGGGGTTCGGGCGGAGCCATTTGTTGGATCATGTACCAGGAAAAGGCCGAAAACCCGCCGAAGATGAGAATGGCAAGGATGATGATGCCGGAGAGGGCGCCTTGTGTTTGTCGTTGTTTTTTGCGTTTTTGAGCCTTTCGCGTTTCATGGTTTGCTTCACGCACAGGAATATAGGCTTTGACTTTTTCGGCGAATTCCGGGATTTCCTCGAGGGGCAGTTTTTCTTTAGTGACGGTATGCAGGATGAGCGTTTTTTCGTGGATTTCGTCGGCATATAGTTTTTCGAGGATGCCATCGACGGTGAAGGGGCCGTAATCAATGCCGTCTTTTTGGAAGATCCAGACATCTTTTTTCATGCGTCGACTGATAGAAGGCGTGCTTCCTGAGGGATTTTTGTCGAAGAGATCGAGTTTTCTTGCCTGGCTTTGTCCCGGATCAATGATGGGCATATCAGTGGAAGCAGAGAGTGCTCTGAGATCGACGACGCCCATGACGATGGAAGAGAGATCGTTGTCAGCGGGTGCATCGACGGCGGCTTTGAGCGCTTCTTTGAGCATTTGGACATCGACGAGTCGATCGGAGAGATCGGGTTTGACGGCCGAGAAGAGGGTTTCTTTGACAGCGGAAGAGACGCCAGGTATAGCGGCGATAAAGGTTTCAGGGGAGGAGTCGAATTTTTCGAGCGAAGCGCTGCTCAGGAGTTCCGTAAAGAGGAGCGCAAGGGAGTAGACGTCCGCTTGTTTTGTGGCACTGCCGCGCGTTTCGCGGACTTCAGGTGCGACGAATGGACCGGAGAAATAGGCCATTCGGCTTGCATCATCGAGGTAATTGTCTGCGAGGAAACACAGGATGATATTGGAGATTTTGACGCGTCCCTGGTTGGTGACATAGATGGCGCGTGGCGTAAGGCCACCGAAGATGAAATCGTGCTGGTGGAAAAGCTCGATGCCGGCACAAAGGTGTGCGAGGAAGCTGTAGGCGGCTTTGAGTCCGAGGATCTGTCCGCGTTCACGGCGCATTTTGATGTGCGATTCGAACGATTCCCCGTCAATATATTCCATGGATATGTAGCCCGTCGAACCATCAACGATGAAGTCATAAAGTGCGGCCACGCTTTTGTGATTGAGTTGTTTGAGGTTATCGACGATGGCCCGGATTTCATCGACGCGCTCAGGCGAACATTCGAACGAAAGTTGACAGAACAGGTAGTTCTGGTTGCTCGAACGATCATTGACGAGGCATGACAAGCCGAGTTGATTTTCGCTCAGAACGCTAATGACGTCGTATCGATCGAGGATTGTGTCACCTGAATTGACTCTGTTAAATGTCCATTCACTCATCATAAATCCTTAAATAGTTTCTATCGGCAGATCGATCGTCCAACGTCCATTTTCTTTTTTCATCTCGACATCGAGATTGGACGCGTCATGGCGAATGATTCTGACGGTGGCACCGGTTTCATCCGATTGGATGAGTTCAAGTTTTTTGTATTCTCTTGTCGAAGAGATCACGTGCCCGAATCGGATCATATCTTCGGGTTGGCGTGACATCACGCCTTTGAAGCGGGCATTAAAGGCATCCACCTTTTGTTGTAGATGTGTGCGTGTGTTTTGGCCCAGGTAATGCCAAACGAGATCAGTTCTTTGAGCTTCAGCGGATTGTAGAAAGCCTTTGAGTACAACCTCAGGATCATTTCGTTCCCAGACGGGGGGAGCCTGGCAGGCAGAGAGGAGGCATACGAAGACCCACCCCGCGGCCATAAAACTGAGAGATCTCAATATACGCATGACTTTGTATCGCTTCCTAACGCCTTTAAAAAATGAAATGATGGCTCTTTGAACCTTTCACGTTGTTTTCTTCAAGTAAGAAAACAACATTACATTATCGCACGGACTAAGTCACAGGTCAAGGATAACAGGCGTGGGACGTAGGGATACAGCATTTAAACTTGGCATGAATCCGTCCAAAGCCCGTAGGGCTTTAGGCGTGTAGCCCCCGGCAACGCCGGGGGTAATGGTGAAGCCCAAAATCCCTTGAACCCCGTAGGGGTTCCCAAAAGAATACACG
>JAFOHE010000184.1 GCA_017421975.1 Pseudomonadota bacterium
AGATTAGTGCTGGTCTTGGTCCGTTGGAATGTGCGCGTGCTGTGACGCTTCTTTATGAATCGCTCAAAAAGGCGCATCCAGATATTTTGTTATGTCATGCCAGAGAGGCCATAAAGCGGGGGTGTCATAAATCCATTTTGTTTGTGGCACCGGATGTGTTGATTGGCTTTGAAGGAACGGTGGAGTGGATATGTAAGAGCCCATTTCGCCCGACTCATGGACGAAAAAATTGGTTCATACACGTGAGCGTTATTCCACCTGTTGCCGTTGTATGCCAGGAAGGCGATATTCGATTTGAGCGTTTCCATTGCGGTGGAAACGGCGGACAGAATGTGAATAAAGTCGAAACTGGCGTTCGACTCACCCATGTCCCGACGGGGATTACTGTCACGGCAACCGAAGAAAGGAGTCAGCTTCAAAACCGCCGTATCGCTATGGAAAAGCTCAAGGCCGTTTTTGCAGAACGTGCTGCTGAGGCAGAACAGACGCAGAAAAATCAAGCCTGGCGCGAGCATACGAGACTTGTGCGCGGCAATCCCGTCAGGGTGTATACCGGAGAGGATTTTAGACGAATTCAATAAAGTTAATTTATATCATGAAGGAGACGCAACCGGTCTTTTGCAAAAATTGGATTGAACCGTGTTGAATCTCATTTGTAGATGAAAAAAATACCCGTATTGGCCTTACGGCCAATACGGTGTGCAGAACTATGTCGTGAAACAGCTCAAAATATCAGTATTGTCACGCCAGTTTTGTGTCAGCAATGATATTGCTTTAACCATTTAATCACAAGAGGATAATTCATTATTGTTATTTTCGGTAAACGTAATGCCTGAACCGGCGTGCGTGTAATCCGAAGGGGCACATGTACTGTCTAACATGGCATTGTATTTAATGGTGAGTGCAAAGACATAGGAGAGAATTGGGAAGCTGAGTGATGTCAGGGTAGCATTCGACCAAATCCGCAGGGACTGATAAATCGTCGTGAGTGATGGAAATTCTATCGTTGTCAGAGATCTGTTATTAGAAATTTCGAATTTACCAATGGATGACAAGGATGTCAGCGACAACGATGAGAGTAAGTCATTAAAAGCGAGCGTAGAAAAATTCTTGGAGCTGATTTTTATCAGCGAATGCATATCAATGGAATTAAGGGCAGCATTTTCTGTGATTTCAAAATGACTGATGACATCTTCTAATTTATCGAAGGTGATTTTTTTGAGTTTTGTATTTGCATTAATTGTGATGATATTTGCGCTTCTCATATTTGGAATATTGATTTCGGTCACTGTTTTATTGTTATTTAACGTGAGGCTACCAATATAAATGGCGCGTGGGAAAGTTAATGTACTTTGCGTGCTACTTGATACATCGGCAGTCGTGTAACACAATTCCATTAAGTTATTTGATGAAGGGCTGTATGTGGTGCAATTCAGACAAACGCCATCGACGCATTTTCCGCCCGAACAGGAAGAGTCGAGGACGCATTTTTGCATGCAGTAACCATCGTAACACGCCTGCCCTGTGGCGCATGCCAAACCGCATGTACCGCAGTTATTGACATTCGTATTGAGATCGACGCATGTGTTTTCGCCATCGACTGAACAAGTGGCCAAATCACCACAAACATTATTGATGGTACAGGCATCATAATCACAGAACATCATATTTTGTGTATCGCAAGTTTTTCCACAAGCGCCACAGTTTTTGTCGTCATTTACAATTTTTGCCTCGCAACCTGTCGATATTTGATTGTCGCAGTTAGCATACTCAGCTTTGCAAATTAAAGCTCCAGTCTCTGGGCAAGATTCAATATGCATATCATCGAAAGGCAGACAGCTGCCTTGACATGCCGTTGTGCCGCTACCGCAGTTTGATGAACATTCGCCGCTGGAGCATATTTTCCCATTATCACATTTGTTATCGCATTCGCTACAATGATTATTATCAGTCAATGTATTTGTTTCGCATCCGTTGCCAGTGATTCTATCGCAATCACCATAGCCTGGAGAGCATTGTAAGGTGCCAGCATTACATGAAGCGACGTGCATGGCGCTCATGTCAATTTCGCATCCGTTACTGACATTTTTATCGCAGTCGAGGAAACCGCTCACACACGTTAATGCGCCAGCTTCTGTACAGTCCTGGACGTGTACGGATGCGATGCTGACACATTCACCACCGCAGTTTTTCTGGCCACTGAGGCAGGAAACCGTACAACTGCCGTTAATACATGACTTGCCTTCAGCGCATTTGTTATTACATTCGCCGCAGTTATTGGAATCTGATTGTATATTGATTTCGCATCCATCATGCAAATCGCCGCTACAATTTTTATAACCAGTGGCACATTCCAGATTCCCTGCGTCAGAGCACGACTTAACATGCATGGCAGGTGGATAACAGAAATCCTGGCATAAAATTGCATCTTGAGGACAATTAGTACTACATTCTGAATTTTCACACAAATGTCCGTTTGAACATTCGTTGTTACATTTTCCGCAGTTCATATTATTATTTGAGAGATCGACTTCACAACCGTTTGAAATTTCTCCATCACAGTCTCCCCAGCCTGATTCGCACGTGACAATATCATTTGCGCAGCTTGCAACGTGCAATGTCGTTTGAATACATTGGTTTTGACATGCAAATTTTGAGTCACTACACGCGATGCCGCACGTGCCAAAATTGCAAGCCTGATATTCATCACATGTTTTGTTGCAGGCACCACAGTTTTTACTGTCATCATAGATATTGGTTTCACATCCATTGCCGTATTCTTTGTCACAGTCTGCCCATCCATCCATGCAAGTCTTGATTTCAGCATCTTCGCATTGGGCAATGTGTTGGGATGCAGTGGGTTTTTCGCATCCGTTGGCGTTATTTCCATCGCAGTTGGCGTATCCTTCCATGCAGAGGATATTTTTATTTTCATCACAACTGTCGATATTAAGTTCATTGTGAAGCGGTGTTTCGCATCCGTTGGTTAAACTGTCATCGCAGTTTACAAATCCAGGTTCGCATGTGATTGAACCTAATTCTTCACCACATCCAGAGATATGCGTATCTTGGTCATGAAGCTGAATTTCGCAGCCATTCTCTATTTTCATGTCACAGTCGAGGTAATTGTCTTCACAGAAAATAGCGCCAGTTTCTTCGTTACAGAACGCAATGTGTAATTCATTTTGTAACGGTATTTCACATCCGTCTTCAGGATTATTGTTGCAATTACGAAAAGAAGTCAAGCACGTTATTTTTCCGTCTTCGGAGCATGATTCAATATGGAGTTGATTAAAATTGACACAACGTTCACCGCAGATTGTCTGGTCTGGTGGGCATGTAAGTTCGCACTTACCCTTGACACACTTTTTGCCATTTCCACAGGCGTTTCCTGGCGCACCACAATTTGCATCAGTGTCAACCTCACAAATGGCTCCGTTGAGGTGATAGTTTTCCTGGCATTGTTGTGCCATGCATTCTCCATCCATGCAGACACCAATGCTAATTCCTGGTTGATTGGAACAATCGTTGTTTGTCTGACATTCTTGGACAACGATGAGGGTGTTGTTGCAATAGTAGAGACCATCGTTATCTTTGGCGCAGAAGTTGAAGTCTGAGGCATCTGGACAAACATTAAACTGAAACGCCTCCCTTGCCCATTGTTTTTGTTCTGCTGAAAACCCAGGGCAGCAGTTTTCTTCATTCTGACATTCATCCCAGTTGCATCGTTTATTATCTTGGCTGAGAATGTAGGATAGCTTTCCTACTTCAGCGACCGAATTGTTCGGACACGGATTGTACTTTTGTGGCATTTCAAGCGTGCAGCCAGTCACCATGATTGTTGTTATACAAATTGAAATTTGAATGATATGTTTATACATGTTTCCTCCGTGACTAAGCACAAAATTATAAAATTCAAAATGTTTTGAAAAACAATGTGAAATAATCGTTTTTTAATAGAGCAATGGCTTTGAACGTACAAAGTTTCGTTCGTCAGCGAAATGATTTTTCCTTTTTTGGTAGAATATGTCAACACTGATTATAGATTATTGATTGCTTTTTGGGATAAAATTTTTCGATTGGTATGTTGTGTACTTTATTGTGTAAAGTGTGCTGAAATCGATTGGATATGAAGTTGTAGTTGAAAGGATGTATGTTGATGTGTTTAAAAATATTGTAAAAAAAAGAGTTGTTAAATGATTGTGTATAAATGTATATTGTTTGTGTGATAAAGTTGGTGTGTTTATGACGTATAATTTATAGGTTGAATAAGAAAAACATTAAAAATGAAAACAGCAATCTAAAAATGTGTATAGCTCCATCAGTCATCTATATTACTCGATGAAAAGAGTGCTTTAAGCGTCATGAGGCGTTCGAGAGGGCCTTGACCAAAGCGAGCTGTTGAAGCGGCGACGTGATCAAAAGATTTTTGAATATGGAGATGATCCGGGTCTTTGCTAAAAAAGTTGTCAGCATAGCAGACGAGTTTTTCTTCAAACGTTTCGGGTAGAAAGTCTCGTGGTTCGAGCGGAAGATTTGCATCGATGATTTCCTGTGCCGTTAAGCCGACGCCAATATGTCGTTCGCAGACGCGAGCCGCGCGAGCATAGCGTGTTTTATCAATTTTTCTAAGGTAAGCGGCGCCGAGCATACCGTGTTTGAGATAGGGTTCATCACCGAAGCAGAAAATGGATGGTGCTTGGACAAAAATAATACCACAATCATGAAGCATGCAGGCTTCTTTGAGAAACATATAATCAATAGCATCAGCAAATTTACTATTTTTAGCGATTTTTTCAGCGAGATGCCATACATTTATCGAATGAATTTGAATAATTTCTGCACAGCGTGGATCAGCGTTCCATATCATAGCGATTATCCTTTATCATGAACATGTATCAAAACAAAAAAGATGCCATTGCGACCAATAAGCCAAGCAACAAAACAATAAGGATAACGATAGCAATATACAGGGGGCGATTATCTTCTTTAGGTGGCTTTTCTAATTTTGGGGAAGCAATCGTTTTTTTTGCATTTAATTCTGGCTTTTTTGCACGCATTGCTTTTGGGCTATTTTCCTCAGTCAGGGATTGCATATCATGCAAATCAATGAGGAATTCTTCTTCATCATCGATATGTTTTTCATCATCGGATGGTGCCGTTTTTTGGGAGATGTCATGTGCTGCTTTAGCGGCTTTGCCTTCTTTAATAGCATTTTCTAATTTTGGAAGTGGAATGAGGGCACTGACGGATGTCGGACCTAGGGCAGATAATTCAGCACCAGCTTTAGCGATTTCATCATTTTCTTTTGGTGGGCGAATAGATGTGACGATTTGTCCTAACGTCGATTTGGGACGGCCAATGGTATTGTAAAAATCGCGCAGGTCATTGGCAAATTCGCGTGCGGTCTGATAGCGTCCTGCTCTTGTCCTTGAGAGACCTTTGCGAACAATGGCCTCCAATTCAGGGGGAACATTTGAATTATACTGTCCAATCTCAGGCACGATGGAACGACGCACAAGATCGAGGATCTTCATTTCGACGGGATCCGAGTAGAGAGGGCGGCTTGTAAGCATTTCCCACAAAATGATCCCGACGGCATAAATATCGCTTCTAATGTCTATGCTTTCGCCATAAGCAGCTTCAGGGGATAGATAACTAAATTTCCCCTTAATGAGACCTGGGACGGTTTTTGTCATTTGTGTTTTTGCTTTGACGAGGCCAAAATCTGTGATTTTTACGTCGCCATTGTAGCCCAATAAAATGTTTGGCGGCGAAACATCTCGGTGAATGATATGGAGCGGTTCACCGTCATCATCGCAGCAATTGTGGGCATATTCGAGGCCATCGAGGATTTGAATGGCAATGAGGACAGCTTCGCTGACAGGTAGATGGTAATCGTAATGATTAGCAAAGTTCAGGAGTTCGCGCAGGTTAATGCCAGCGACGTATTCCATGGATAAAAAGAGATCATCGCCCATCATGCCCAATTGGTAGACGCGCACGATATTTTTATGTTTGAGAAACATACAAATTGCGGCTTCGTCAACGAACATATCGACGAATTCTGCTTGTTGTCCGAGGACAGGCAGAATTCTTTTGATGGCCATGATCTCGCCCGTATCGAGATTTCTTGCTCTAAAGATTTCGGCCATGCCACCGACATCAATGCGGTCAATGATCTGATATTGAGTACCTTCTGTCATGCTGAAAATCCAGATCTGGCAAAGTCTTTCGAATTGTCATAAGCCATCATCGTTCAAAGTTCAGGCAAAGCCTATTTACCCTGTTGCATTTGTCGTTGACACATATCCAGACGGGGCAAAGCATTTTGGGCTTATCCGTCGAGCTTGTCGAGTAATTTTTTATGAAAACCGCCGAAAGCGGAGCCACTCATTCCGAGAACGACGTCGCCTGGCTTGACGTGTTTTGCGACGAAATCGACGATTTCATCGACCGTTGGAATCATGTAAGCCTCGATACCTTTTGATTTAAGGTCTTCAACGATTTTGGGGATATTGATGAGCAATTCAGGCGGCAGGTCGTCTTTTTTCCATGGTGCGCTAAGAACGACGATATCGGCCTCGGCGAGTGCTTCTGGATATTCATGTTGGAAAATAGCGCGTCTGGAAGTATTGCTTTTCATTTCGAAAATACCCCATAGACGGGCTTGAGGATGCCTTGCGCGAATGGCTCTGACAGTTTCTCGAACGGCAGTGGGATGGTGTGCGAAGTCGTCATAAACTGTAATATTGTTTTTTACGCCAATACATTCCTGTCTTTTTTTAACGCCCAGGAAGCTAGCGATGCCCTTTTGAATTTGTTCTATCGAGATGCCGTGTTGGAGTGCTATGGCACAGGCAGCCGTCACATTATAAACGTTATGGCGCCCGGTCATAGGGCTTTCGATGGCAAGTGTGCCGTTTTGTGGTGTAACGATGTCAAAACGCGTTCCGCCATCATGAAAGATGATGTTTGTTGCGCGGAAATCGCCGTTATCCAAACCAAAGCCTACGGCACGCTCCATGGCACGTTTTGCAACGTTGGGGGCATTTTTGTCATCGGCATTATAATAGATGATGCTGTCTTTGGGCATATCATCGACGAGTTTTTCGAAAACCCAAATTATTTCGTCAAGATCTTTATAAATATCACCATGGTCGAATTCGATATTATTGATGCAAAGGCAGGTTGGAGCGTAATGCCAGAATTTTGGCACTTTGTCGAACCATGCCGTGTCATATTCGTCGCCTTCAGCGATAAAGACGTCATGATTTCCGCAATGAGCACCGCAACCGTGAGATTTGACTTCGCCTCCGATGAAGAAGGAAGGTTCGCGTTTGGCAGATTCAAAGATGTTGACGACGAGGGAAGAAGTCGTTGTTTTGCCATGTGTACCAGAGATAACGATTCTGTGATCAGCTTCTTTTAGAAAGAAGTGATAGAGTGCTTCTGGTTGAGAAATGCAGCAGAATCCGCGCTCCATTGCGGCGACGCAGGCTTCATTTGTTCGTCTGCAAACATTGCCTACGACGACGATATCTTTTAGGGGATCGAGGGGATCAAGTTGCACAGGATCCCAGCCGGTGAAAGCGCGGATATTGTTTCTCAGGAGAATGTCGCTCATTGGCGGATAGAAGCCGGTGTCGGATCCAGAGACGATGTAACCCTTTTCACGGAGCAAAACAGCGAGGGCACCCATGCCGGTGCCACAAACGCCGAGGAGATGAAAACCGCGTGGCTGTTGAAGGATATCGGGAGTGGGACGTTTTTCGGGAGCAGTCATTTTGAAGCATCCAGTGGCATCATGCCGGCAGATCGCCGTGGTGTTGTGGTCGCAGATATGCCATATCACGTACAGATGAATGGCTTTGGTGAACGCGCATCCGTTTCGGCGTCAGAGTTAAACATCTACCGCATCAGAAACGTCACACCGTGGTCATGCAGTTTGCATGAGCGGTTTCTGAGCGGCCGCATAAGGATGATAGCGCGAAACACAGAGATTCCCCAATTTTTGGTCTATGTAAAGCTCCATGTTACTGTTGTTCACGTGTTTTTTGAGAAATGGTAATAACTACATGTAGGTCTGGTAGCATCCCCCCATCTATGGTTATGCCATCCATGCGCTCCGTGTTACTGTTGTTCATGTGTTTTTTTGAGAAATAATAACAACTACATGTAGGTTTAGCAACATCCCCCCATCTATGGTTATGCCAACCGCGATACGTTTTTCTTTATTGGCTAATGACTTCGGAAGCATAGGACACAGCCATGCGCAGAGCAGTTTTTATGGGAATTTCGTTAAATAGCGCAGCCATGAATGAGGCGAGGAGAGCATCACCGGCACCGACGGTTGATACGACATTGACTTTGGGTGCTTTGGCATACGTGTAAACGCCGTCGGAAGTCCAAAGACGGGCACCGTATTCGCCGAGGGACTCAATGATGATTTTTATGCCAAAATTGTCTATGCAAGCCTGGACGATGATTTGTGGATCATCGATGCGCGAACGAAAGAGAGCATGAGAAATGGCGTTGATTTCTTCGAGACTGAATTTGAGGATATCACAGTGTCGCAGGGACCAACGCAGTATTTCTAGGTCATCGAAGGGGGGGCGCAGATTGACGTCAAGAATTCTCAGTTTTCCCGAAAAGGAATTGACACATTCCCTTATGGTAGATTGACTGATTTCATTTCGTTGTGCGAGTGTCCCGAAGTAGATGGCAGATGCGGAAGCTGCCGCCTCGAGAATTTCATCTGAGGAATGAATGAAGTCCCACGCTGCTGGGCAAGTGAGTTCAAAGGTTTGTGTTTCGTTTGTGCGAATGACTTTGGCAGCCCCCGTTTTTGCACCGACGCATGAAATGGCGTGAGGGATATCTTCTTTTTCGATGGCCTTACGGAGTGCGGCCCCTTCGTCATCGACGCCGACAGCGGAGACGAGGTAGGGGGTAAGGCTGCGTTTTTGGAGATGATGTGCAAAATTGAGCGGAGCACCGGCTGGCGTGGCCGAAGTACCCAAAAGATCCCATAAGACCTCGCCGATGACGAAAACATCATAATGGATCATAGTAAAAACATCATCATTGACAAGCGTTACGGGAGAAGAAGGGGGTAGCGGCGTATTGATCGCCTATGGGCGGTCAATAGCCGCGTAGGGGGAGACTTCCCCCTCACAAAAAACAAGCCAGACTATTTAGCACATTTGGCGTATTCATCGCAGAGTCCACCCGTGACGAGGGCACTCGTGTCTATGGGCGGGAAGGCACAGAGTTGGTCGTCCGAATCAGAGGCTGTTTTTTCGTACGTGCAATAGCCGTCATTTTTCTTGTTATAGGCGCTCCAGATGCCCATGACGGCGGTAGACGTCGTCGTGGTTGAGCCGTCGTCATTTTTGGTTGTAAGCGTCATGCTACCGTTCCAGCGGCCATTGTCGATGATATCGACGACGTTGTCGAGGGAAGAGTCTTTCATGAGTCCGGAGCCGCTGATGGAGACGTTGGAATTGAGTTTTTGGAGCGTCGCCATACTGGAAGCGAAGTTGAGGACGGAGCCGAGCGTTGAGGAGAGGGACTTGCACCAACTCAGGCCTGTTGCATAGGAAATACCTTCCCATTTCCATAAGTAGACATCAATATAGATGTTTTCATCAAGCCATTTGGCCATGCTGGAGCAGTTAATCCAATTGGCGATGGCATCATTAAAGTTGGTGGCGCCGTTAGCGATGCGTGGCAGGAGAACATTGTTGATGAGGAACGTGACGAGTCTGCCGTAATACATGGCGAGGTCGTGGCTCTCGATGGCGATGCGGTCGTAGCCATTGGAGAGGGAACCTTTCCAGGAACCTTCAAGGACGTTGACTTGGGTACCCAGATTGAGGGACTCCATGGAGTAGTGGTATCGTCCGCAGTTTGGATCAGGGCTGTTTTCGCAGCCGATGCGCCAGTAGACGGAGAGACCGCTGTAAGCGTTCGTGCCTTTGAGTTCGAGATCGCCGAGTTTTTCGATGGAGAGGTCACCCGTGAGTTCCATGGTGCGGACGATGTTTCGGAGCTGGCAACCGAAGAGGCCGATTTTACATGCCGTTGAATTTTCTTTAATATAACCGTTAAGCCAATTGGCCACCGTATTGTCAAGGCCGGATAATTCAATAATTTTTGTCAATCCCCAACTGATAGCGCTCGGTAAGGCCTGGTCTATGGCTGTAACAATGATGTCATTCCAGAGAATATCGAAAAGCGTTCCACCTGGATTTGAAGCGAAGTTGGTGATCATCGAGATCATTTTGCCGACGCTTCCGAGGCTTGAGACGATATCGCCGAAGTCGAAGTAACTTCTGACGTGGTAAGTGGTTGTGGGATCGAGGTCAATGGTCTTCATGGGGACGTAGACTTCGCTCGTCTGATCTTCGATAATTTTGGTACCTGTGATGGTGCAACCGAGGGCGACCATGGCACCATTTTCGGCGTAACCGTATGCGACAGCGGAGTAATTGCCTTCGATGGAGAGATTTTGGAAGGTTGCATAAGGGCTATCGACGGTCATGAGGGGCTCTGCGGTAGGCAGGTGAGTGGCGTCGAAGAGGGAGCAATCGACTTCTTTTTTGTCGTAGAGACGGATGGAATAATTGCGTACGGGAGCGTAACCGGAATAGGAGGCGATGACGCGCATATTGCCGGTGGGAATGGGGCCGACGGCGATGTTGAATTTGACGGGTTTTGGTGCGCGTTCATTGGAAGCGATGACGGTGGCATTGCCCTCGACGGCGCCGGCGACGACGGAGACATTGGCGATACCGTTTTCATCGGTGAAGGTTTGTGAAGGTCTGACAGAGACGAGCGTCGAATCATTTTCGATACCCCATTCGACGGACTGATCAGCAACGCCTTCGCTGAGCGTTTCATCATCGACGATGGAGACGAGTTGTACACGCAAATTGGCGAGGCCTTTGTTCGCGACTTCGACGTCAGTGACCATGGCGGGGACGAGGACGACTTCCCAACCCTCATCTTTGGGGACGTATTCGTGTCCGCCGTTGCCGTGTCCGCCAGAACCATTGCCGGCATTGCCATTATCTTCACCCGGCACATCATTATAAAAATCGTCATCGAGGACAATTTTGTTTGCCGCGTCGTCCGAGCAACCGAAAGCCGTTGTCATGCAGAGGGATGCAGCTAAGGTTAAGGCTAGATAGGATTTCAGTTGACGCATACGTTGTCTCCTTTGAAGTGGAGTATATTTGTGATTTATAATTATTTGTTTCAGCCCTGGAATGTGGCAGGGTTGAATTTACGTTCTACTTAATTTAGCAGAACTTTCCTCATTAGCAATATATGATACTAACAGATTTACCGATGAATTTCGATACGAAAACCGACACAACGCTCCGTATTATCCAGATTGCAGCTGTTGAAGCAGGCGGGGGCCTTGGATTTAGGGGGCGGATACCCTGGGATTGTCCGGCGGATCGTCAGTTTTTTCGCCGACAGACGCAAGGGCACATTGTCGTTTTGGGGCGCGTGACGTATGAGAGCCTCGGCAGACCGTCGTTACCCGGTCGTCGGATCGTCGTGCTTTCATCATGCTGTCCACATGGTCTTATGCCCGTATCGGGGGAAGGCATTTGCATGCCAGTGTCGTGGAGCCAGAAGATCGAGCGTGTCTTTGAGATTGCCGCCAAAACGGATGCGGTTATCTATATTGGGGGCGGTGCCCGCGTCTATGCCGGAACGATGGCGTTTGCTGATGAACTCATCCTGAGCCGAATGCATGGTCACTATACCTGTGACCGCTTTTATCCGGCTTTGCCCAAAACGATGCAGCTCGTGGAAAGGTACGCAATGGATGGTTTTGACGTATATCGCTACGTTTGTCGTGGAAATGGACGGGCATTCGGATAATGCTTGCATAATTGTGAAAAAATAGAGTAAAATCTAATGAAACTGCGCCGTTTGGGCAGCATACTCTACTTTTTTTTGCGAGGTAAAAAATGTACGAATTATTTGTCATGGCTCTCAAAGAATACTGGAATGAACAGGGGGACTCTCTTGACGAGGTCAAGCAGAATATTGGAGAGCTTCAGCAGGTGCTGAGCGACCATTATGGGAAAAAGGTCGCATGGGATGAACCGGATCCCGATCCGGCGAATGCTGAAGATGAGATCAACGTCTGTGCATTTCTCGACAGTCAGTTTAGTGCCCTTCAGGCTGTTGCTGGTGCCCTCGAACTTGGCGAAAACCCCGAAGATCTGGAACTCGGCGAGGGCGATGCTATCTTTGATTCGCCCATTTTTGACCGAATTGGCGATTATACCGAAAATGAAGACCTCAAAAAGTATCCCCATCTTCTGACCGTCGGTACGGCATGCGAAAGCTTCTTCCTTCCCGTTGACCTGCCTTTTGTGGCACAAATTAATACGGAAGATGAAGACGAAGATGGCTGTGACTGCGATGACGAAAATTGTCATTGCCATGATGATGAATGTGATTGTGAAGATGATGAGAATTGTATCGAAATATCTTCACTTCAGGCTCTTCGCGCGGAACTTGATAACCTCGCAAAAGCCATTCACCTTGACACCAGTATTACGGAAGCTGACATTGAAGAATTGACGTTCGATGATGACGACAAACTTCGTGATGCGAAAGTTGCCTGGTATCTTCTCAGCGCCCACGTCAATGAAGCTCTGAAGGCGAACCTTCCGCTGATCATGCAGTACAAAGATGTGGAAGACGAAGATTACGAAGATGAGTTCGAGGACGAAGATTAATTTTCGTTTCTTATCCTGAATTATGGGGAGTGTCAGCATGGACATTCCCCTTTTTTATTCCAAAAGAGGAAGCGTCATGGTGATGCCTAGTCTTAACGTTTTGCCGCCCGTGTTCAAAAAGATCCGTGGACGCCTTATCCACGTCGTACATCTGCCCGGACAGTTATCGACCGGACCGACGGTGGTGTTTATACATGGTATTGCTGCTACAGGGAGTTCTTGGCTCCCCCTGATTCGCTGTCTTCGCAAACGCGCGTCTCAATTTGTGATTTTTGATCTTCCCGGACACGGGTTATCGGGACCTGCTGATGACGGTTTTACGTTTGAAGAAGCTTATTACGTAACACGCGATCTTCTGATTCGGGAGATCGAACCGGAATCGGATACCGTTCTCGTTGGTAATTCGCTCGGCGGCGCATTTGCCATGAAATTTAGCCT
>JAFOHE010000185.1 GCA_017421975.1 Pseudomonadota bacterium
CAGCCTAGGCTTTGGAGTATATTTATTATGGGAATTGGTAATTTTTTCAAACGCATTTTTGGTACAAGCCATGAGCGCATGCTGCGCAAGATTCAACCGACCATTGAAGTAATTAACCGGCTCGAGCCGGACATTTCCGCCCTTTCGGACAGTGATCTGAAGGCGCAGACAGCCAAATTCAAGGAAATGCTTGCCAACGGTGCAACCCTTGATGACATTCTTCCGGAAGCTTTTGCCACTGTCCGAGAGACGAGCAAACGCGTGCTAAACATGCGCCATTATGACGTTCAGCTGATCGGTGGCGTGGCCCTTCATCGCGGCATGATTGCCGAAATGAAAACAGGTGAAGGTAAAACACTTGTCGCGACGAGCCCAATGTATCTCAATGCTTTGTCTGGCAAAGGCGCCCACCTCGTCACCGTCAACGATTACCTTGCCGGTCGTGATGCCGACTGGATGGGTCAGATTTACAATTTCCTGGGTCTGAGTGTCGGCAAGATCCTCTCCGATCTCGACAACACGACGCGGCGCGCCGCATACGCCGCTGATATCACATACGGCACAAACAATGAGTTTGGTTTTGACTATCTTCGCGACAACATGAAATTCAAGCTCGCGGATTATGTTCAGCGTGGCCACAATTATGCCATCGTCGATGAAGTCGATTCTATTCTTATCGACGAAGCACGAACACCGCTCATTATTTCAGGACAAATTGAACAGGATCTTAACCTCTACTATCAAATCAACAAAATCGTACCTTTCCTCAAACGCGACGAGGACTACGCCGTAGACGAAAAAGCGCAAAGCGTATCCCTCAATGAATCCGGTATCGAGAAAGTCGAAAAATACCTCAAAATCGACAATATCTATGATCCGAAATACATTGAACACCTTCACCATGTGAATAAAGCGCTTCAGGCGCACACGCTCTATAAACTTGACCAGAACTACGTTGTCGATAATGGCAAAGTCGTCATTGTTGATGATTTCACGGGGCGTCTTATGCCGGGCAGACGGTGGTCAGACGGCCTTCATCAGGCCATCGAAGCCAAAGAAGGCGTCGAAATTCAGGCGGAAAGCCGCACGCTTGCCACTATTACGTTCCAGAACTATTTTCGCATGTACGACAAACTCGCCGGCATGACGGGTACAGCTGACACGGAAGCTGAAGAATTCAAAAAAATCTATAACCTCGAAGTTTTCAGCATTCCGACGTCACGTCCCATCATCCGAAAAGATTATCACGACGTCGTCTATGTGCATGAAAAAGGCAAATTTGCCGCTGTCGTCAAACAGATACAGGAATGTCATGCGAAAGGTCAGCCTGTACTCGTCGGCACTGTGTCAGTCGAAAAGAGCGAAGTTTATAGCAAACTGCTCGACCGCGTGGGGATTCCGCACAACGTCCTCAATGCCAAGAATCACAGGCGTGAAGCTGAAATCATCGCGCAGGCAGGTCGAGAAGGTGCTGTGACGATCGCCACAAATATGGCCGGTCGTGGTACGGATATTTTGCTCGGCGGCAATCCAGAAGCTCTTGCAAGAAGCGACGCATCCATGCCCTATGAAGAAGCACTCGTCAAATACAAAGCCCAGTGCGCTGCCGAAAAAGAGCGCGTCCAGGCAGCGGGTGGTCTTTTCATTCTAGGCACAGAGCGTCATGAATCACGACGCATTGACAACCAGCTGCGCGGACGTGCCGGACGTCAGGGCGATCCTGGCGCAAGCCGCTTCTATCTCTCCTTCGACGATGATCTTCTGCGCATCTTCGGCGGTGATAAATTCAAAGCCATGATGGACAGGCTCACCCAGGGCGAAGACGAAGACGATGTCGCCATCGAATCGGGCCTCATATCCAACTCCATCGAACGTGCACAACGACGCGTCGAAGGTAGAAACTTCGATATCCGTAAATCGCTCATCGAATATGATGATGTCATGAACAAACAGAGGAATGCCGTCTACAGCCTTCGCCTGAAGATCCTCAAAGGCGAAGATCTTGAAAACGAAATCCTCGACGCCTACGAAGCTGTCACCTTCGATCTCGCCGATAAATACCTGCCGGCGGAAGCCATGAATGAAGACTGGAATTTTGACGGCTTTATTAAAGCCTTTATTCCGCTCACAGGCGTCAAAATGAAAGTCGATTCGCTCAAACTCAATCGAGACGACCGCGAAGGCCATATCCAGCTTGTCTTTGATGAAATTATTAAGCAGTACCATGCACAGATTGAGGCGCTAAACCAGATCGTCAAAATTTACGACGAACTCGATGGCGACAAGAGTCCTTATGCCGGTAAATCCGGAAAAGAGCTTTTCCTCGAACTTGCACAAAGTTACTACCTCAAAGAGCTTGACCAGGCTTGGCAGAAGCACCTGACGGATATGACGGGACTGCGCGAATCCATCTCCTTCCGTGGTTATGCACAGAAAGATCCGAAACAGGAATACAAACGCGAAGCTTACACGCTGTTTGAAAAAATGATGAAGGACATCAAATCTCATTTGATGACTCAGCTTTGCCATACGCACTTTGAAGTGCCCGATATCAGCCGTATGCCACGACGCGCCGAAGCAAAACCGGTTGAAAGTGAAACCAAACGCGCCGAAGCAGATACAGTGACGGCTAAACCACAGGCCAATGCCAAAACGGAAGAAAGTAAAAAGCCGCTTTCCATGGCCGAGATGATGCGTATGGCTGAAAAAGAGCGTGCCGAAAAAGCCTCAGAAACGCGCAAACCGGCGTCTATGGCTGATTTAATGCCAACTTCGATCGCTAATGAAGTAAAGCCCAAACCAGCAGAACCGAAGCGAGCGCAGTCGATGGCAGATCTCATGCCGACTTCCATGATGCAGGCCATGCTCAACATCGAAGAAGAACGCAAACGCGTCCGCGAACGCGCGCGTCGTGAAGCGGAAGAAGCGAAACAAGCCGTCATTGAAGCTGAAAAACGCGCTGCTGAAGAAGCCGAAAAACGCGCTGCGAATTCTTCGGAAGAACAAGAAGAAACCTCGGATAACGCCACAACCGTTTCAATGGCAACCGACAATGACACCGATGCAAAACTTGCTGCACTTCAGGAAGCCGCAGCAGACCGCCGTCAAGCCGCCGAAGAAGCCATGGCTGCAAACAAAGAAACCGTCCACGAAATCTACGATGATGTCATGGCAAAAACAAATGCAAACGCGAGAGAACATATCGAAGCTGATCTTTCCGCTATCAACGACGAACTGCTCTCGAAAGCTGAATTAACTTCAGAAACCGAAAACCACGACGCTTCGGCTTTGTCCGATGTTTCGTTGCCTGATCCATCTGATGCTGCTGCTTCCCTTCTCGAACTTAAGGATAAGCTCAGTGACATTCTCGCAAATCATGAAGCATCCCAATCATCCGATGAAAAACCTGCATCATCCGATGAAGAAACTGCAAACACTTCTGACAACCAGGCCAAAAGTTCTGAGGATCAAAAAATGGCCTCAGCCAATGAAACAGCTTCTGACGAACCTTCAGCTTCACAAAAGTCAACCCAAGGCGAAGACCTCTTTGCCAGCCTGCAAGGCCTCGACGACTTCGGTAAAGACGATGACTTCGGATTCGGCGATCTTTCCAAAAATAGCGATGACATCCTGAGTGACCTCTTCGGTAACGCCTCCCTCGATGCCAAATCCGAAGCCTCCGACCTAGGCCTGGATTTCTCCTTCTTTGATGATGATCACAAATAAAAATTCTACACTTTCCAAAGCATTGCCAAACAATGCTTTTGAGCAACCATAAAAAAAGCGGTGTTTAACACCGCTTTTTTTGTCGAAGCAACACGCGCTTACTTGATAATGGCTCGATGATACACTTTTTTACCGCGCCTGATTTTGACGCCGGCTTTTAACGCGTCTTTCGAGATTATCATGGCAATATCATCCGCCTTCTCACCATCCACAAGGACACCGCCCTGCTGCACATTTCTTCTTGCCTCGCTCTTGCTGGGTGCCAACTTACAAAGCACAAGCAAATCGAGAATGTTAATACCCGAAGCATCAATATCGCTATCCGCCAGCTCCGTCGTCGGCATATTCGAGTCGTCTCCGCCTCCGGCAAACAAAGCACGCGCAGCCGTTTGCGCCTTTTCAGCTTCAGCTTCCCCATGAACGAGTTTTGTCAAATCGTATGCCAAAATTTCTTTCTTCTCATTGATACGCGAGCCATCCCAGGCTTCCATTTCGTCAATTTTTTCAAGCGGAATGAACGTGAGCATACGCATGCATTTCATCACGTCGGCGTCGTCAATATTGCGCCAATACTGATAAAACTCGAACGGCGTCGTTTTGGCAGGATCAAGCCAGACAGCACCCTTCGCCGTCTTGCCCATCTTTTTGCCTTCGCTGTTAAGAAGAAGCGTAATCGTCATGGCGTATGCATCCTTACCCGTTTTTCTGCGAATAAGTTCCGTCCCCGCCAACATATTGCTCCACTGATCATCCCCACCGAACTGCATGTTGCAACCATACGTCTCATTGAGATGATAAAAGTCATACGCCTGCATAATCATGTAATTAAATTCCAGGAAGCTCAGCCCCTTTTCCATTCTCTGCTTGTAACACTCCGCTCGGAGCATATTATTCACAGAAAAACACGCACCCACATCACGCAAAAGCTCTATATATTTGAGTTCAAGAAGCCAATCGGCATTATTCACCATCAGGGCGGCGTCATCACCAAATTCAATAAAACGCTCCATCTGTTTTTTGAAACAGGCACAATTGTGATTGATCGTCTCGACGGTCATCATCGAACGCATATCCGTTCGCCCTGAAGGATCTCCAATATGTCCGGTGCCGCCGCCAATGAGCACGACAGGTTTATTCCCAGCCATCTGGAGCCGTTTCATCAAACAAAGTGCCATAAAATGTCCAACATGGAGCGAATCTGCCGTCGGATCAAAACCAATATAGAAGCGGGCACCACCGTGATTGATGAGTTCACGAATCTCTTTTTCATCCGTTACCTGAGCGATCAGGCCACGTGCCTGCAATTCCTCATAAATCTCCATCATTTTTTCCTTTATCAAACCTTGTCATGACTGATGCCGCCTGTGACAATCACGCGACGGGCATACTGCTCAAGCATTAACACATCTTCCTGATTCTGTGAACCATCCAGAAATCAAAAGTCCAAAAATTGCCGACATTCCCGCGTCATCACGATTTATCACAGTTTGTGGGGGCAGCCGCCCCCTGCGCGGCTTTTTATCCCCGGTCGAGACGTGGTGATACGTCTCGACCGGGGATAAAATACGCCGCTACCCCCTCTGCGGGGGGCCAAGCCCCCGC
>JAFOHE010000016.1 GCA_017421975.1 Pseudomonadota bacterium
CAAGAATATCATGATTGCTAAGCTCAAGACCAAAATATAACCCTGTCGGTTTGCTAAAGCCGAGGACTGGCATCACCGATTCAGGTATGAGGCTTTTCCACACGCGATAAGGTGTGGATTTGAGGTTTGAAACACTTTCTATTTCTGCGGCATACAATTCAGAAATTGGCGAACGGGCGTGAGATGAATCAGCTTCATTGCGCGTTTTGGGAGGCTGTGCTGGTTCAAAACTGTCTTCTTTTATTTCGGCAATGACGGTACCATTCGCCTGTATCTCTGTATAATACAATGCGCCATCTTCAGATTGAACGGGTTGAAATATGCCGTCTCGCTGAGCATGGATAATTTTGTCCTCACCACGGGATGGATCAAGTGAATGTAGATCGTATCTTCCATCGTATTCGGTAATATAACCGATATTGCCATCTTTCATGGCAAAGGGATACATTTCTGTTTGGGCTGAAAAAGTGAGTTGTTGGGGATGCAAATGATCGCCTTCGTCTGTAAATACAAATAGATCATACCTTCTGCTGTCTGCATCACTGATCACAGCTATCAACTGTTTATCTTTCCAGAAACTGATTTCTTCAATGAGTTCAAACTGGTTGCCTTTGTAAACACATTCAGGCGATGCATTATCCTCAAGCTTTGTGCGGTAGATTTCCGGTGCATCACCGTCGATGATGACGGCATAAACGGCTTCATCACTGACGGCAAAACTACGTACGTGCGCCGGCATCCTGAGTTTTCTGGATAAAACATCCGACATTTTTCGATAATAGATCGTCTCCGAGCGATGGCGGTTCTCTGCTACGATATCTGTGAAAAAAAGCACCTCACCGTCGCCTGACCAATGATGTTCACACTGACCTTGACATTCTGTGAGGGTGCGTCGCGATCTGGTTTGGATATCATACAACATGATGGCTCGCGTCGTTTTGCCGTCGTCGTGAACGTAGCTGAATGCCTCTTTTGTTGGAACAATTTGCGGATATTCATGTAACCATGGCTGCGTGTAGTACCTGCGCGTGTGTTGGCGTAATGCAGTGGAATTGGGGGAACCATCTGGTACGGTGTGGGAAGGCGTCTCTTCTGAATCGCTAAAGAAGGCGGAATCACCGCTTTCAATGGGTACATCCTCATTCAATGGTGTTGGATTGTACGAGGATATTTCCTGTCTCCATATTGCGTCAGTCTTTTCTGCTTGCCATTGACTGTAAAGCGTTCCCAGCCTTTGACCAAAAATGCTTTTTGTTGTGGCGTCAATGGTGAATGGGACGAGGCGACGCACATTTTCATGGTTCCATCGGGTGAAATCATGGGCATCATATTTTTCGGCCAGATCATGTATAAAGGCTGTACCATAAATAGTTGCTGCTCGCTCGCCCAACCAGGATCGCCGTCCGCTCATGATGGATCCCAAATTGGGAATGTCGTTTGAAAGCGCATCACTGCGCAATATGGCGGCATAAATTGAATCAAGACGTGGCGTGGCAGTGTGGTGTACGGATGCGTACCACGAAGAAAGACCTTCAATGTACCATGTCGGCACAAATTGATTGTTATAGGATAATGGGTACAGCAAGGTCGTTAAAAACGGCGAAATGTCGAACTGCGTATTCTGAATCAGAATATGGGCTACATGATGATAAATAGCGCGTTCAAGCCAGTCGCCACGATAGGGACCATCGAGAATGTTGTGTGGCGGCCACGTTGAGAGAACAAAATAATCATTCTGGGCGGATTCTGACAGCGGTAGCACTTCATCAACGCGGTCAATGACCTTAATCCGAATCTTGAATCGCGTTTCTGTTTGTAGTTTTTGAGAGAGTTCGGCATACGCGTGTTCCGCATAGACCAAGGTGTGGCGTGCAAAAGATTCACGCCTTGAAGGATAAAGCATCGTGAAATGCTCGCTTTCAAGCTCTGACCAACTGGAGTGATCTGGAGCGAATTCTGTGTCCCGTGTATCCACTTCCTGCGCAAAAGATTGGGCTGGGGTGGACATAAGCTGACTGACAAGCAAACAAAACAGTATCTTTATGCAGCGATTCATTCTAACGCTAACTCCCTCCCTCGTCCGTGCAAAGCTGCACACGACAAACGCGCTATTATTTCACGCTTTTGATGCCTTTGCAAACGATTGATTCTCTGAAAATTATGATAAACAAAATATATGAAATAATGTTTATATATTGTGCTAATGTATGATGTAGGGTGTGGCTTTGAGAAATATGAAATCAGACGGAACAAAGCTGATCGCGAGAGAATGAATGATGTGTTATAATTTATATAACACATGTTATAAAATAAATATAATAAGTATTTATATCGATACGATTTTTAATTTGACGAATATGGGGGACGCTCTTATACGCAAGCATAGCCCTTATGGGCTTGATCGGGGGATGGGATATACTACTGGTATAAGGAGCTATTATGAAGAAGTTATTGGTTATGGCACTCGCTGCTGGTTTTTGTTTCGTGGGTACAAATGCATTCGCCTGTCCTTGCCAGGATAAAGCTGATGCGGCTGCACCTGTTGCTCAGGCGGATGATGCGAAAGCGCCTGGTTGCGCAAAAGCCAAAGACGGTGACTGCAAATGTGCAAAAGATGCTGGTTGTGCGAAAGAGGCTGATAGCGCGAAAAAAGATGGTGCTGCCTGCAACTGCGCGAAAGATGGTGCTGCATGCAATTGTACAAAAGACAGCGCGGGCTGTGGTTGCGCGAAAGCCGCAGGTTAGATGCCAATCGCTCCGATTGCATTTGCCTTAATAGCAAATGCATATTGGGGTGTGGCTATTTGCTGAGGTATATAGATCTGTCGTTTTATTCATAAAATATTATTTTGACTTTTTGTCTAAGTTACCTCAGCAGCCATGATAGGAAATATGTCAAAAAATTGGAAGGTTTTGCTTTGTTGTAGTTGCCATCCATTTTATGGATGGCAATACGCGTGAATCTGTGAGTTCACGCTGCTGTTGCATGCGTTGTCGTCACAATCGACGTAGCCATTACAGTCGTTGTCTAAGCCATCTGAACAGTCAGACAACGTTGTTTCTGTATCGCCTTCGTGCCATCCGGGCATCTTCTTTTGACAACAATAATTACGCGATTCCAGTGTTGCGCCTCGTGCGGTTATAAAGCAACCGAAGTCTTCGCAATCCGTGTATCCATTGCCATCATTATCGATACCGTCCGTGCAGTTTTCTGCAGAACAGTAGGCTTCAGAATCGTCGCTATCTTCAGTCTTCGTTTTAAAAAGACATGCACGGGGACAGGTCGTCTGGATAAGTTCGTGATTGCCGTTGCATGAGAGTATGGAGGCATCGTCGTTCTCGTCATAAATGCAATAGCTTTTGGCACGATACTTCTTCCAAAACCCATATTGATGTTGATCGGACAATTCACATTTATAAATGCCAAAGATGTTTTCTGTATTACAAACTTGATCGTAATAAAACTTACTCCCAACGTCATTTTTCGAGCAAGGCCAGGCACAGGCTGATTTTCCTAAAAAGAATCGCAGTAACCATTTGTATAAAGAGCGGGACAATTCTCACCAAGCATCCATATATGATCAACGCATATATAAAGCATATCGCTGCAGCATTGTGTTTCATTTTCTTTTTCACAATAATGCATTGCAATCGGGCAGTCTGTGGCTGGTGGATTGCAATAAGCGTAAATTTGTGGATCTGTGGCGTTAGCACAGTCTCGGTCTTCACAATCTATAAAACCATCGCAGTCGTTATCGAGACCATCAGAACATGTTATAAAAGTTTTTTCTGTGACATTTTCAGTCCAATGGGGAGATTTTTGTTTACAACAATATCGACGAGCTTCTTCAGTGGCATCACTTGATAATTTAAAACAACTGTAATCTGCGCAATCGATATAGCCGTTATCATCGTTGTCCATGCCATCTGAACAGTCAGACAACGTCTGTTCGCTGTCACGATTGGTATGCGTTGTTGGATTGTTGGTCTTATTGGAATTGGCAATTTCATCTTCTGTCAAATCGTGATAACCGATTTCGAGACAGCCGGTGACGATAAAAACAAACGATAATAACAGAAAATGAAATCTAACTGGATACATAAACAGTTTTCTCCTTACGTTATAGACATAAACCAATAAATGTATATTGATTAATCGATGTTGTCGTACACATGGATGGACAGGAAATTTCTGTTGGCGCCTGATTATTTGCGATGTTTTCACACGAAATGGCGTGGGTTTTGTCGTCTGAGCACAAGGCATTAATGCTGTAACCCCCAAAATTGCCATAATACCCGCTGTCGCCTTTTTCACAGATATAGAGTTCCATGCGGTTGTCATTGCAATTACTCCAGCCTTTTATTTTACCATCATCGGATGCGGAGCATGGTTTGACGCAATCGGCATAATTGGCTGCTGCCTGTTCATCACAATAGTATTCAGAATTGTAGATATCGCTGCATTTGGCTGAAGCATATTGATTGTTTTTACATTGCCATATTGTATTATTTTCACAACACCCCATGGCATCTTCGGCACAGTAACTGCCCGTTGTCGGACATTTGCTGTGATAGATGTTCGGAACGGAATCATTGGTATTGTTATTGGAAGCAGATGAATTGTTGTTAGCAGAATTTATTTGATTCCATGCAGATGCTTCGTCGTAAGTGTTCTCATAACACCCCGTCAAAAGCAGAAACATGGAAAAGAAAGAAATAATATAGTGCCTGGAATACGGATTTTTCATAATGTACTTTTCAAGAATTTGTAAGTGTATAACTTGAGTAATTGTAATTCACTATGGAGAACGAGGGGGTAGAGGCGTATTGGCGCGGGCTATGTCGCTTACGCTCCATACGCCCTGCGGGCGGATCCTTAAACTATTTGTGAATCGATTAAAATCACATGAAAAACGCTGTATATGATGATTATGAACGGTACATCGCATTTTTCATTGACTACTACTTAAAAGTAGTTGACAAATGACCGCACATTATTTAATGAATAGAAAATTTCTCATAATTGTATCACAGATGGACTGTGATACGACGTTATGAGGGACCAACATGAATGTAAAGGATATAAAAAGACAGGCACGCGGATTATCCTGCACATTGTTAGAGAACACGCTGAACACGTTGATTAATGCTGAATTTGACGCTTTCATCGGTGCAACGCGATACGAACGCAAATCCCTTACAAGACAAACATTTAAACTCTATTTCTTGTTGTCATGGGATTTAATACAGAGACACATAAACAGGATGTCTTGTCAATAGAGATTTTCCCTGACGAATCACAGGAATCATATACAGCACTTTTGACGAAACTTAAACAAAGAGGTTTAGAATCGCCAAAATTGATTGTCTCTGATGCCGCCGCAGGGATCATTAACGCTATCAAAAAAGTCCTGCTAGAGACAAAATGGCAACTCTGTCAGGCACATTTTGCACGAAATGTTCTATCACGTGTAAAGGACAAAGACGCACAAAAGAGGATTGGAAAGGCACTCGTCCTCATGTGGCACTCGTCATCATACGAACGCGCAGTTTAAATTTACGAACGATACAAGGAC
>JAFOHE010000186.1 GCA_017421975.1 Pseudomonadota bacterium
CTAAAAATCAAGACATTCCTTGGTACATCTGCAAATGCGGTTATGACTCAGGTCTGGGTAGCGCTTTGTTTATATCTCATTCTAGCCTTCATTCGATTCATATCCAAAACCATTCATTCAATGCGTGAAATTTTGAATTGGATACGTATTAATTTGTTCTCAAACAAAATTCTCAATGATTATCTCGTACCTAAGATGACGGAACCCATTGTGAATCCTCAGCTTGCGTTGTTCTGAAAAGTTGCGGGACAGCAGTGGTTCCCCACAAATGATTGCAGAAGTGCATGGTTCATGAGGAACAGTGAATAAAATAGAACGATTGTGGGGTATGTGGTTTATCTTTAGGCTTCAAGCTTTGAATTTCAGGAAATAATTGTTGAATCGACGTTTCTAGTTTGTCAGGAATATGTTATAGAAATGATTAGATGGGTGGAAAAACATTATTGATAGGCTTGTCATTGAGCTGTTTATCACGCCTTGCTCAATATGCAGTTTCAGTTTATTATTTGCGTTTCTCGATCTTGTCCCAACGATTCTCAGAATCTGCGATATGCTCTAGTAAAATGTTATCGACGCCCTCGGAACCAATCTCCTCAGGTGAGCAACCTGCCCGCTTTGCTTGAAGATCTCCAAGCTCTGTATGGGTCAAAACATGGTAGTGCGAATTATTTTTCTCATCGATGTGAACGATAACCCAATAATCGGGTTGTTTGGAAGTATTGTTGCGATACTTCTGCCAGTTGGTGACAAAACGTTTAGTGCGCGAAGTCTTTACTTTAATGTATTTCTCAATACCATCTGGATAAATCACCTGTATTTTCATGTGATTTATGTTTCCAGTTGTGATTTTAGCAATTTTTTTGAAGTTGCCAAATGTGATTTGAACTTTCAGATTGCGTTTTAAGAGTTCGGAGAGTGTACCAAATTTTCCGATTCCACTGAGTGTTGATTTTTCACTATAAGGTTGTGTCATATATGTTCTCCTTGTGATTATGATCGCTTATCGGTCATGCCAATACGCCGCGCGTACCGTAGGCGTCCGCTGCGCGTACTCTCACGGTTATGACGCGTACACCTTCTAGGTGCTCGACTATGCGCCTGCGGCGCATACGGTTTTATATGATTGTTTCATTTCGCATCTCTTTAGATCTCTCAGCACTGCTGTCCCACAAAAATGTGGCTATATAGTTGGTTCGGAATCGATTTCTTGCTAAAAGGAAATTCGCGACAACCGCCTTTTGCAAGGAGTCCCGAACCATGGCATAGTATAACACAGTATTTCACACTTTGACAAAAACTCTTCCGAGACATGAAATTGACCGTTTAGACCGCAAATACGGGCAGGGAGACAAGAGACGAGCCGATACGTCCAGCTCATTGTGATGCTCATGGCTCAGAGACTTGGGCTGAAGAGCCTACGCGAGATTGAGCAAGCCTCAATGACGATGGCTATCTGCCGGAATTCATGGTTGCCACTACAGGCAAAGTACATGAGATCAATGTGGCTAAAAGTCTCGATTACCAGCCAGGAAGCATGATTTGCATGGATCGTGGCTACACGGATTACGACTGGTGGGAAGAACTCACGCGGAAAGGCATCTATTTCGTGAAACGACTCAAACCCAATGCCGTTTATGACGAAATTAGGCGGAGAGCCGGAAGACGATCAAAAAACGTTGTGGATGACGAAACAATCAAGTTGAACGGGAGTCAAACGTCATTTCGGCTGATTCATTATATCTCTCCTGAAGACCAGCATAAGTATCACTTTATAACAAATGCAATGCATCTTCCCGCACAAACCATAGCTGATATTTATAAAGAGCGATGGCAGATTGAGCTATTTTTTAAGTGGGTTAAGCAGAATCTAAAAATCAAGACATTCCTTGGTACATCTGCAAATGCGGTTATGACTCAGGTCTAGGTCGCGCTTTGTTTATATCTCATTCTAGCCTTCATTCGATTCATATCCAAAACCATTCATTCAATGCGTGAAATTTTGAATTGGATACGTATTAATTTGTTCTCAAACGAAATTCTCAATGATTATCTCGTACCTAAGATGACGGAACCCATTGTGAATCATCAGCTTGCGCTGTTCTGAAAAGTTGCGGGACAGCAGTGATCCTACGCAATGCCAAGATGTGAAAATGCGTTAGAACTCTCGTCCCACTTTTACCTACTTCACCACAATCAAGTCGTATTCCCTTGAGCCAAAACCTATCTCAACACTATGAATTAAAGTTTCTTCCCAATGAACATTGGGATTACTATCTTTAAAATGATCATGCTGGTGAACCCAATTTTTCTGAGCAAGGTTATCGCCAAGCTGACTATTTCGAATTGGCTTCGCTGCCTGGCAAAGATCAATGCATGCCTGATCGAGTGCCACAGGATCAAATGAAGCAAGCATACCGATATTCGGCAATATCGGTGCATCGTTCTCTGCATGGCAATCACAGTTCGGTGAAACATCAACGATCAAAGAAATATGGAAATGCGGACGTCCGGCACACACAGCAGCTGCGTATTCTGCCATACGACGACCCAACATTCCTTCGTCATACCAATCCGTCAGTTCGATGGCATCAAAGTTACAAGCTCCAATGCAACGACCACATCCCTTGCATAATGCAGGATCAATATGCATTTTGCGATGCGCATCATACGAAATTGCGTTTGAACCGCACTCTTTGGCACACTTCATACAACCACGACATTTTTCTTCATGAACCGACGGCATGCCACCAGAATGTTGAATCATCTTTCCTGCACGACTTCCACAGCCCATACCGATATTTTTAATGGCACCCCCATAACCGGCAACTTCATGTCCCTTAAAGTGACTTAAAGAAATAAAGATATCGGCATCCATAACGGCACGCCCAATATACGCTTCTTTACAATATACGCCATTCGGAACAGGAACTGCAATATCATCCGTGCCTTTCAAGCCATCACCGATAATGATCTGACATCCCGTCGTTATCGTGTTAAAACCATTGATATTTGCACAATCGAGGTGTTCTAACGCATTTTTCCTGCTTCCAGGGTAAAGCGTATTACAGTCTGTTAAAAATGGAATTCCACCAAGCGATTTAACAACATCCGCTACAGCTTTCGCATAGTTCGGACGAAGATACGCAATATTCCCCAATTCACCGAAATGCATCTTGATCGCAACAAACTTGCCATCCATGTTAATCGTATCAATTCCAGCCCTGCGAATCAATTTTCCAAGTTTCTCTGGAAGCGATACACCCAACTTTGTTCTAAAATCAGTAAAAAATACTTTTGACTTGTCCATAACCTTCTCCTTAAGTAGTCTCACCAAACCCAAAATTGATTCCCCCAGTTAATATCTAAAATAGCAAGTTCATTTGTGTCAACGTTTGTTATGACAGAAAATGGGCTTTTCTACCCACTGGCTTCAAATGCTGCAAATGGCGAAACACGCCACAGTCCCAAATAATCAAGCGGATACCGTTTAAAGAATGTGACAGCATCGCGTGAAATAACATCATCGCTACTTCTGGTGGCAATTTCCAAGCGTCGTGCATATTTTACCTCGCCCATCTGGATCATTGTCTGTATCTCCGTCCAACGTTTTAAGCCATTCATAAACTGTTTGTTCGAAACAAGATGATCACGCACATTCGCTTGCGAATGTGCCCACGCATCAACCAATACATGAACAAAAGTCAAAACCAAACACAAGATTGGCATCTCAGGTTCAACATAAATACGATAGACTTCATTTTCCGCCACAGTTTCAATGCATCCATATCCCGCATAGCGTATAACAAAGCCAAAACGAACAGCATCTTTATCAAATGGAGCACCATCACCCTCACACGCACACCAATAAGATCGAATGTCAGACAGTGACGCATATCGAAGACATATAGACATACCAATCTTTATACCAAACGATTGCTCTAATGCATGACGCGTCTCAAGAAGAACAGTCATTGTCTTATCTACGTCCACGAGCGAATGCGCACATGCATGACAAATAACGCGCTGATTCGAGAACAGTAGCAGTTCTTCATCTTCCAAAATATTTCCACAAAAAGCGCAATAAGTTGTGTTTGGCTTACGCACATCATAATTTTTTCCATATAATTTAATAAGATCAAGATTACGTCTTACCTGCTGAAGTGGATTATGTTGGAATCC
>JAFOHE010000187.1 GCA_017421975.1 Pseudomonadota bacterium
ACCATTACCAGGAATCTGCCATTGCCCTGAGCGTCGCCCCAAAATATGAAAAAGGACAACTTGCAGGTTTCCGCCTCGTCGAAATACCAGACGGAACGCTGTTTGCAAAACTCGGTCTTGTCTCTGGTGATGCAATTTTGAGCATTAATGGTACAAAACCGGACATGGAACCTATGGCACTCGCCTTTGTCAACATGGTGGCAGGAAAACAAGGCAAAACCACGATCGAAGTCGAACATCGCGGCAAAAAGCGCCAAATTGAGATTCGTGCTGCGGAGTAAGAGATGGATTCACGCATACGGTTAATCGTACATATTGTCATGGCAATACTCGTCGCTGCGATGGCATTTCTGGCAGCCAGAGGTGTCGGAGATGTTGCGTCTCAAAAGATTGTCGGTATTACACCGTATGCCATGATCAAATCAGGCGAGGTTGTCAAAGAAGTTAATGAAGCTACAGACAATTCTGACTTGCTTCTTTACAACCGTAACCTTTTCAACATGAAATCCAAGGATACGGATGATGAACCCATTGCTGAACCTGTTGTGGAAGAAATCCCAGAGGCCGTTCAGGAAGCTATCGGCGATGGAAATCGTCCCATTCTCACGGATCTTCGCGTCTTGCTCAAAGGCACGCAAGTAGCGAGTAATCCGGCATATTCTGTGGCGATGTTCATGCCCCTTGAAGGGACAAACGTCCGCATGCAATACCTCAAAGAAGGCGACAAACTCCTCGACGAAGCCACTGTTCTGCGCATCGTACGAAACCGCGTTTATATCATTCGTTACTCACAAAACGATCGGCTTGAGTACATTGACACACGTACCACAGAAGAAGATCTGAACGAAGCCAAAAAAGTCAATGAAAAACTCAAAGTGGCTGAAGCCAAACCTGCCGCTGAAGCCAAACCTGCGGCAAAACCGACAACCTCAGGCATCAGTGCCGATGTCATCAAAAAAGTTGCCGCTGATACTTACGAATTGCCAAGAGCCACACTTGAACAAATACGAAACAATCCCAACATTCTTAAGGATCCCAAATACGGTGCGATGCCTAAAATCCAGCCAGTCTACAAAGGCGGTTCCGTCAACGGCTTCCGCGTCCTTGGGGTAGAATCAACTTCTATCTATGGTCAGCTCGGTATCAAATCGGGTGACACCATTCTTGATATCAATGGTCAACAGGTCGATAATCCACAAAAAGCAATGTCGTTCTTTGACTCTCTGGCACCAAACCAGAACATCACCATCAAACTCAATCGCGCAGGCTCAGAAAAAACTCTGACCTTCCAGCTCAAATAACAGGATTATCTTTGTAGTCCATTACCTTATATGACAAAATCGAAGTTGCTTTACGATACCTCGAAAAGCAAACCGTTCATCAAAAATATGAAAAGAGAAAAGCCTATGTATAGGAAGTTGAGAGCATTCTGGATGTTGGCCGTGTTGATACTGGGAACGGGATTCTCAGTTTGCAGCACCACCGCATTCGCCCAGGAAAGACTGGATCAGGAAAACGATAGCCGACGGTCTCAACCCGCTGTCGTCACGCGAAACGCCCCCGTTGATCCATCAGATAATGCCACTTCACAATCCTCAAATACCTCTGATTCGTCCACTGGCGTTGAAAACGGCGTTATTTTCGGAGAATCCCTCGACTTCGAACAAAATTTTGGGCAGGATTTTGGGGTCAAAACGACACCTAAAGACATCAAAATTACCCTCGACTTCAGAGATGCTGAACTCAGCGATGTCGTCAAACTCATGAGTGCTCAGACTGGCAGAAACTTTATCATTGCTGATTCACTTCGTGCAGGGAAAAAGATTACCATTATTAGTCCAAACCCCGTTTCTCAGGCTGAAGCCTACCAGGCCTTTTTGTCTGCGCTTCACATGAACGGACTTACCGTCGTACAAAACGGGAAGTTCCATAAAATCATTGAACTCAACGCCGCTGCCAAAGAACCGCTCACGCCCCACTTCACGGATTCCGGTATTCCGACAAACGATGCCCTAGTCACACAAGTCATAACACTCGAATACATCGACGTGGGACAGCTTAAACCCGTTCTTGACCAGCTTAAAACTGCTAACGGTCAAATCATTGATTATTCTGCATCCAATACGCTCATCATCACCGATACCGGTAATTCCGTTAATCGGATGCTCTCTCTCATCAAGCGTATGGACAACGGAAGTAACGATGGCGAAAAATTATGGGTTTACCAGGTGCAATATGCTTCTGTCTCCGATATGGAGAAATTACTGACCCAGGTTTTCCAAATTCAAAGAAGCGGACGAAACAATAATAATAACAACAAAGCCAATGACGTCGGCGGTGAGGAAATCAGGGTAAGCCAGATCGTGGCAGATGAACGCACAAACCGCCTCGTCATCGTCGCCAATGAACGTAGCTACGAAAAGATGAAACGGCTCATTCTGAAGCTCGATATTGAAATTCCTGATTCAGGAAAAATCAATGTCATCCATCTTCAGAATTCTGAAGCCAAAGAAATATATACGGCACTCAATTCGCTCATTAGCGACATGTCGCAGGGCTCAAATTCAAGAAACGGCCAAAATGGGCCTCCGCAGGCACAGCGCACGCTCGCTGGAGAAAACATCAGTGTCGTTGCGAATGAAGCAACCAACGACCTCATCGTTGTTGCCAGTCCGCGTGACTTCCTTGCCATCAAAAATGTCATCAAAGAACTCGATAAACCCAGACGTCAGGTATTTGTTGAAGCGGCCATTCTTGAAGTCAGCCTCGAACGCACACGCGATCTCGGTATCGCCATGCACGGCGGAAACGTCTTCGATACATCCGCAGGGGATGGCTATTTTGCAGGACGGACGGAACTCAACTCTTTGGGAAGCCTTTCTCCAGCAGCCATGTTCCTTGGAAGTGGTTCCAATCCTGGTTTCCTGATGGCACTCGCCGGTCCCGCTCTCGAAATTTCAGGCATTAGTATCCCAAGCATCGGTGCCGTTCTGACGGCACTGCAGACAAATACGGATGTCAACGTTCTTTCAACACCAACGCTTCTCACGCTTGATAACGAAGAAGCTGAAATCAGCGTCGGTGAACGTATCCCTTATATTACAAGCACAGGCTCCAATTACTCTTCCTTGCTCAACTCCCTTGGAGATTCATCCAGTGCACTTGGAAGCCTACTCGGAACTTACGGTAACACTTCAATCGAACGTGTTGACGTCGCCCTTACCCTTAAAATTAAACCTCAAATCAACGAAGGCGGCACCGTTCGTCTCGATATCGAAGAAGAAATTGAAGAGGTTAAACCCGGTGGCAGCGATCTCGGTGGTCCTTCTACGCGCCGAAGAAGCCTGAAAACCGTCGTCGTCGTCCCCGATCAACAAACCGTTGTTCTCGGTGGACTCGTGCGTGACTCCGAATCTCAATCGATATCCAAAGTGCCACTGCTAGGTGATATCCCTGTCCTCGGCTACCTTTTCCGTTCCACTGAAACGACCATCCAAAAACAAAATCTCCTCCTCATGCTGACGCCCTATATCATCGAGAGTAACATTGACCTCGAAAAAATCAGCAAACGAAAACAGGAAGAACACGATGAATTCGTCGCTTTCTTCGGAAGAAAAGATCTCGGCTATGTCAGAAGCGTCGATTATGACAAAAAACATGGTCTCCTCGAAGAAATTCATCAGGCCATCAACATGAAGGAATCCGAACTCAACGCCATTCGTGAAGCACAAACAATCATCGAAATCACACCAGAGGATGATGGCATTGATCTGCCCGATGGATTCAGCGATGGTTACACTTCTTCCGGTAGTTCGACAGGTTCTCGTAGCGGATCAACGGCTTCTGGAAACAACAGAGGCAGTGGCTCAGCGGCTTCAAATTCAAACAATTCTTCACGAAACTCTGGTAGCCGCAGTGGACGTCAGGCTCCGTCCGGGACTCGTGGCGGTAACCGTGGTAATACGACGCGTTAGTTTTCTCGCTTGATACGGCGATGTTTCGAAATAAGGAATAAATCGAACCATCGCCGCTTTCTATTTCATACGACTGTGAATGGTTTTGCACATCTCAAAGTTTAGTCGTGTTGCCCGGATTTTGGCTTTCCAAACCAGAGCGCGCACGATGCTTTGGTTTTTATGCATCTCACTTGTCACGCTTTGTTGGCTCATATCAATGGCGCTTGACGCCTGTTTCCTTTAAGGATTTCATACTATGTTCGGACGACGACGGCTTGGTGAAGTATTAATGTCTCAGGGACGCATCACACAGGAAAAACTGAATGACGCCCTACATGCGCAACAACTCAATCCTGGCAAACGTCTCGGCGAAATTCTCATTGAAAAGAATTATATCGAAGAAATTGACCTCATCAGAGCCCTGGGGCTCATGTTCGGTTTCGAAGTCTGGGAAAAATTTGATCTCGAACACGTCGATATCTCCCTGTCCGCCAATTATAATTACAGCACGGCCATGTCAACGCACATCATTCCTTTCCAAAAAGCGGGGGAATACGTTTACACGGCAGCCTGTGATCCCCTCGATATTAATGGCATAGACTACATTCGTGCTTTGACAGGTTGCGAACCTGTCATCATTCTCTCGACACACGCCAGTATTCGAGCTCTCATTACGAGCATTTACGATCGTCGTGGTGACTTGGATGCCCTCGCAAAAGATCTTGATGGCTCTGAATCCCACACCGATGAAGATGAAACCGAAAAAATCGAAGATATCCTTAACCGTGCAGCAAGCGATGATGAAGGGCCGATCATTCAGCTCATTAACATGATTTTCCAGCAAGCCGTGCGCGAACATGCGTCCGATATTCATATCGAAGCTGCCGAAGAATACGTCCT
>JAFOHE010000188.1 GCA_017421975.1 Pseudomonadota bacterium
GAAGCTGACAATATCCAATATATCCAAACATTCCAAATTTTCTTGAGGATCCGATTGAAGATCTGACGCTTTTGTATTGGCACTTGTTTCAGACGATGGTATGTCTGCAATTTTAGAAAATTTATCTATATTTTTATCATCCGTTGTCGAAATTGTGTCTTGCGTGTGTGATAAATTTTGTTCTGATTTGGTTTGTTTGGTTTGTGTGGACATAATATTGTAAATTTGTGTGTTGTGTGATTAATAAAGATTGATATGAATTTGTTACAATAAGATAAGATTGTAACAAAATTTAATACGCAGAAATAAGCGTTTGTAGAGAATGTTTTGAAATTTGATATGGCTGCTTGATGTATTGTTTGAACCTTTGATTTAATTAGTGTTATTTGAAATAAAATAATCCAGGATTGGATTATTGTGGATATTATCGATATGTTCAACGTGGTTTTGGAAACTTGAACGACAGTTAATGACAGTTATGGCTAACAAATGATTCTTTAGCGGCTTCCCTGCGCTTATAAGCATCCACTTTCCATAAATGGTAGATGAGGAAGTATATATCGTGTTACGTTTACAAAACAAGGTTTATCCTTAATGCTATCCGTTAACATTACCTCGATACTACGTTATAGCTTATTCCTTTAAAAATAATTTGTCAAAGCAAAGAAAGCATCGCGTATTGAGCGGTCTAGCCCTTTTAGGGCTTGACTGCGAGAAGCGATGCAGCGTGACGCGTATTGGCGTAAGCCAATAGCGTCCGCAACAATAGTAGAATCTTGTTCACGATTTAATACGTCTCTGTTAGAGCCACGATGGATTTGTCTATTAATCATGCGACGATTGGGAATGTCGTACCGTTTGAACGTGACGCCTGTGTCCACAGGCTGGCTGATGATCGTCAGGCAACCGCCTGAATCATGATGGTTTGATACGTCTGTGCGCAAAGCGTGGGAGCTCAATCCTTCATGACATGATAAATGGACGATAATGAAAATAAGTCCCCATTCTGCTTCAAAAATGGAGTAAAACCCTGCTGCTTTTTCGGATGGCTTTCCCAAAAGGATGGCCAAACGTTGCCGCACGTGCGGTGTTTTTCTTTATTAGGAGTAGATGATATGTCCAAAAACATTTTGCTTATGTGCTGTGATTCCTGTGCGCCGAAGCTTTCGGAAGGCATTAAAAAAGACCTTGAAGCTCAGGGAAAACGCGTATCGATTTTTGCGCCGCTCGCCGGTTGCAAGGAAGATGCCTGTGGTGATTCGTTCTGTCGCTGTGAAGCCGTCAAGCTCATTGCCAATGGCAAAAAAGACGATCTTCTTTCTATATTGGTAGACCGTGTGGAAGCAGCCGGTAAAGATGCCGATGTCGTCATTATTACCCCGATTGCCGATGATTCGGCGTTGCGTGATGCTTATGGCCTTAATATAGCGTTGGCAAAAAATGTGAATGCCTGTGTCATTCCTGCTGTTTGTGCCAAAGACAAGACTGATGAAGAAGTCGCTGCCGCCGCCGATCTTGCCGTCAAGATGTTTGCCCAGGACGGTCTTGCGATCAGCGTGATTGCTTCGGGTTGTAATGAGAACGCTGCAAAGTGCGTCGAAGCCAACGGCCTGAGCGTCGTGAATCCCCATGCTGCCAAGCTTTCGGCGGACAAAATTGTGGCATCGAGCAACATTTTGACACCGACAAAATTCATGCGAAGCCTTCGTGCCAAATGTCGTGCAAACAAAAAGACCATCGTTCTTCCCGAAGGTGCGCTCGATCGTATTCTCAAAGCTGCCGCCGAGCTTCGTGCCATGGATCTTGTCAACATCATCCTTCTCGGCAATGAAGATGAAGTGCGTGCGAAAGCTGCCGAAATCGGCGTTACGCTTGATGCGAGTATCCGAATTGTCGATCCGGCCAAA
Source organism: Pseudomonadota bacterium (assembly GCA_017421975.1). GTDB lineage: Bacteria > Myxococcota_A > Bradymonadia > UBA4248 > UBA4248 > RGIG464. The sequence continues at coordinate 1,908 of JAFOHE010000188.1, forward strand.
TCCCCCGATATTGAAGATTATGCCAACACGCTTTATGAGCTTCGCAAAGCCAAGGGCATGGAACTCGACAAAGCACGTAAACTGATGACAGATAAGACATTCTTTGGCACCATGATGGTCTATAAAGGTGTTGCGGATGGCCTCGTTTCCGGTGCGACGACATCGACGGCCGACACCATTCGTCCGGCACTTCAGTTCATTAAAACCAAACCTGGTATCAAAACGGTTTCGGGCGTCTTTTTGATGAGTCTCGCCGATCGTGTTTATATTTATGGTGACTGTGCCGTCATTCCGAATGCGACGACCGATCAGCTTCGCGATGTTGCGATTGCCTCGGCTGCAACGGCTAAGGCCTTTGGCATTGATCCCAAGATTGCCATGTTGTCATATTCCACGGGTACGTCTGGTTCGGGTCCCGATGTCGATGCCGTTCGCGAAGCGACTGAAAAGGTGCGTGAAGCGGCTCCCGATCTTGCTGTTGAAGGACCGATTCAGTACGATGCTGCCGTCGTGCCCTCTGTTGCTAAGACCAAACTTCCTGAAAGCCCCGTCGCTGGAAAAGCCAATGTCTTTGTCTTCCCGACGCTTAACGCTGGCAACATCGGTTACAAAGCGGTTCAGCGTTCTGCCAATGCCATTGCCATTGGTCCGCTCCTTCAGGGCTTGAATAAACCTGTGAACGACTTGAGCCGCGGTGCCACAGTCGCTGATATCGTCAATACTGTCATTGTCACTGCCATTCAGGCTCAGGGTTAATTTGCGGGGGCTTCGTGCCCCTGTTTTTTTATAAAACATACGGCGGAGTAAAAAACACCTCGTCTCCGCACTTCAACTTCAAGGAAAACACATGAAATTACTCGTCATTAACTGCGGTTCTTCCACTGTCAAATACCAGCTTCTCGATATGCCCGCCGGAGACGTGCTCGCCAAAGGCAACGTCGAACGCATCGGTGAAGAAATTGGTATCCTCAAACACAAAACCGCTGACGGCAAAAAAGTTGAGATCACGGATGAAGTTTTTCCGACGCACGAAGCCGGTTTGAAACGCGTCTTTGACCTGCTGCTCGATGGCACACTCAAGTCCCTTGATGAAATCAAAGCCGTGGGACATCGCGTCGTTCATGGCGGAGAAAAACTTACGAAAACCTGTCTCGTCGATCAAAGCATTATCGATGAAATTGAACGCGTTTATCCGCTCGATCCGCTCCATGTGCCTGCACACGTGATTGGCCTTAAAGTGGCGCAAAAACTGCTTCCTGGCGTGCCGAATGTCACCGTTTTCGATACGTCGTTCCATCAGACAATTCCCGAATACGCCTATCTCTATGCTATTCCTTACAAACTTTATAAAGAGGAACACATTCGACGTTATGGCGCCCACGGAACCTCCCATCAGTTTGTTGCCAATCGCCTCGCTAAGCTCCTTGGTCGCGACATCAAGGATCTCAACATCATCAGCTGCCATCTTGGCAGCGGTTCGTCGATTACGGCCATTCAGGGCGGCAAATCCATCGACACATCCATGGGACTGACCCCGCTTGAGGGCCTTTGCATGGGCACGCGTTGCGGTGACATCGATCCGGCCGTTCTGACTTACCTTGGCCGAACTAAAGGTATGAATGCTGACGAGCTCGATAACTTGATCAACAAACAGTCTGGTCTGCTCGGCCTGTCTGAAATCTCAAACGATTGCCGTGTTCTCGAAGATGGCGTTGCTGAAGGAAATCCTGCATGCAAACGTGCAATGGATGTCTTCAATTATCGCATCGTCAAGTACATCGGCGCTTATGCCATGGTGCTTGGACATGTTGATGCCATTATCTTTACGGCCGGTATTGGAGAAAACAGCCCCTACGTTCGTGCAGAAGTTTGCAAAAAACTCGGCCTTCTCGGCATTGATATTGATCTCGAAGCCAACGATTGCCACGGAAAAGAACGTAAGATATCGACGGACAAATCCAAAGTGGAAGTCTGGATCGTGCCTACAAATGAAGAATTGGCAATCGCACAGCAGACGTACGATCTTGTCACAAAATAAAGGGTGACAGAGAACGGCGCTATCGTTTCGATACGCGCCGTGTTTCGGCTATCGTCCCATAAGGGACGATACGCCTTCACTTAAGTAACCTGCGCTATCGTTTCGATACGCGCAGGGCTTCGGCTATCGTCCCATGAGGGACGATACGCCTTCGCATCCAAATTAGACCTCATTAAGCAATAGCAATGAAATGGTGTCGGTGATCAAAACGTTTTTTAACCGGCAGGCCAAATAAATTCGCGTCCTGCAAGCAGGTGGAGATGAAGGTGTGGAACCGTCTGTCCTGCATCTTTGCCGGTATTGATGACGCAACGGTAACCGTTGGATGCAAAGCCGAGCTCTTTTGCGAGTTTTGAAGCACAGATGAGGAGTTTGCCAGCAATCATGGCGTCGTCATCCGTCAGTTCATCAAGGCTGTCAAGCGGTGCTTTAGGTACGATTAGAATATGCACCGGTGCTGCGGGAGCAATGTCCCGAAAAGCCAGAATTTCGTCGTCTTCGTAAACCTTTGACGACGGTATTTCGCCGCGCATGATCTTCTTGAACAGATTGTCATTTTGACTCATGGAAGAACTCCTTTTTGTGATTCGGTTATCGAAACAAAAGACAACAAGTAAACAAGGCTTGTTAATGCTTAATGATGAGATTCATGTCCCTGCATCTATGAAACGGATTCCTTTATGAATGAGACCTGCTCTTTATTATTAACTCGCTTTTGGTCAGAATAAAAGTGTTTTCTTATCTTTTGCAACTTAGTTGCAAAAGATAATTTCAGTATTTAGGGATCGCAGGTAAATAAGGGAAGCGGGGAATCCCACCTCCCTGTCGCATGAACTAACGGTAGGATTTGAGCAAATCGACGAGGAAATTGGCCACCATGGGGATAGTAGCCATTTCTGCGCGTTCTTTAGGCGAATGTGGCGAAACGACTGTAGGTCCGAAGGAAACCATGTCCATATCGGCAATTTTGTCGCCGATCAGGCCACATTCGAGGCCGGCATGAATGATATTGATGATTGGTTCACGTCCAAAACGCGTTTTATATGTTTCGACACATCGTTTGAGCAGATCGGAATCGATTTTGGGCTGCCAACTTGGATAGCCTTCGTTTGATTTAGCCACGCCACCAGCCAAACGGACGCAAGCTTCAATGCGATTTGTGATTGCATCGAGTTTGGAAGCAACACTCGATCTCTGACTGGAGAGAAGGCGGAGTTTGTCCTGCTCAATTTTGACGCTTGCGAGGTTATCAGAAGTTTCGACGAGGCCTGCGACCTCCTGACTCATGGCCTGAACGCCGTGCGGGTAAACAAAAAGCAGGTCGGTCAGACGTCGCAGTGCGTTTGTGCTGTACGCTTTGGCGGGAGCATCGGAAACGTGTGTTTCAAGCGTGACGCCGGCATCAGTTTTGGCATATTCGAGGGCAAAACACTTGCCCATGGCGTTGGCACAATCGACGACTTTATCGACACACGCTTTGGGGACAACAATCGAGAAAGAAGCATCGCGAGGAATGGCATTATGCGCAGAACCACCTTTGATATCGCAAAGCATAGCTGAGTCACAGATGGCTTGAATTTTAGATAGGATTCGCGTGCAAAGCTTAATGGCTGAAGCGCGACCACAATTAATTTCGCAGCCGGAATGTCCGCCGAGTAAACCGCTGACATGGACGGAAACAGTGCTGTAATTGGCGGGCACAGATGCGAGTTCAAGATCGAGTGTGGATACAGTTTCACGTCCACCGGCACAGCCAATGGTAAAAATGCCTTCATCTTCACTGTCCAGATTAAGCAGGATTCTGCCCTTGAGCTGTTCTGGCAAAAGGGCAGTCGCACCGGTCATCCCCGTTTCTTCATCACTTGTGACGAGAATTTCAAGTTCGGGATGTTCGACATTGGGATCTTCGGCCATGGCGAGTGCGAGGGCAACGCCTAAGCCGTCATCTGCGCCAAGAGACGTTTTGTTGGCATGCATCCAGCCGTCTTCAATAATGACTTCAATCGGATCTGTATCGAAATTGTGCGTCGAATCCGGTGTTTTTTCGCACACCATATCCATGTGTCCCTGCAAAATGATGATCGGCGCATGTTCATAACCTGGTGTTGCAGGCACATGCATAATGACGTTGTTTGCAGCATCACGTTCGACTTTGAAACCGTTGTTTTTTGCGCGTTCGACGAGCCAGGCTGCAATTTTTTCCTCGTGTTTTGACTGGCGGGGAACCTGTGCAATGGCTTTGAAAATATCAATAACGCGTTGGCTAATGTCCATAATAAAATTCTCCTTGTGTATGAAAAGCACACCATGTGCATGTAGAAACAAAGTGATTTGTGGAGACGAGAAACACACGAAGCATTGCGAAGAACCTTGGGGGCGTTGCGGGGGGAACCCCCGCTATGGGGGTAGCGGCGTATTTTCCTCAATGTCGGGACGATTTTGTTTATCGTTCCGATATTGAGGAAAATAGCCGCGCAGGGGGCCAAAGCCCCCACCCAAAAAGAAAGATCCTAAAAATCGACGTGGTTAAGGGAAGGTATAATGCCCGCATCCTTTTGAGCAGGCGGATTATCCGGCTGATTGTCTTTTGCCGCGTTGTCGTCGTTGAGAGGCATCAGTAGCTCAGACGGGACATCGCCTTTCTGCGGTTTGATCAGCATACGCTGGGGCTTGTCGTCCTGAGGTTTGATCTGTGCGGGCGGGAGCGCGTCTTCCTGTGGGCGAGCCGCAGGTGGATTGCTATTTTGCTGTTGCGCGTGGAGGGTAGCAAGATCGTCAACGTGATCCAGGGAAGGTAGCATGCCATCATCGTTGTTTTTTTCCGTCGTTTGTTCCTGAATCCAGATTTTGAGGCGTTCGATATCTTCCGGACGGACGCGGTTATTTTCGTCGAGAACAATATCGAGGCGTTCGAGCATGACAGAATCGTGCTCGGTGCGTACTTCGATGGTGTTTGTTTCGATGATGCGTTTAATATATTCAGCTGCTTCGCGTTGAAAAGCTTCCTGTTCTGCCCGCACGCGAGCCTCTTCTTCGTGAATGGCAAAAGCGCTCGTATAATGCCAGACGTAAGTATTGTATTTGCGGATCCAGGAAATGACGATTTTAACTTCCTGTCCTGGCTCCGGGCGTTTGATACGTTTATCGAGGCTAGGCACGACGCCGCCCTCTTTGAATTCAGGCTTGATTTCGGGATAAACTTCGAAAAGATCAACGGCTTTGAAGTACTTATAAGGCTGATAAGGGAAGTATTTATCGAGGAAAGCGCGTACCTGACGGTAATCCATTTTGACGACGAAATCGCATCGTCTATGGGGATCACAACTCAGGATTTCCCGTTGTACGGGCTGAGGCGCCCCATAAAGCAGCGCTTCATCGGCGAGCCATACGCCATCTTCACCGATCGTCGGTTTGGGCGGTTCGGGAACTTCGTATTCTGGCGGTTCGCTGATGACAACTTCCTCGATTGGCGTACGGTCGGGTTCTTGTTTTTTGCCGCAAGCTGTCCATGAACACGCTATTAAAAACATCAGGGATATGAACGCAAAACTTCTCATTGCAATCTCCTTTGACAAAAGACCAAAAGGATTTTGCACGCTCTGCGCAATTTGACAACAGAATTATGCGCAAACTTTATGAATTACGCAGAGCAAAAGCGTCATGCAGAAGCGGCAGTGGGGAGAGCTTCGTTGGTTGCGGTAGGGGCGTCTGACGGCCTGTTTGTTTGATTGGATTCGATTTTTCGGGCGAGGCAGATGACGGCAAAAGAAGTGACGGCACCAAAGACATATACGATTCCCGAAGAGACCGTGATATCGCCCAGCCCAACGAGTGGGGAAGCGATGCCACCGGACAGGAAACCAGCGGCGCCAAAGACGGCACTTGCAATGCCGGCTTGTTTTCGTGCTGCGTTCATGGCGAGTGCTGTCATGGGTGACAGGATCAGGCCAAAACTTGCACTCATTAAGAATAGAAACGCTTCATAGACGAATGGCCCGAAGCCCAGAATGAGCGAAAGTGCGGCCAATGGCGCTGAAATGAGAAAAAGCGTCGTGCCGGCACGAAGGCTCTGTTGCGATGTTTTGAATTTGACGGAGAGGCCGGCTGCGAGGGCAATGCCAATGGCGTTAGTAGCAAAAAAACCGCTGAAGGCGAGGGCAGAAAAGCCGTAATGCGTTTGGAAAATAAACGGTGATGCCGAAATCTGGCCAAAAAAGGCAAACATCGTCGTCGCCTGAAGCAGCGTATAGATCATAAAAATTCTGTTTTGGCAGAGCGTTTTGATCTGTGTGAAGGATGCCATGACTGAGATTGTTTCGCGTTTGTCTTCAGGATAGGATTCTTTGAAACCGAACGTGGTTGCGAGAAGCAGACACCCAATGGCGAGAAGAATGACAAAGATGCCTTGCCAAGATGTATAGCTTAGGACGATGCCGCCGATGACGGGTGACAGGACAGGTGCAATGCCACTGATCGCGCCAATGACGGCCATAATTTTGGCCAGTGGCCGCCCCTGGTAAAGATCTGTCGCGATTGAACGCGACAAAACGACGCCACCTGCGGCACCAAGCCCCTGGATAAACCGCATGGCCACAAAAGGATAAATACTCGTGGTGAACAGGCAGAGTACCGTTGCAACGACAAAAAGGACCAAACTAACGATGAGCGGCAGTTTGCGTCCAAATTTGTCACTTAACGGGCCGGCAATGAGTTGTCCGACTGCCAAACCGACCATGCTCGTCGTCAAACCCAGCTGTACTTCTGATGTGGAGACATTAAAATACGTCGTCATCGAAGGCAGGGAAGGCAGGTACATGTCGGTCACGAAAGGGGCAAAGGCTGTCAGACCGGACAAAAGAGCAAGAAGAAAAGCTAATCTGTTTTGAGAAACAGAAGATTGAGATTGTGTATGCATCTTTGCAAACCTTGTGTGTAAGTTTCCGAAGGCAAAAACAAAAAAACGCGTATCTCCCTACCTGGATTTACGCGTTTCGCCACTCGGCAATACTTCATGTATCAAAAAATGAGAGAAAATGTAAGTAAAATGTAGGTCTATGTGTGCAAAAGCACGCATAAAAATCCTGCGCTTGTCAAATGCAACGATGCGCTTAAGATAACCCCATGCACCCGTCATAGGGAAGGGTGTCAAACCTGAGCCTTGCCGCTCAAACGATCATGAGGTGACAAAATGAGTGAAGAGAAAAAATGTTGTTGTCAGAATCATGCATGTTGTCCTGAAGAGAACTGCAAGGGCGATGATTGCCAGGAAAAGCACGAAAATGACAGCCATACCTGCCAATGTCAATGTGAAGAAAACAAGGAAGCGTGTTGCTGTGACAGCCAATGTGATTGTGATTGCTGTCATGATGACCACGAAAAGCGCGTTTGTTCGGGATGTCGTATGAAGACAGAGATCGTCAATCTGGCTAAAAAAGTTGGTGAGACGGCGATTCTTTCAGCTGCGGCCACCATTGCATCGATGATTGCCGTTTCGCTTGTTCGTCGCATCATCCATTAAAAATGCAGGTCAGAGTCCATAAAGCTTTGACCTGATTGTGACAAAAAACAGGGGCTAATTTTAGAAGGTGCAAGGTGAGGAGCGTTTTATGTATGCCATAGGTTGCCATTTATCGACGACAAAGGGATATGCATCCATGATTAAGGATGCGATTTCGATTGGTGCAAACACATGTGCGTTTTTTCTTCGGAATCCGCGGGGTGGTTCTGTCAAGCCGCTTTCCGAAAAGGACATTGCGGCGACCAACGAATTGTTGAAGGCAAATCACTTTGCGCCACTTGTGGCGCATGCGCCTTATATCCTCAATCCCTGTGCGGCAAAACCAGAACTGCGGACACTTGCGCGTGATATTATGCGGGATGATCTGGAAAGGCTCGATCATTTTCCTGGCAATTATTATAATTTTCATCCGGGCAGCCACGTTCAGCAAGGCGCAGAACAGGGAATCGCTTTGACGGCGCAGTGTCTGAACGATGTCTTGTCGCCCGAACTGAAATCCCGTGTTTTGATTGAAACCATGGCGGGAAAGGGAACAGAGATCGGTCGTAATTTTGAGGAAATTCAACACATTCTTTCACGTGTTGAACTTGAAGAAAAACGTAGCGCTCGGTCTGATTCAGGGTAC
>JAFOHE010000189.1 GCA_017421975.1 Pseudomonadota bacterium
AGATAATGCGAATGCCGGACAAGGACAGGAAATTCTTAAAACTCAAATTGTTTCCGGAGCACAGAGTGGTTTCAAAATTGTTCGTGTCGGCGATAAATTCGCCGGCGAAGAGTTTATGTTGAGTGAATCAACAAATACCATCGGACGTGCTGAAGACAATTACGTTTTATTGAGTGATCCTTCTGTTTCCCGAAGTCATGCTCAGATCGTCAATGTAGGGATGTCATTCAAAGTCATTGATTTGAATAGTCAGAATGGAACATTTGTCAATGGCAAACGTGTTGTGTCAGAACAAATTCTTCAGACTGGGGATGAGATTGGTTTTGGTAATCTCCGGTTTGTTTTTGTTCCTGCGACTCAGACCGTCAATCTTGCGATGTATGCAAAATCTGCAAGTGATTCCAAGTCTGTGATTGTTTTGCTTTCCTCGTTGTTGGCTGTGTTTATCGTCATCCTAGTGACTGTCGCGTTCATCGCTTATACATCTAATAAAGAAGATGTTGTTGAAGAACCACAGACAGCTGTCGCAGAAGAAGACACGTTTGAAAAATTGAATGAGCTTTATACAAGCGCATATCATGATTTTCAGGCCAATCGCTATAAAGCTGCAAATGAAAAACTTTCTAAGCTGCTCGAAAAATGGCCAAACGAATCTCGTGTTAAAGATTTGCAAAATAGAATTGACGAAGAATTACACAACGAAGAAATCATCGCGAAAGGAGATGAGCTCTTTGATCAGCGTTTATTTAAAGAAGCTGTTGAGACTTACAAAGAAATAAGTGAAAAATCGATGGCTTATGGTCGAGCTCAGGATCGTATTGCAGATGCAGAAGATAAATTGCTTATCGTCAAGTATAACGATGCTAGAGATGCTTGCGAGGAATTATCTGAGGAATGTATTGATGCTTTATGCGAGGCTGCTGTCAAGCTTCAAGAAAATGGAAAGCATGAAGCCAGCCTTAATGAAGCCAAGAATTTCCTCGATGGTATAACAAAGAATAAAAAGAGCGCTAAGTTTTCTGCTCAGGCCAAAAAGTGCTTGTCTGATCTTTAAATACGAGTGACATGAATGTGTTGATAAAAAAGGAGACGCCAATTGGCGTCTCCTTTTTTATGAGCGGATGATCATTAACTGTTTTCGGAAAGATATTTACGGCAAAAATCGGCATTCTTTTTGAAGGTATTGGTAATGCTTTGTTTGACCATATCTTCAATTTTACCGCCAATAAGGGGAATTTTTACTGATATTGTGCCCGTTGTTTTGCGAATACAGCCGTTTCCATTGGCAACGATCTCTGTTTTGCCTTTGGCTTCCACGGTAGCACCTTTGATTTCGGGAGCGATGACCCACGTATTACCACATTTATTCTGATTCCATGTACGTGTTTCAATGTAGGAAAGTTTGTCTCCTGTGAATTTTTTTGCAATGGCAGGAATTTCATCTGGATTCGTAAGACGAATTTTATAAACGGGGCCATTGGCATCTGCCTTTTTTTCAAGGCATTCTTTTTTCATCTGAAGTGCATCCATCAATGCATCATCAAATTTATCATCGGAAAGGAGTTGATAGAGTTTATCCGGTGAACAGTCGAATTTGTCTTCAACGAGAATTTCTGTTGTCATATTTGAGTCCTGTCATGTGTAAAAATCTGCAGAAGCAGATAGCGTTAATAAACGTGTGCCATAATGTCACACAGAGTTGATTATGTTAATAATGAAGCAATTCCCGCTTCAAGAGCTACGTAAACCATGCGTTCAACGCCTTGCGCAATAAGTGCATCGGACGCACGTTTTTCGGTAAAAACGAGATCAGACACCGTCAAGAGTGCAGCTGCTTTTATGCCATGTAGCGCAGCAAAGGTTAACACGGTGGCGGCCTCCATTTCAACAGCTTGTATGCCTGCCTCGGACAATTTTTTATAGGTCGGCATGGGATGACCGTAAAATCGATCAAGACTTGCAACGCGTCCAGCGCGATAGTTGAACCCTTTTGATTCAGCGATTTGCGACGCTTTTTGGAGGAAACAAAAATCGCTTGTCGGCGCATAGCCAGATAATGGTGTGGAAGCCATGTGTGATGCAAACAACTCCTTTGATGTTCCATCTGTCATACAGGCTGCCGTGACGAGCATGAGTTCACCTGGCGTCATCGTATCGTCAATCGCACCACACGTACCAACACGGATAAAGGCTTTAGCGCCGAGCATGGCGAGTTCCTCGCAAACGATGGCTGCGGAAGGACCGCCCATGCCTGTTGTTTGTACAGAAACAGGAAAGCCATGATAAAAACCATGATACCCGAACATCCGTCGATATGAAGTCGTACACGTTGCTTGGTCTAGAAAGTTTTCTGCAATCCATGTGGCGCGGTCGGGATCACCAGGAAGAAGGACGAGCGGTGCAACAGTTTGGCTTCGGACGTGAATTGGCATACGGATTCCTTAAAGATTTTGGCTAAATAAAGACGTTCATAAAAACAAAAAAGGGAGCAATGAACTTGCTCCCTTTTAAAAATGGGTGTGGCGATTAAAGCTGGTATTTATACTTAATACCATTGACGTCAGCGCCGCTGAATTCCGGGAAATTGTGTTTTTCAACGACAGTAAGAATACATTTTTCGGTAGGTGTACCTTTGAACGTACCGCCGACAGCAGTGACATTTTTAGCTTTACCAGAACTTGTTAATGTCATGGTTACGACAAGATTTCCGTTTTTACCGCATTTAGCTGCTTTAGAGGCAGAAGCCTGAAGGGCTTTTTTGGCATCTTCAGGGGCAAGACCTTTGCCTTTGGCAGCAGCAGGTTTGGAACCACTTGATGACCCCGACGAACCCGATGGTTTAGCCGCAGTATCTCTAGCCGCAGTTTCTTTAGCTGCAGCTTCTCTAGCCGTAGCTTCTTCTTCAGCTTTACGTTTGGCTTCTTCTTTCGCAGCTTCTTCCGCTGCCTTTTGCTTACGTTCATTATCATTAATGATGGATTTTGCACTCGCCAACTCGTTCTTAAGTCTCTGCATTTCGTCATCGTGCGCTTTGTCCTTGGCTTCTTCTTCTTCGAGGCGTTTCGCTTCGGCTGCTTTCTCAGCTTCTTCTTCCTCGGCGCTTTTCTGGTACAAGACAATACAAGTGGCGACGAGACCAATAACGAGCAGAAGACCAACGATGATACCAATAATCATCCCGTTCTTCTGTTTCCTGCTTTTCACGCTGTTGAATACAGGCGCTCCCGCACTATAATCATCCGAGTCACGCTTGGATGAACCCATTTCAGCCAGGGTATTAAGGTCAATGAGGCCGGACTTGTCGCCGGACCCGCCAAAAGGAGAATCCGAATCACTGTCGCTTGAACTATTTTGAGCTGCCAGACTATCTAACGAAAAAAGGACAGAACTCTCATTACGTTGCTCAAATAGTTTCTCGCCGTCATTCCCATTATTGAAGTCCATCTATTTCCTCCAAAACTGTAACTAAATTGCGCGAACGCGCCGGACGTAAAATGATCAAATCACGTAGAAATAGCTTCTACAATCTTCTAGTTACCTACACCAAATAAAATGATTTGTCACGCGATTGTTTATCCGATTTGCACAAACCCTTTGGGGGGCGGTTTGCACAAAATCGTCATGAGACTTTTTGGTGAAACTCAGATATCATCCGAGTCTTCATCTCC
>JAFOHE010000190.1 GCA_017421975.1 Pseudomonadota bacterium
CATGTAAAATAAATATAATTTATATGAACAATGGCAGAAATTGTCACAGGTATTATTCAAATTGTATGCAGTTGCTGTTATGCGCCTGTGAATATGCCGCCGCAGTCATACACCTACAAGTAGGTGTATCTAAATTCCCCCATCTGTAATAATGCCAATCACTTGTCGAATGTAACGCAAAAAAGTGAATGTTCATGTAAAATAGTTGTAAAAAATGAACAAGTCACGAGAGCGTTTTATCGTGATAATGTGGTATTTGGCGATAGATCAGTCATGAAAATAAGCGCCGATTATTCTGGCCGCGACATGTGTACCTTTGATCCACCAGGTTTCATTATTGACGACGACGGAACCGACAGCAATTTTGTCATCGTTGAGGGCACCCCATCCGACATACCACGTATAAGTGTAAAAGGGTTGTTTATTCGAAAGGGTTCCCGTTTTACCGCCGGTGGCGACGCCTTTTTTCCAGCCCTTACGTGAGGCGAAAACTTTTCTTGCCGTGCCTTCGCGTGTTGTTGCTTCGGACATGCGGGTGAGCGTTTCGGCATGTTGAGCCGTCATGGCGACGAGCCAGGGTTTGGGTTCCATCGTGTAGACGAGGTTTCCCATGGCATCATAGATAGAATCCACGAGCGTTGGCCGCATGATGATACCGCCATTGATGATGCCTGCCATGATGAGTGCGCCATGAAGTGGACTGAGGTTAACGTGCCAGAAGCCTGCTGCAGAGCGTGCGCGTTCAACGTCATCTTCGACAAATTCGGCGGTACTGATTTCGGAAGCAACTTCAAGCGGTATTTCTCGGTTAAAACCAAATTTTATGGCGATACGTTCGAGATCTTCGCGGGAAAGGTGTTGGTAAGCAAGGCGAGCAATAAGGGCATTGGTCGAATGGGCGATGGCATACGTCAGGCTATTGCAACGCGTGAGATTTGTTGTACCGCGAATGTGGGATTCGGATAGACCGCCTTCGGCCCCTTCGGGATAACAGACGTTTGCCTGCGGATCGACGGCATTATTTTCGAGAAGTGCGGCTGCCGTCACGAGTTTGAAAGTCGAAGCCGAGGGGGCGAGTGAGCGAAGCGCGTAATTCTCGATGGGGGGACGAGCGTTAGAAGCACTCTCAATGGCGAGAATGCGGCCAGTGCCTGGCTCAATGGCGACGGCACCACCGTAGGGAACCGGATGTTCTGTCAGGGAGCGACGAATCGTATCCATGAGATCGCGTCTGAGCGTAAGCTTTGCCTTGCGTCCGTCGTTGAGATTGACCCATGCGGTATCGCCTTCCCAGATGATGTCATTCATCGAAAAATGGACACCCGAATCAACGTCGGTTGGTTTGACCACGGGGGTTGATACGACGTTGGTTTGGGGCTTTTCATCGGCATAGGCGAGCGTTTTGGCCAGAAAATGGTCTTCGGAAAAGGCGTTTATGATGAGGCTTATGACGATGATCCCAAAGAGGATACCCGCGATAATGGCGGCGCGAAAAAGCAGTTTTCTTGTTCCCAGGCGCATCTTACGCATGATCTTCTCCATGAAAAACGCCAAAATTGGCATATTGGGCTGTGCGTTCTTTTATCCGACGTAGAGAATCCGTCAAATTTTTTGTATAGCGTGCGGCGTATTGTAAAACAATAGCCGCACGGGGCGTCCGTATCGCCGCGTTCCGGCGATAGGACGCCCAAATACGAAAATAATTAAAATAATCGCCATGCGGCCCTAAAATATGGCAATATCGTTTATTCGTGGCAATGCCGGAGTGGCTGCCGAATAAAATGGGTTAATCAATGAGATGGTTATTGACGAGTTTGATAGGTTGCATGGCATGTCTGGGTGCCGGTTGCGATACGGTGGCAGAGTTGTCTTTTGACAATGAACAGGTCATTGACCTTGAGCCTTTGGGTTTTGTTGGAACGTCGTGTGCATCGTTTGAAGGGGTGGATACGGTTTTGCGGTTCAACGTGATGACGTCACTTGACGCGAGGCTTGAACCGGGGATGCAATTGGCCGGTATGGAAGGCACGGTATTGCCAGGTGTTTCTTTTGGCGCGCAGAATATTCAGTTTTCGGATAGCTGGCTTTTTGAAGTGGATGCGGATGGAAGCGATGTGACGTGCGAGACGGCAACGACATGCCAGACAGGGGCGTCGTGTCTCACGCCGGACGAGATGGGACTTTCGAATTACTATTATGCGCCGAAGCGATACTGTGTTTTTCCCGTCGTTGCCGAGGTCGTTGGTGCGCCAACATACACACATTATCGCGAAGTCCCGGTTGTGGCAGATGGTGTGAAGAGTCTCAACCGCAGTGGCCGGACGGTCGGTTTTGTGATGGACAATTCGGCGACGCTTGACGGTAGTGCGGTGGATGGATCGGCAAACGATGATGTTGCGACGGATCCGTGGCAGTATCGGCGCGTCGGGCTGACGAAGTTTTTTGAGACACTGACGTTGGGGCAGGAGGCGGGCCCGTTTGAATTTTCTGCGCATTTTGCCAATGGCGTCGGCACAGATGGTGTGTATGATGCGTCGTCGGCGTGGCTGAGAACTGTGGCACAATGGGACAGTGCCGTCATGGACAAGTTTCCAACGCCAAGTGGTGCATCGCCAATATGGGAAGCGGCACAGGCGGGTATGATGAAGATCATTGATAAAGCAAATACGGCCTATGCCAGATCACTTGTTGTCTTTACGGATGGTGCGCCAAATGAAGGTGCCGAAGCGGCGCACATGGCGTTTATGAAGGGGGTACAGTCGGCAACGGGGCTTGGACTGAGCTGGCTTGATTATGCTGTCGAGGGGCAGGGACCGGTTCGTGCGTATGCCGATGCTGTGGCATTGCAATGTGGCAGTTATTACTATTTTAATACGGCATCGCAGATTCCGCAGATCATGCATCGGGTGTCGCTTGCAACTGCCGGTTGGTGGGATATTGGGCTGACGTTGGGCGTCAAACCTGCATCAGGAAAATTGTACCGTCTTGCGACGACCGTCGTCGTCAGTCTGGGAGATGGTGCGGCATCGTTTGAAGCACAACGAAAACAGAAAAACGAAGTCATTATGGATGACCGTCTGGTTCTGGTGAAATAGGGAGTCGGCGTGTGAAGGCACATATCAATTTGTCACGAGTCAACATCCTGCTTGCCATGCTTGTTTTGAGCGTGGCTTTTGGGATCGGCATGACGCCGGCGTGGGCCGAGGATGTGGCGTCGGTTGAGCTGGACAGTTATGGCGCAGCACAGAGTGCGGATGACAAACAGCTTGCCGTTGTTGAACCGCGGCCATTTACTAAAGAAGGCAGAGGGGAAATCACTTTGGGTTTGGGCACAATTGCGAGTGACGTCTTTCTCGTTTATCTGCCCGTTACCCTTCGTGGCGCTTATCACTTTAAAGAATGGATCAGCCTTGAAGCGAGTGCTTCTTTTATGGGATGTTACAGTAACGAGGTCGGTGACGACCTGCAGCGTGCTTCGGGACAAAAGTGTCACAGAATCCTCAAGTCGAGTTATCGGCAACTGTCGCAGGAAAACCTGAATATGACGCATGTCGGTCATGTCATTATGCGCGAATATCAGGTGGCGCGGTTCAATATCAATCCGGTTTGGTCGCCTTTCGTCGGTAAATTTGCGCTCGGCAACGACGCCATTGTTCACTTCGATCTTAACCTTACCGCCGGTCTTGGCGCAGTCATCGTCGAATGGATGGATGAAGAGAACCATGGCAGCTCAGAGATCAGAGCATCATTTGAAGGCAATCTTGGAATCGGCCTGCGTTTTGTTTTTTGGAATGTCTTTGGACTGCGGCTCGATTTTCGGGAATACCTGTATGGCAAACAGGAAGGGCATGGGCTGGCGACGGCTTCAGAGCTTATGCTCGGATTCTCATTTTTATTGTAGGGGGGCATGATGCGGGTGAATCAATGGCAATTGTCGTGCCTCATCGTGCTGATGTTGGCCTTCGGTACGGAAACGCATGGCGTGGCTTTGGCTCAGGATGTGACTGCGCTCAACCGCGCGCTTGATGCGCGCTGGCAGACGCAAAATGTGCCGGCTGTTGAAGGACAAATCGCCTTCACACACGCAGGTAAACTGGAATTCGGTGTGTTGTTCGGGTATCAGCCCAATGACGATTATGCGAATGTTTTTCCTTTTACATTCGATGTCATGTACCACATGGATGAATTCTGGCGCGTCGGGTTACGGGGCTCCATTTTAATGGCGCATACCGATACGAAGCTCAAACGCTTTCTTGAGGATCATCAGCCGACGCTCGATGCATCATTGCTCTATGAAGGGCAGCTCGGCGATATATTGGCTGTGGCATCCTATCAACCGGCTTATGGCAAGTGGACGGCAGGCACTTCCGGTTTGGGAGCTTTCGATTGGGGGCTGATGGCTGGGCTTGGGGCCGTCATCGTGGATGCACCAAACAAAGAAAAGATGAAACGGGAAAAAAAGGCGCATTTTGAGGGGTTGTTGGGCTTACAGGCGCACGTCTTTTTTACGACGTGGGTTGCGTTGAGCCTCGAAGCTTCCATTCGCCTTTATCAAGGTACGGATCGCTTTATGGCACCTTGTTTTTTGGGGTTGGGCATCAGTTTTTATGCCCCAGTGGCACAGCCCAGGGAGGATAACTGATGGTGGATCGCATCACAGCGTTGTTGGCTGCTAAATCGGGACTAAAAACGTGGTTATGCCGTGTTGTCGCTATGCTTGCAATCACATGGTGTCCGCTTTCTGAGGCGATGGCTCTGTCCGTCAATGATATTGAATCCATGGTCGCACAAGGGATGAACGAGGATGTTTTGCTTCAGGTGATTGCTGCGACGACGGATTTGCCCGATTTCTCAAAAGATGATTATGCGCACATGCGGGCAGCAGGCGTTTCTGGAAAAGTCATTTCGGCGCTTGCAAAACGCCGTCGTGCGCTCGATACGGCGCAACCGACGGAGCAGAAAGCGCCAACGCTCGGCATGACGAAACAGAATGCTTCTGTACCGTCGCCGGAGCCGTCTGCTTCAAAGCCTCCTGTTGCTCAGCCTTTGTCGGTTGGGACGCAGGACGCCATTTTGGCTCCCGTGGAGAATTCAAATCTTCCCGTCATCATGCGAAAGTTTTTTGCCGAAACATATGAGGCTTACCTCGTCCAGGCCGAGGTGGCACGCCGTTACGCAGTGCTTCAGAGCGCAACGGCGGATGCTCAGGCTGACGATTCGGAATTGCCGAAAATTGCCGCTTATCGGGCGCTCATTGCCACAGATCCGCAGGCAGCTCTCGGCGCATGTCTCTCACTTCAGGCCGATGTCAAGCCTTCACCGAAATCACTGGCTGCCGCTGCGCTCAATCAGTGTATCGGAGAATCGCTCTATACCTTGGGCATTTATGCCATGGCTGCTGCTTACCTCGACCTCGCGCTTCAGGCCCCCTCGCCGGTCGAGGATTATTCGGACACGTTTCGAAAGTTCCTCGATGCATCGCATCGCACGGAATACGTGAGTTCTAATCCTTTCCCAATTAAGGCCAGAGCTTCGCTAATTGAGGAAGAGGATAAAAATGCCTTCACCTATTTCGTGGCATACAGTTTTGTTCACGGTGCAAGAGCGGATCTTGCTTTGGCGCGAAAGACGATTCAGCAGATCAAAAAAGATGATATTTACTACGTGCGAGGGCAGATTCTACTCGCTTCGCTCGATCTTCGAGCACCGGATTACAAATTCCGAAGTGCTGCTGAAGCGCTTCAGCAAGCGCTCATAGCCGCTGGAAAACTCGAAGGGGATGAACCGCGCCGACTTGAAAATCTCGCTTGGCTCACGCTTGGACGCATTGCCTACGAGAATCACGCGTATGACGAAGCGGACGCTTTTTATCGTCGCGTCGATGTCACGAGCCATCAGTTCGTTGAAGCTGTCATCGAAAATGCCTGGAACCGTCTTTTTGCAGGGCATCCTGAAGAGACACTCTCTCTGACGCATGCATTACGTGCGCCGCGATTCGACAATACGTGGCTTCCCGATGTTCTGCTCCTTGAAGCTGCTGCTTATCTTCGCCTCTGTCGATATGATCAGGCTTCTGCTGCGCTTGATGCGCTTAAAGTCCGATATATTGATGCTGCTATGGATATGTCGCGCTTTGCCGCAAACGTTCCTCAGCGCGATTACTACAATCAGGTCATTATCCATGCTCAAAATCCTGCTGAAACACAGTTGCCTTCGAGGCTTTTTGATCGCATTGTTTCTGACCATGGCTTCTTTTCCCTCCATACTTCCCTTCAGACACTGACGCGGGAGTCGCGAACGCTCACGGAACAGCTCGGCGGCGGTTTGTCCGGTATGGATATCCTGCGAAAATCTTACGAAGAGGCCATTGTGGCACGTCAGCAGGCCATGGGGGTGCTGATTGCCGGTATCATCGAAGACGCACGTTCGAAGCTCCACGCGCTCGATATCACTTCGACACAGATGTCGATCGACATTCGGCTTGCCAAACGCTCTCGCGAAGCGGCTTGCCTTAAAATTGTCGCTGAAGGTGGCGTCTGTAAACAGAACGACATAGCTGATGCGATTCCCGTGTATGAAAAACGGGATGCTGATGCCTTCTGGAAATTTAGCGGTGAATTCTGGCGCGATGAACTGTTACATTATCAGGCTGGCGTCACGAGTCTGTGCCAATAACGTTTGGTTTGGTGGGGGGAAGTCTCCCCCTACGCGGCTATTTTATTTGTAGGGACGTCCCTACAAATAAAATACGCCGCTACCCCCTCGTTCTCCCAAGTGGATAATTGATCCGGTGTGGCGAAGTATTAAACTTGGTGATGAAATAATGCATTTCAGACTAAAAACAAATGGAGTCTTTAAAAGTCATCCGATAAACACTAAGTTTTAGTGGTTTGATTCTGTCAGCTTGTGATGCTGTCGGTTAGAACGGAGGATAGCATGCGTTTTAATAAAATTAGTCTCGTGTTGGCATTTATAGCTTCTGTGGGGTTAGCTGCTTGTTCGGATGATTCCGGTAATGCGGGGGGAGGCAATCAGGAGCAGGGCGGCGGCAATGACCAGGGCGGCGGCAATGACCAGGGCGGCGGCAATGACCAGGGCGGCGGCAATGACCAGGGCGGCGGCAATGACCAGGGCGGCGGTGATATTGAATGTGGTGGTATTGATGAAGGCGGTGCCATCATTGAGTGTGATGAGCCGGATGATGGTAGCCATGATGGTTCGGGTGAAGTCGGTGAAAACATCATTCCGGGAACGTATGGGGCTGCTTGTAACGATTCCAATGCGTGTAACGAGTATCTCGATTGCATTAAAAACAAATGCGGGCGAAAGGATAAACTCGGTGCGTCATGCACACAGGATGAAGGATGTGAAGGAAACGCTAAATGTGTCAATGACACATGCGTTCAGTACGTTAATGCTGCTGAAGCCTGCGATGGTATTTACCGACTATGTCAAGGCGAATATTCATGCATCGAAGACAAATTGGAAAACGAAAAATATTGCAGCATTGCGGCTCCCTTTGGGGAGTATTGCAACAATAACGATATTGTTTGCGAAGCAGGATATGAGTGTTACACAGGCGTCTGCGTTAAGTATTCCAAACAGAACGAACCTTGCGGTGAGCAATATATGTATTGCGAAAACGGCCTGACGTGCCGAAAAGGCAAATGCAAGTATTTATCGGCTTCGTTTGAGACGTGTGATGAAGAAGAGCGACCGTGCATTTCGGAGACGGCTGTCTGCTACGAGGGAGAATGTATCGAATCTTCGGAATGTCGGAGCGATTCGGACTGTCAGGCAGATACGTATTGCTGCACAGATGATGCATGTGATGTCAAAAACGTCTGTCTGCCTTATGGCATCGGCGTCAGAGACGAAGTCAATAATGCCTGTACGTACAAAACTGTGCCCGGCCTTTTTGAGGCTGACATTCAATGTGAGTGGTTGGGGCCAGGGCCGGATGATCCCAAACCTGGCTTTAACTATGTCGTCGTTATGCCGATCGTTGCCAAAACGCCGCATAATTCAGGTACTGCCAACACGGTCATTGCGATGACTTATAAGTACGCGCACCCCGGCCTCGGTGGAAAATGCAATCCTGCGTATTCTTATGCAAAAATTGGCACTAAAAAAACATTTGCGGAGCTTAAAGCGGAAAGTCGATTCACGTATTGTAAGGACAACCACAAGACCTTGACCGAAGCCAAATGGAAAGCTGGCAAGGGCACGTATGATCAGGATGATCCTTACGATGAAGGCGTAATCCGGTTTATCAATGGTGAGACGTGCGAGCTGATGGAATCGCTTTACGATGACGAGATCCCGTTCCATGGCGGTATGCCGCCTGCAGTCGCCGATGTCGATGGTGACGGAAACGTCGAGCTCTTTGTTCAGGAAGCAAAGATTAACGAGACTGATGGGGCACGTCGCATTTTAGCTTACCATTGGAATGCAAAACTCAATAAGTATACGCGTTGGTGGGAAAGTAAGGCCAATGATGAAAAAGTCGCTGTGACGCGAAAACTCATGCAGAATCCGCTCTCTATCCACGATATTAATGATGACGGCGTCCCTGAGGTCATTCTCTTTACGGGTGAGGTTCTCAATGCGCAGACTGGTGTCATGTTAAACCGGAACATTGACGGCGCAATATTGAGACCCAGTATGGGAGCATTCCCTACGGTCGGTGATTTTGATGGTGACGGAAAAATCGAAATTTCTCAGGTCGTTCTCGATGAAGCTACCGGTACGTCGAATGCAAACGTGTATGAATGGGATTCAGAAAAGAACGGTTGGGTTTTGGATTGGAGCTGGGGCGGGCGTACACGCAATGCGCAGGCCATCGGCGATTTTGGAACGCCTGGACCAACACCGGGTGAGTTTAATTGGGGTGTTCTTGACGGAAAAGCCGAGATTGTTTCTGCAAGTGGTAAGGTGACAACCGAGACCACGGGAAACAAGGGAAAAACTGCCATGGGCTATATGTACATTTATGCGATGTACGAAAAAGCTGACGGCACGAAAGTCGGACAAAAAGTCTTTGAATACGGCGGTTATCGTCTCAAAGATGGCGTGCTCCAAAGTGGCGAAGGCCTCTATGGTGGCGGGGCACCGACAGTCGGTGATTTCGATGGAGACGGATTGCCCGAAGTTGCGGTGGCTTACGGCGACAGATATGTCGTCTTTGATCCGCGATGCAAAAAAGGTGATCCGGGATGCGAAGATCGTGGTGTCCTTTGGACGCAGCAAAGCCAGGATGTTTCAAGCTATGTTACGGGCTCGTCGCTCTTTGACTTTGATGGCGATGGTGCGACTGAAGTCGTTTATGCTGACGAGTGCTATACGCGTGTCTATGACGGCAAAACGGGCGAAGTCCATTTCTCATCGCGTACAAACAGCAGAACCTGGGTGGAGATGCCTGTGATCGTCGATGTTGATAATGATGAATCCGCCGAAATTATCGTCGGATCGAATCAACCCAAGTCCTGTGATGTCATTGATCCGATTCATCGAGGTGTCAAGTGCGTGAAAAACGCCGATTGTACGTCGAAAAAATGCGAAGACGGGTTGTGTCGTTGTTCGGACGACGATCAGTGTAATTGGCGAAAAGACGGCAATGGCAACATCCTTGAAGAGTATCGTTGCACGGATCCACTCGATGCCGATAAGGCGATCAACAGTGCCAAAGTCTGCCGTGCAAGACATGAAAACACTGATCAGACGACGGGTATCCGCATCATGCGTGACAAACTCGATCGTTGGGCAAGTTCGCGCAATATCTGGAATCAGCAGTCCTATTCTATCACGAATATCAATGATGACCAGACGATTCCAAGAACGAGCGAATGGCTGCAGAACCATCTTGTCGAAGGTTTGAACAATTATCGTGCGAACAGACAGGGAGAAGTCGGGATGAATGCTGCGCCTGACATCACAGGTAAACTCAGTGACAAGAATTTGTGCAAAAAACAGGCTGGTGGCAAGGTGACGCTGACAGGCATGATCTGTAACCGTGGCACCAAAATGGTGGCTTCGAAAATGCCGGCTTCCTTCTACAAAGTTGAAGCGGATGGCTCACTCGGCAAAAAATTCTGTACAGCTTATACGGTTTCCAACGTTCCTGTTGGTGGTTGCCTCGATGTTTCCTGTACGCTTGACGAGATTGAAGATGGCGTCCATGTCCGCATGATCTCGAATGATGATGGGGATGGCGGAAGAACGACGGTTGAATGTAACGACGACAACAATTCGGATGAAATCGTCCTCGATTCGTGTGCAATCTTCTAAAAGAGCATTGACGTTCTTTGTGAATAAGTTGTGATGCCCGCCTATGGCGGGCATTTGTTTTGTGATCGCGGCTTTTTTAGAATGCGTGAAACACGAGTCTGCTTTTATAACATTTGTCGATCTGAGAGACGATGGATGTGCAGAGAAACGCGGAAGAACGAGGGGGTAGCGGCGTATTTTCTTTGGGACGTTCCATGGAACGTCCCAAAGAAAATAGCCGCGTAGGGGGAGACTTCCCCCAACCAAAGAAAAAATGGCGTTGACGTAAAGAAAAGATTTTCTTAGCATCAATTTTAAGTTAGCCATTGCAAATTGTTGTCATGAAAAGCGAATGCTGTTATTTTATCCTTGTTTTCTAGGCGCAAGTTTTGTGTCTTAATTTTTTCGTTTCTTAGGAGTGGAACAGTTTTATGCGGTTGAAGTGTGCAGGCCTGACAGATACAGGCATGGTTCGTGACCATAACGAGGACAATTTTTTTATTTCCTCGTCGGAGTCTTTTGTCGTCGTTGCCGATGGCATGGGTGGTCATCTGTCGGGTGAAGTTGCGTCCGGCATGGCTGTGGAGACGATTTCAGAATATTACAGGGAAACGGAAAATCAGACGGATCCCATTGAGCTTGAGTTTTGGCCTTATGGTAAAAAGAAACCGAAAAGCCGAGAAGAAAGGCGTCTGATAGCTGCGATTACTAAGGCAAATGCCAATATTCATAAGGCATCGACAGAAGTTGCGGAATATAAGGGGATGGGCACGACGACGGTCGGTGTCTATGTCGTTAAGGAAGGGGTTTTTATTGCCCATGTTGGTGATTCGCGATGTTACCGTTTCCGCAAGGGTGAGATTAAGCAGATGACGGAAGATCATTCGCTTGCAAATGAGTACATACGTTCCAACATTTTGAAACCTGAGGATTTGCCGTCGTTCCCCTATAAAAACGTCATTACGCGTGCGGTTGGCCTTGCACCGACGGTCGAGGTGGAGACGCATTTTTATGAGCATGAAGATGGCGATATTTATATTCTTTGTTCGGATGGTTTGAGCGATCCTGTCAAGGAACCGCAGATGCGTGAGATTCTGGACAAATATCAGGATGATCTTAAAGAGGCGTGCCGACAGCTCATTATTGCCGCCAATACGAATGGTGGGCCGGATAATGTCACGGCGTTGCTCGCAAAAGTCGTCTATTGATTGAAAAATGAGGTGATTTCTTGAAAAAACCGGCTTTGGCCGGTTTTTTTGTGTCTCATAGCTTTCGTTGCGGTGCAAATTCGTGTTCTATGTGATAAGGTGAAAGTGTTATTTTGTTTTTGACCTTTACAGAGGGTGCGGAAGTATGGGCAAGGATACAAAGGATGCAAGCGATAGTCTTCGATCTGTTGGAGAGATGCTCGATCAGATAGAGCATATGGATCAGTCAAATGGATGGCTCGATGCGGCTTTGAATCGGGCTGGAAATGACATTTTGAATGTTTCGGATGATTCGAAGGGGCAGTTCTCAAAGAAGCTTTCCATGCTTGCATCTGAAAAAATGGATGGATTCTTTTTTGACGATGATTTTTCATTTTTTGAAAATACGATGAAAAAGAATG
This sequence comes from Pseudomonadota bacterium, assembly GCA_017421975.1. Taxonomy (GTDB): domain Bacteria; phylum Myxococcota_A; class Bradymonadia; order UBA4248; family UBA4248; genus RGIG464. The sequence continues at coordinate 11,876 of JAFOHE010000190.1, forward strand.
CCGAGGATCAGAAGGCAGTTGAACAGCAAACAAAGGCGAAGGGGGCTGAGGAAAGTCAGTTGCCGAATCGGTCTTTTCATTCGAGGATCACGCGGATGATGAATGATGAGAGCCTGAATGCCGATCCGAGGGAATCGTCGTCTCTCGGCTTTGCCATTGCAGAGACGGATGAGAAGCGTGCAACCACCGAAGGTGGGGTAGAAGCTTTTGATCAGCGCCTTTTTGATGCCTTAAATGCACCTGAAAAAATGGCGATGGAAAATAAAACGGATGCTTCGGGTAATTCTTTTCTCCGTTTGGGTCAGCTTGTCTCGCCGGTGTCGGATGGTGTGCGGATTTCTTCAACGGTGCTTCCGGGACGTGGTCTTGGCAAAAAAGGCGTGGTTCAGGGGGAGCGTGTGCTTGAAAATAGCAAAATTCAGCCAGCTTCCCAAGACGCTGATGATGTTTCCGGCGAATCGTTGGCGCTTTCAGCCATCGAAGCCTGCCTTGTCGATGAGAATAATGATGCCCTCAATTGCTCTGGAGAATTTTCGCTTTGTATGCGGCTCGATGAGCAGGAAATCGCCAGGGAAAAACAGGAAGATGGCGACTTGGATGAGGACGTTCAACAGGGGGAAATGCCAAAAGAAACTGTGGCGCCTGACATAGATAAGGAAGCACAGAAGGCGCATGTGGATGCGGTACCGCAAGAGACAGAAGAAGCACCAACAAAAGACCAGACATCTGCTGAAGCGAAGCTCGAAACGGCTGCCGAAGACGTCAGCCGTGTAGCGGAAGCAACACAGGAAGCGGCAAAATCCGTTTCTTTGCCAAGCCATAAAGCTGAAAATAAGGTCATTGTGCCGCTTCGCCAAGTTCGTTTGCCTGGTACACAAAGTACGGCGGACACGCGTGTGGAGCGTAAAGTCCTTTCTCCGCTCAAAAAAAATGCATCGGAAGAACGGGCTCCTGTCGGCGCGAAAACTGCGTCTCTGCCGTCCATGAAAAGCAAGGATTTGAGCCAACATGGTGGGGAGAAACAGCAAGAAAAACAGGCGGTTTCTGCGACTGAAAGCAAAAAAGCTGAGGATAACAATACAGAGAACGCCCAAACTATTGCCGCGACGAAAAATGTAGCCGATGGGGATGTTTCCAAATCTGAAGATGTTTGCGTCAGGCCTGAGAAGGATCATGATGCAAAACCGCTTACGCAGCACGTGGAGTGTACGTCACATGTAGAAGATAAATCCGTGGCTGTGCCGAAAAAACAACAGCGGAATGACGACAGCGAGATTTACGCGAGTCGATTTTTTAATGAAGACGGGCACGTCTCAACGCTCGGTTTTGCCAAAAAACACGACGATGAAACGACGAAAAAATCTTTGAGATTGCTCCATCCAGATGACAGCTTCTTCATGAAGACACAGGAGATTGATCAAAAACCGATCCGTTTTACGACGCTCAATTATGTTTATGATCATCTCTTCATTCATAAAAATCGCAGTATTCTCGGACGTATACCCACTTGTATTGGTCGCATCAGTGAACTTGAACGCATGATGCAGAAGATCTTTGAAACATCGACAACGCTCTATCCAAAATTGATCGAAGTCTCTGCGGAAGGGCGTTTTGAAATTGAGATGTTTATTGAGAGTATGCTTGAACGTTGTCTGCAACGGTCAGAGAATATGACATTTTATGCCACGTGTGACAGAGAAATCTGTGAATCTGGTGTCTCTTGTCTTCGATCGTTGATTGCGAGCCGCATCAATTACTCACCCGAGCACAATGTCAAAACGGAACGCATCATAAGATCGGCCGTCGAATTGGTCGATGCCAAGGAAAAGTTATGGGCACAAAATACGCTCTATACAGCGTTCGGTCTGGATAGTCTCGTCATCAAAAACGGGGATGCATCTGAACAGAGCATTGATTTGCGATTGCTTGAACTCTTCATGAAGGGATTGATGCACGATGCCGAATGTGGGCCTGTTGTTGTTCTGCTGACGCATGCTGATAAAGATAGATACGACGGTTGGCGCGAAGTCATTTCGCATATCCGTAAATTGAATGCGCCGAATATTACACTCGTCGTATGCGGCGATGGCGTGTCCGATTTTGACGGCGTTGAACGTCTCGTCCTCGGACGCATTCCTGATGCCGCTATGAAGTATTATGCTTCCGAAATCTTCAGACAAAAGGAAGAATTGCCTAATGGTATCGTTGATGCGCTCGTCATGAAGTCAATGGGGAGCTATACACGACTTTGGAATATCATTAAGCTCCTCGAGTTGCGCGGAATCGTCAAACAGCAGGAACAGGGCATCTGGATTCATCCTGAGGCGGCTTTCGTCATCAAGGCAGTATCCATGAATATGAGTGCGCTGTTTAACGAACATTTTTCAAGTCTTTCGGATGATCAGCGCTATCTTTATTCCGTAGCGGCGATTTTAGATGAACCCTTCCGAATGGATGATATGAGTGCTGTCCTCTCACTTGACGCACTTGAGGGCGATATCCCGTGGTTCCATAATCTTCGAAAGTCATGGACAGAACGTGTCGTTCAGGAATTGTTGGACAGAGGCGAGCTTCAGATTGTTGATGATGGGGAACATCTGCTGCGTTATGTCCTGAGTGACAGATTAAATGCGCGATATTTGGTTCAGAATATGGAACCGACATACGTCAGTCTGATTCACGGCTGTTATGCACAGATTCTTCAGCAACACAGTGAAACGGACCCACGTGTGGCTTTCCATTTTGAAATGGCTGGCATGTGGACGGATGCGGCTCAAGCCTGGTTGCAGCTTGAGCAGTATCGAAGGGAAGATTATTTTAATCTGACTTCATTGGAACTGTTGAATCATTGCCTGACCTTTATGGCACCACAGTATGGCAATAGTTTTTTGGTTTTGCAGCGGGAACTTGGTTGTCTTGCAACACGCTTTGGAATCTATGACACGGCATACGAACATTATAGTGCCATGTTGCGCGTGGCGCAGTTTAGTAAGGATATTCCTCAGAGTATCGAGGCTTTTCTCGGTATCGCTTCAAGCCTGCTCATGCTCGGCCACTACAAGGAAGCACGTGAAATGATGTCGTACGGCGTTAAACTTGCGGAACAGTTCGGTCAGCGGGAGTTGATGGCCAGATGTTATCGTAAATTCGCAGAAATCATTTTCCGTACCGGAGGACGAGGCACGCTTTCCGTTGCTTTGCGTTATGTCGAACGCGCCAATGAAATCTGGCGTGATCTCGCTCATCTCACTCAGCTTGCCATCACCCAGACTCTTGCAGCGGAAATTTTTATGGTTCGTGGCGACCTCGCGAGAACGCGGGCTGCGCTTTCTGAGGCTTTTTATGCACTCAAAAATTCAGGTATGTGGTTTGAAACGCCGCCTGTTCTGGCTGCTTTTGCACAACTCTCCATTTGCGAAAAGAAATATCGTGATGCCGCCAATTACCTTAAGGATGGGATGGAAATCGCCAATAAGACGGATAACTTGGCACATCGTTTTGAACTCTTGTGCAGGCGCGTTGAACTTAATATTGCCATGACAAACCGAGACGCAGTCAGGGAAGATTTACTCACGTTAAATGGAATATGTGAACAACATCCTTGTACACCGTGGATCGTTCGTATCCGGCTTCTTACGGCACAGTTTGATTTCAGTCGAAACAGTTTCCAAAAAACGACCAGAGCTATCAAGGCGTTCTTTGAGGTCGCTACGAACTTGCAGAACAGCTATCTGATGGGCATTGGGTATGCCCTGAGTGCTAAGCTCAATTTCGAAGTCTTTAAACGTCAGCTTGGACGTGTCTCTCTCGAAAAGACAGATAAACTCTTTGGCTCAGCAACGACAATTCTTGAAAGTATTGGAGCGTGGCATTTGGTGGCCGAGAATTTGAGATACTATGCGGATTTTCTGGACATGACTGGAAAAGAGGCTGATGCAAAGCGCTGTAGGGATCGGGCCGAAAAAGTCGATCCTTTTTGTCAGTAATATGTCGTGACATGATATTTGAGTGACATTTAGTCATAAAATGATATGGGATGCCTCCCTGAGTTCGCTCAGAGAGGTGGTGCTTCGGGAGGTTCTATGGCAAAAAAATTTGATCGTGACATGATCTTTCAATGGATTGAGCGAAACGCAGATCGCATTGAAACGACGATCGAAAAAAGCGTCCGAACAGTGCAAAGTGCCGCAAAAAAAGTGAATCAAAAAATTGATTCCAATCCAACGACAAAAAAAGTCAAAGACAAAGTCGTGGAAGTCGGCGGAAAACAGTTCGAAAAAATCAAGGATGTTCGTATTGGAAAAACGCGCATCGGTGACGTGCCTAATGCTGCACAGCGTTTGACTGAACGACAGGTCTATAAATTGATCTCGAAATTGTGTGAATCTAATCCTGATTTCGAATGGAAACAGTTTTTGCCTGATCCAAATCGTTTTCCCGTCTTCGATGCCTTTGAAGTCTTGGGACTCCCCTATGGAACGCCCTTCGAAGAAGTTAAAAAAAGTTATCGCATGCAGATGCGTGAATGGCATCCGGATAAACATGCCAATGATCCCGAACAGGAAAAATTAGCTACACAAAAAACTCAGGAACTTACGGTCGCATACGAAACAATCTGCAAACATTATGGTATGTAGACGAAGTTTCTTTCGTTAAAAAGGTGATTTCTTATGCCTGGTATTGGTGTCATCAGTAATCGTAACTCACGACTCAATCGTTTGAATCCTGAACTTAAAGATCAGCTTGCTTTTGTGATCGGCAGTGACGGGGATGTGAATTCTACGAGTTCTATTAATGATGTCTATAAGGCCATAGAGACGTTTCGACGCATCGGTATTGATATCATTGCCATTAGTGGTGGCGACGGAACGGCACATCGTACGATGGAAATTATTATTGAAACGTATGGCGATTCCAAAATTCCACCGATTCTTTTGCTCCCAACGGGAACGATGAACATGGTTCCGCGATCTTTCGGTATATACGGAAGCGGATTGGCAAATCTCCTTCTCGCGGATGCGCGCTACAGACACAATATTCCCATGCGATGCATTCGACGAAATATGCTCTGTGTCAATGACCATGTCTCCTTTATGTTTGGAATTGGTGTTGCGGCGCGTTTCATGAAAACGTTTTATGATGTCGGCGATCGCTCGCCAAAAGGTGCGGCAAATATTCTCTCCAAATTGGTCGCCGATGCCCTCGTCGATGGTGAACTTACGCGCTATCATCTCGCGCCTATGGGCGTGAACCTCAGCATCGATGATAAAGTGATTGCCGAAGATGCTCCCATACACACGGTGTTCGCTTCCTTCATTGAACGTTTGCCGCTCCATTTTATCCTCTTCCCTCGTGCCGGGCGCAAAGAAGGCGTCTTCGAAGTCGTCTATTCTACCGACAAGCCTATCCGTATCGCACGAAAATTCCCTTCCGTGCTCAGTGGCTCTACCGTTCCAAATGAATCGCTTATCCATGCTATGGCGAAAAAAATGACCATTCAGCTCGCAAAACCTGAAATTTATACACTCGATGGCGAGCTCTACGATCCTATTGATCATTTCGAAATTAAAGCTGGTCCCTTGATCGATTTCCTCGTGCCGGCACTGCAGTTCGCTGGCGAAGACGAAAATTTGAGCTATTCTAAAGTCGGACCGTGGAGTATGCGTTATCTACTGTAATGCAATCTTTGGTTTGTTTTTGTGTATAGTATTATATAATATGATATATTCAGCACACTTTGTGTGAGTTATATCCGTTTTTCATGTGAATAAAAGGAGAAATTATGACAGACATCGCTGCGCAGTCGCTTGAAATTGCAAAAATGTGGGCTTCTGAACCCTTCGACGCGGATACGCGAAAAGAAGTACAGGCACTGATCGATAACAAGGACATTGAGACAATTAAAAATCGTTTTGGTGCAAGCATGCAGTTCGGAACGGCAGGACTTCGTGGGGTCATGGGCGCCGGACGTACCATGATGAATGTTTATATGATCGCAAAAGCCACAAAGGCACTCGCGCTTTGCCTCGAAGAAGAATATGGCGATGATGCTGTCCATCGTGGCGTCGTTGTGGGGTACGATTGCCGACATAATTCCGAAAAATTTGCTCAGATGACTGCCGGTGTCCTCGCTGCAAATGGTATTCAGGTCTACCTCTACGACCGTCTTACGCCCACAAACCTCGTTCCCTTCGCTATCCGGAAAATGGGCGCTTTCGCTGGCGTTATGATCACAAGCTCTCATAACCCCAAAGTCTATAACGGCTACAAAGTCTTTTGGTCGAATGGGGCTCAGATTATTTCTCCTGTCGATGCACAGGTTGCTTCGCGGATGGCAAAGCTGCCAGATATCGGAAACAAAGCGATGACCGTCGATGAAGGCGTTAACCGCGGATTGATCCAGATTCTCTCGGACGATATGATCAACGCTTATACCGATTGGGTTGTTAAAAGTGCCGTTCATACTGGCGCGACAGACGTCGATATCGTCTATACGCCACTTGGGGGAACGGGGTGGGCTTGCGCTAAAGCCTCTTTCGATCGGGCCGGTTTCAAAAAAGTCCGCGTTGTCGAAGAAGAAAAAATACCTTCGGGCGATTTCGCTGGCCTCGATGCGCCAAACCCCGAACGCCCCGATACATGGCCGCGTGCCATTGCGCTCGCAAAATCGGTTAATGCAGAGATCGTTCTCGCAAACGATGGGGATGCCGACAGACTCGGCGTGGCTATCCCTGTCAATGGCGAATACAAAATCCTCGGCGGTAACCAGATTGGTGCCCTCATGCTCAACTATATCATCGAAAATCTCCCGGATGATAAACGAAATACCAACAGTTTCGCAATCTGCTCCGTTGTCTCCAGTCCGCTGACACGCGCTATTTGCGAAAATGCAGGCGTCGATTTTCAGGAAACCCTCACCGGCTTCAAATGGATGGGAAATGTCGCTGACGAACGCGTCAAACGCGGACAAAATTTCCTCTTCGCTTACGAGGAAGCTTTCGGGTTCACCTACTCCGATGCACGCGATAAAGATGGTATCATCTCCGTTCTCCTCCTCGCTGAACTCGCTGCCGATTGTAAGGCAAAAGGAAAACGCGTCATCGATGTCCTCGAAGACATTTATATCCGTAACGGCATTCACCTCGAAGATGCTGCCGAACGCTTCTACGAAGGACTTTCCGGAAAAGAAACGATGGCAAACGTCCTCGCCAATCTCCGTAACAATCCGCCGCATGCCATCGCCGGTATTGACGTCGCTTCCGTGCGCGATCTCCTCAATTCCAAAACGACGGATCTTAAGTCCGGGGAATCCATACCCGTCATTCATTTGCCCAAACAGGATATGTTGACGTTCTACCTCGCTGATAACAGTTGGATTTCTTTGCGTCCATCCGGCACTGAGCCTAAACTTAAAGCGTATTTAGGTGTCATTGGCCACGCTTCTCGTGATGAATATCCCGCGATCCGTGCTGCACTCGAGATCAAACTCGCGAATATTAAAGCTGCTGTCAATGACATGTTGTAGGATTTTTGCTCGCCTATGGTCATGTAATGACCATATGGCTCACGGATCGGGCTATTGCTTACGCAATACGCACGATGTTATGCCGCTATTGCTATGCAATACGCGGCATATTTTTTTCACTTCAGGGCGTAAATACGCGTTAATAATAGCAAAAAAGCATCATAAAAATTCTGCATATCATAAAGGATGAAATTATGGATAAGCATACGTGTGAATCGGATTTGTATAAGCTTCAGGCGCGGCTCGTTGAATTTAATCGTGAAAGAGATTGGGATCAATTTCATTCACCTCGTAATCTTGCAATGTCATTAAGCGTAGAAACTGCTGAATTGCTTGAACATTTTTTATGGACACGCGACGACGATAAAATTGCAAATGAAAAAAAATTTCATATTGCAGAAGAAGCCGCTGATGTACTCATCTGTCTGCTCAATTTTTGTGCTCAGGCAAAAATTGACCTCCCAGCTGCTTTCGAGGACAAAATTGTTAAAAATGCAAATAAGTATCCTGTCGACAAAGCAAAAGGATCTTGTAAAAAGTATAATGAATTGTAATATCATGCGATTTGAGGATTGATGTTATGCAATTACCTATTCCAGCTGCGCCACCTGTTAATAATCAGACGTTTTATAGTCCGCTTAAATATATTACACTTGCACGATGCCTCTATGCCATTCTTGCTTTGGTGTTTTCTTTGATTTGGATCGTGGGTGGCGATTCGAAGGATTTGGTTAACCAAAATACAAAATTACTCCTCTTTGCTGTTATTGAAATATTCTTTTTTACGCTGTTGACGTGTTTTGCACTGCTTCGTCAAAAATTTATGGGCGCTATCACATACTTTGGTATGTTGCATGATGCCTGCTTCGCGGCTTTGCTCGTCTTACTTACAGCTATTACGACGAGCCCTTTCTCTTTTTTGTTCTTAATTATTCCTCTCTACGGCGGTTTGATCCTTCGTAAGCGCGGTGGTCTGATCGCTGCTGGCATTACGATTATCGCCATATTTACACTGTATTTGCTCTTCCCTTCTGTTTCGTGGATTCAGGGAACATGGATGGCCAATTATATTCATGCTTCAGGTATCTCGGCGGATAATGTTCCTTGGAAAGAAGCGGCAAACCTTGCGATTGCTTCAGTCGCGATAGGAATACTCACGGGGCAACTCGCTTCTCAATATGCCATCGTTAAAACGAATCTTGTGGTTACAGCAAGAGATTTCGCACATCTCAGAGGGATTTATGCAAAAGTGCTCGAATCCTTACCTGTTGGGGTCATTATCGTAAATTCTGCTTCAAAAGATGTCCTTTTTGCAAACCCCGCAGCAAAAAATGCTTTCGGAGCCGAAATGGATAGTCAGACTTTTGCCGAAAAAATGACGTTGATGCGCTCTCAGCACCAAAATCATTGGGAACATATCACGAAGGATGATAAAACACTTCATATTGCTTATTTCCCCATTATTATTGATAATGTCCAAAAAGCAGACGGTTATCATATTTCCGATATTACAGATTTGCGAAATGCTCAAAAAAAGATGATTCAGAAAAAACGTCTTGAGCATCTCGGCGAATTCTCGGCAAAAGTGGCGCACGAAATACGAAATCCGCTCGCTTGTATCAGTGGATGTGCAGAAATATTGGAAGCAGATTGCAATGCGCCTGAGCAAAAAACTGTTTTCGATATGATGACGACGGAAATCGATCGTCTCAATAATTTGCTTAAAGATATTCTTGTATTCGCTCGAACGCCGCGGTTATCTATGGATGAAGTCGATGTCACGCTTTTGATCGAAAAACAAAAA
>JAFOHE010000191.1 GCA_017421975.1 Pseudomonadota bacterium
AGACGTACTCGTCTCTATTGCCTTGATTGCATCCATCTATATTGGTGAATACTTTGCTGCTGGAGAAGTGGCATTTATTATGCAACTTGGCGCATTGCTAGAAAACCTGACCGTCGCTAAATCGAGAACAGGTATAAAAAACCTGGCTTTATGTACGCCACAAACGGCACGTTTATGTATTGACGGTAAAGCCCAAATCATCGAAGTAGAAAAAATCAAAATTGGCCAGAAACTGCGCGTTCTACCGGGCGAAACGATTCCCGTAGACGGCATCATACTCTCTGGCGAAACGACTGTCGATCAATCCATTATGACGGGCGAAAGCATTCCCATCGATAAACATGTCGGCGACGAAGTCCTGAGCGGAACGATAAATCAACTAGGGGCTTTTGAAATGCGTGCAAACAAAATTGGTGCCGACAGCGCCATTCAACGTATGGTCAAATTCGTCGAATCGTCCGATGCCAACCAAACCAAGCTTGTCGGATTAGCTGACAAATGGGCAACATGGATCGTAGCCATTATGATGATCGTGGCAATGGCAACATTTTTAATCACGGATGATATCATCCGTGCAGTGACAGTGTTGGTCGTATTCTGCCCTTGCGCTTTTATTCTTGCCACACCGACTGCTGTAGTCGCCGCCATTGGCAATCTCACAAAACATGGCATACTCGTACAAAAAGCCGACGCCATCGAAAGGTTGTCATCTGTGACACACATATCCTTTGACAAGACCGGTACACTTACATTAGGTAAACCAGAAGTGATTTCTATCGACACGATGAATCCCACCTTTTCAGGAGACTGAAGTCCAACGCTTGGTTGCAAGTTTAGAAAATCTTTCAGAACATCCGCTGGGTAAGGCCATTGTGCATAACTATCAAGCGAATTTCCAGAATGAATTATACACCGTCGATAACTTTCAGGCCTTACCTGGACGAGGTATCGTTGGAAATATCAAAAATCATCAGTGTCTCGCAGGCAATGTGGAGCTTATGAAAGACGATACCATTTCTCATACCGAAGCTGCACATTCTATGATTCAAAGTCATCTCAACAATGGATATTCACTTATTCTGTTTACAATAGACAATGTGTTAAGTGCAGTCTTGGCTTTGTTTGATAACCTTCGGCCCAATGCTTCAAACGTCATTCAATATATTAAAAGTGCAGGTTTTTCCCCAGTTCTTCTGACAGGGGACAATGAAAAAGTAGCCACAAATATTTCCAATACACTTGGTATTACAGAATACAAAGCACAGTGTCTTCCCGAAGATAAGCTCTCTTATATTAAAGCATACCCAACCGGTGTTTGCATGATAGGCGACGGCGTCAATGATGCTCCCGCCTTAAAAGCAGCACAGGTTGGTATTGCAATGGGCGGTATTGGCAGCGATATTGCCATGAGTGCAGCCGATATCATTCATGTTAAGGACGATATTACAGAAATTCCTCATCTATTAAGTTTGAGCAAAAGAATGATTCATGTCATCAAATTTAATATTATATTTGCCATGTTGTTTAATTTTATAGCCGTCATCTTAGCCTTATTGGCTGTGATTGATCCTGTTACCGGTGCCATTGTTCATAATGCAGGTTCAGTTTTTGTCATCGTGAATTCAGCAATGTTGCTGAGATGGCATCTAAAATCTTGACTTTTAAGATAATTGTTCTTAAGTTTTTTTCGTGTCTGCATTCGAAGGAGGACAAGTCATGACACAATGCAGAGATTCCGCAAATCTACATCGAAGGTTATCCAAGATCATGGGACAGATCAGAGCGATTGACCGCATGATTGACGAAGATGTCCCTTGTGAAGACGTTCTTTCGCAAATTAATGCAGCCAAATCAGCCCTTCACAAATGCGGTCAAGTCATCCTTGAAGGTCATATCAACCACTGTGTGCGAGACGGCATCGAGCATGGTGATGCTGAAGAAACTATCCGCAGTTTCACGAAAGCAGTCGAACGATTTGCAAATATGTCATAGTCATTGAACCGACGAAAGCCTTTGTAATTCTAGTCTGTATCACTCGTTATTATGGCTGAGCACGCACATAAAGATAGCCTATGGAATCGGAATTACATCCGAGTCATGATCGCGAATTTTGCGATATACTTCTCATTTTATCTTGTGACCCCTCTGTTGCCCATCTATCTGAGTGATTCCTTCAACGCCACGAAGGACAGCATTGGCCTCGTCCTTTCTGGATATACGCTCGCTTCTCTTCTTTTTCGACCAGTCAGTGGTTATCTCCTTGACAGTTTTAACAGAAAAAAGCTGTTACTCATCTGTCTCTTCTTTTATTTTTTATGTTTTGGCGGTTATCTTCTGGCGACATCCCTTCTCGTTTTTGCGTTTTTCCGAACGATTCATGGTGCCCCTTTTGGAGCATCAACCGTCGCGAATAATACTGTGGCGATAGATGTCCTTCCCCAAGATCGCCGAGACGAAGGTATTGGCTACTATGGTCTGAGTAATAACTTTGCCACAGCCATTGCCCCTTCCGTCGGCCTGTTCATCTACCATCACTATCATAATTTTAATCTCCTGTTTATCCTCTCCTTTGTTATCGCCGGACTAGGTTTTATCGTCAATACAAAAACTACGATTTCTCCCAAAGAATGCATCCCAAATAAAGCTCCATTTTCACTTCATCGCCTCGTGCTCACACGCGCATGGTTAACAGGCGTAAACGTCGCTTTTTTTGGTTTTTGTTTTGGTGTTCTATCGAGCTATCTTGCCATATACGGTCAGGACAAACTCAACATCACGAGTGGTACCGGAACATTCTTTCTATTGTTTGCCATTGGCCTTATTATTTCACGTATCACAGGGGTACACGGCCTTAAACATGGCCTAATAACACGCAATATTGCTGAAGGCGTGATTGCGTCCTCTTTTGGATATTTACTATTTATTTCAGTCACACACCCCATCGCATACTATTTGTCAGCCCTCATCATTGGTCTCGGCAATGGCCACATGTATCCTGGTTTTCAAAATATGATGATACATATGGCACACCCCAACGAACGCGGCACGGCGACCTCTACAATGCTGACATCATGGGACGTCGGTCAAGGACTTGGCATCCTCATTGGCGGCATCATTTCTGAACATATGGGCTACAGCTTTGCCTTCTGGTCTATCGCCATACTTCATATACTCGGCTCTATTTTATTTTTCGCGTTCACTAGAAAATTCTACCTCAAGTTCAAACTCTCTTAATTTTACAGTTCTCCTTATATGAGCAGGAATGCGACGATAGACCTTATGATAATGCGACCCCACATCTGTCGCATCCAACCCTGTTAACTATGCACAGCACGGCCCGGCATCAAATGACGCTATATTGCTCAAGCGTCCCTCATCATTGTCACACTGCCAAGTAGATACAAATCTGAAAAAATTTGACAAAATTATCTTGACCAGTAGGTCAATGACTGATAAGTCAATATTGGTGGCTGGAAGGGAGGTCGTTTATGGGTAAAAGACAAATCGCAGCACAAGAGACGCGGCAAAACCTCGTGGATTCAGCCAAAAAGCTCATTCTGACGCGAGGATTCGACAACTTCAACGTGAGTGATATCACCGAAGAAGCCGGCGTTGCCAAAGGCAGTTTCTACACCTATTTTAAGCACAAAGATGACATCATTAACGAAGTGACGCACCAGAGTATCTATCCTTTGCGTTCAGAAAGTTTATCCCTGGAAGGATGCCTGGTAGAAAAGCTATCCCACTATCTGAAGGAAGCCATGTCGCAGATTGTGGAATATGGGCTGACATCTGCGCAAAACTGGCTTCGTCTGGGCATGGAACCAGGCAATGTATGTGTCTTAAATAAAATGCTCCTGGATATGCATGTTGTCAAAGAAATCCTGGAATCCGGAGTACAGACAGGCGAACTATCTAGCAAAACGCAATCGACGCACTTCAACATTGTATTATTGCCGAATTCTACGGCATTGTCGTCACATGGTGTATTTCAAATGGCCAGGAGCCTGCTATGACACGCATTGAATACTATTGTAAAAATCATCTCAAACAACTGTTTTCTGATTATTGGAAATACTGACCGTAACCGAAAAAGGAGGTTATATGAAGAACCGTGTTTGTGAAATTTTAAACATTCAATATCCTGTCATTCAAGGGCCAATGGCATGGATAACGTCATCCGGACTCGTTGCTGCTGTATCCAATGCCGGCGGCCTCGGCGTGTTGGGAACGAGCGCCGATTTTACAGAGATGATCAAGGATCTTTCTGCAAACGTCGAAGAAATGCGCAAGACGATCCGCCGAACGCGCACTTTGACTGACAAACCGTTCGGTATCAATGTATTCCCTGCCGCTGCCGATCCTTATGGTTTTAGCAAAGCCATGATTGCGCTCGCCAAAGAAGAAGGCGTGAACATCCTCGTCGTTGCCGGCAACGTCTCCCCCGATGAAATCAAACAATGGAAAAAAGATGGATTTATCGTCATCATGCGCGAAGCCAATCCAACCGTTCGCGGCGCGCAACTGGCTGAAGCCGCCGGTGCCGATATCATCGTCGCCACAGGTTGTGACGAAGGCGGCTGTATGCCCTATCTTTCGACAGGCACAACGGCAATCACTGCCCTATTGGCCGATGCCGTCAAAATCCCCGTCCTCGCGGCCGGTGGCATCGTCAACGCAAAACTTGCCAAAGCCGCCCAGGTCGTCGGTGCAGAAGGCGTTTTTGTCGGTACGCGATTTACCATGTCCAAAGAATGTCGTGCCGCAGATGCAACAAAACAGGATATTTTGAATACCCATCCCGACGATTATATCGTCTTTACGCAATCGGGTGGCACCTGCAAATGGCGCACCACCCCACATAAATACGGCAAAGAAGGTCTTGAAGCCAATCGACGCGGCGATCTCAATCCTCCAAGCGGCAGTTTTTATTATGGCATGCTCAAAGGCGATATGGATGCCGGTGTCAATACGATCAGCAACACGTCGAGCTTAATCAAAAGCATCGATTCTTGCGAAGATATTGTAAAAGAATTGGGCGAAGTGTTTATGAAGTCTTCAAACACAGTCGATTTTCTTTCACTCGCCAAAAGCAGATATTCAGAGCGCTTCTATGCCCCTACGCCCATTGAGCAGGAAAAACTCGATAAAATCATTGAAGCAGGTCGCATTGCCCCGACAGCTCGAAACTGCCAGCCACAACATTTCTATATCATTCGCAGCCAGGAAGGATTGGCAAAATTAAAAACCGTCACGAAATATCATTACAATGCACCAGCGATGATTCTCGTGTGCTACGATATGCAAAAAGTCTGGAAATTTGATATGGATCGCAACCACCCCAACTACAATTCCGGCGAACAGGATGGCAGTATTGCTGCGACTTCAATGATGTTCGAAGCCGAATCACTCGGTGTTCATAGCGTCTGGGTCAGGGATTTCGATTCCAAAACAGCTGCAGAAACCTTTGGTTTGCCAGACAATATGATGCCCGTGATGCTGCTTGGCCTCGGCTATCCAAACGATCGCGCAAAGCCCGCTGCCTGGCATTTCCAAAAAAATCCCGTTGAGGACTTTGTGACGGAGTTATAATTGTCATACAACACGATAATATGAACGCGCTAAAACAAGGCTTAGTATAATAATACGTCGTAAAAACATAATGATTTGATGAAGCCTGTCTCGTACAAGGCAATGCGATCTACAAAGGAGAAGGAAATGAAAGCACTCTTTATCAACGGGAGCCCGCGCAAAAACTTTAACACTGCGCAGATTTTTGACAAAGCCATCGAAGGCGCACAAGCCGCTGGCGCAGAGACAGAACGCATCGATTTGTATTCACTGAATTACAAAGGCTGCATGAGTTGTTTTGCATGCAAACTCAAGAACAGCAAAACCAATGGCGTTTGTGCGATTAAAGATGACCTGCGCCCTGTGCTTGAAAAAGCCGTCGATGCCGATGTCATTGTGATCGGCTCTCCAATATACTACAATTGCGTTACAGGGATGACGCGTAGTTTTATGGAACGTCTACTGTTTCCAGTCGGTTCATATATGCTGGATGAGAATGGCAAACCGATGAATTTTCATAAAAAAGTTCTGCCGACGGCACTCATCTATACAATGAATGTTCCAGAAGAATTCTTGGGAAATTACCATTACAAAGAAGCATTTTCCGCACACGAATCGGCAATGTCTCTTGTGTTTGGTCATTGTGAATCGCTGTTTGTATGCAATACTTATCAATTTAAAGATTATTCGAAATATGCCATCAACATGTTCAAAGAAGAGGACAAAGCCAGACACAGAGATGCGCATTTTCCCATTGATTTGCAGAATGCCTTTGATTTGGGCAAACGCCTTGTAGAAATGGCTGCAGCGAATAGATAATCGTATTAACAGTATATCAACCGGGCTTTTAGGCAAAGTCCGGTTGTTTATCAAACACTTTCACATTTACAGACAATTTATAGTTCATCGTCATTAAGCTTCATTCACACGTTTTCCTGTTAAATGGTCGATCTCCAATTCAAGGCATTGAACTCTGTTTAATGCCGACTGTAACTCTTTTTGTATATAAACTTGATCGTCTGTAAACTTCAGAGATATTTGGGTGCATATTTCTCGTGCTTTTTCTATATTTTCCACCAGCGTGATGCGCCCAAAGACGACGACACTTCTAATATTGAGCGCCCATTCTCCTAGATTTCTGTAGCCTTTATCATAAACGCAAAAACATGCTTTATTACAATTTTTAATCGCATCGATTTTGTGTCCCTGTTTTGCGCCATGAAAATAAAGTTTATGATCATCTTCGCTATAATAGTGGTTCATCGGAATGGCATAAGGATAGCCATCATCACCGATTAAAGAGAGAACCCCACGCGGTTCAGTTTTGAGAATCTCGATACATTCAGAATCGGGGATTTGCTGCTTGAAACGTCTCATTTGTCGGAACATATTACCTCTTTTAATGACACATTATGTCACGTCAGTTTGGTCAAATCATGCCATTTATAAAATTAACCGATTGAGAGCAATCTAACAAAGCCTGCTTCACCTTTGCAAACAGATAGGCGTCAAGCGTCTGTCTTTGTGAACCGCCTGATTTTTGATCATTTTCCCTGTCATACACACATCCATATTCCAGATGACTGACGTCATGTTTTGCCATTCAGCCTGGTCACCCCGTCGTCTCATATGCGTAAAAAGGTCTCTGCATTGCGCATCCCTGGCCAAACTGAACATCGCGAGGCGTATCCCGCATGCGGGATAGCCGAGCGCGGCGGACGTATTGCGAAGCAAAAGGCCGCCGGCCGATGCGTATCGCAAGACGATAGCAGCGGCAATAAAATACGCCTTCAACAGACTTGTATGCAAGCATCCTTTTTCATTTGTAATACATACTTACTCAGTCAAAGTGATACTTCTTGACACATTTGATTTTAATGCTAAAATATTAGTGTATGTTCTTAACGTAATTAAGAAATTCCATCCGGATTTCAAATCGACATTAAGACAGTTTATCAAAAATATTGCGTTTAACCCATTGTTTAGCAAGGAGTTTTTAAAATGCGCCCAACTTGCACACATTTGCCTACATCTCACACCTTTCTATTAATTGTTCTGGCAACACTTTGTGCCAGCGGATGCACCGAAGATAGTACATCGACGCAGGACGAAACTGAATGTACAAGCAACGCGGATTGTGTCACGCACACAGACGGCAAGACCCAATGTGACACCACCTTGCATATATGCGTTGTCCCCGAAGCACCGCAGGCCAAATGTGGCGATGGCCACATCGATTCAGGAGAAGCCTGTGACAGTCAGAATCTGAACGAAAAATCTTGTAAAGACGTGGGAACATTTGTCGGTGGCACCTTAGCCTGCAACGGTTTATGTCTGTTTGACACGAGCCAATGCGTTGAATGTACCGACGCTGACGTGTCGTTATGCCAGAGCGGACAAGTTTGCAGCAACGGCCATTGCGTTGATCCGGGACATGTCGTTACGTGTGGCGATGGCATCGTCGAAGGCAACGAACAATGCGACCAAACCAATCTCAACAGCAAGAGTTGCGCTGATTTTGAGGGTTTTGCAGGCGGCACACTTAAATGCCAGTCATGTGCTTTTGACACGAGCGGATGTCTGGAATGTGTGACTAACGCGGACTGCGCCAACCGCACAGATGGTAAAACCGCATGCACAGCGCATGTCTGCACAACGCCCTCAACACCCGAAGTTCCTGTATGCGGTAACAACAATCTCGAAACTGGCGAGGATTGCGACGGCTCACTTTTTAGAGATAATAAAACGACATGCGCCAGCTGGAACGCCAGATACACTTCTGGCACAGTGTCGTGCAAAAATTGCAATATAGATTATTCACAATGTACAATTACAATATGTGGTAATGACAATCTCGAAACTGGCGAGAATTGTGACGGCACACTTTTTAAAGATAATAAAACGGCATGTTCAGCATGGGATTCCAAATACAAATCCGGTTCTGTGTCCTGTAATCTGTGCGAGATTGATTATTCCGGATGCAGCACGGATGCGCCTGAATGTAGCGAGGATGAAGCTGAATGTGTCGAAAAAGAACTTTCGCTCAAACAATGTGTGAATGGTAAATACGTTACCACAAAATGCCCCCTTGAAAAGCCCTATTGCAAGACAGATGCAGAAGCATGCAGCGGGTTTAACACATATGATTCGTGCTCATCAGATTCTTTTATTCCCCATGTTGGATACTCTTTGAGTACATATAAATCTATTTACCTCTGTCCTCAGATAACTTATATATCAAATTATGTCTCATCTTTAACTCAAGGTAATGTTAATACAATTGATTGTGATAAATATGGTAGTGGTGATTGTATGTACGCCAAAAGAGGCTATGGCGTAGCTCCTTCGAACGCAAAATCATGTACTGTTAAAGGGGAAAAGAGAGTCTTTAATTATGATTCGTCAGGTAGTTCGGCTTTTAATAGTTGTCAAAAATGTAAAGTCAATCAGAACGGCGAATTATATTGGATGTATGTCCCCGCAACTTATTCGATAGAGAACCATGAACTGACCTGCACGCCATGGGCTGATGATATTGATTGATATTGTGCCTTCTGGTGCCAGTCTGCGCCGTGACACGACAAATGCGTCGTGTCACGACACGTCGCAGGTCCACACACAAAAAAGCTCGCCAATGACTTCATAGCGAGGTGTGGTGAAATGGAAAAAGCAGTGGCGCTTGCCCCACTGTCAAGAGTACGGAGATTCACCATGCTGGAACGCTTTTTACCGATTGGAATTCAGACATTTGAGAAAGTTCGTGAACGCAATGCGGTTTATATCGACAAAACGGATTTAGTCTATCGACTCGTGAAAAGCTATAGCTACGTATTTCTTTCGCGTCCAAGGCGTTTTGGCAAATCTTTGCTCGTTTCGACACTGCGGTCGTATTTTGAAGGCCGCAAGGATCTTTTTGAAGGACTGGCGATTGAGCAGCTCGAAAAAGACTGGATGCAGTATCCTGTGCTGCATTTTTCGCTAAGTCTGATGCGGATTACCAGTGTAGATGAATTGGAGAGCATGCTCGATTATCTGCTGCGTGATATGGAGCAGATTTATGGACGTGGCAATGCTGCGGATGAGGCATACGGTCTTCGCATGGCAAATCTGGTCAATCGTGCTCATGCACAGACGGGCAAATGTGTTTGATTATAATGAAGCCTTCTATCATGGCATGACGGTTGGACTGCTAAGGACGGTAGCAGAAGTTCATTCGAACGATGAATATGGCGAGGGAAGGCTGGATGTCGTAACCGTCATTGGTGATAAGGGGATTATATTGGAAGTGAAGTGCGTCACCCCCCAAGCACTCAAAAATGCCGGAATAGCAGACAATGAACGCGCGAAGATAAAAAGTATGATGCAGACGAAATTGGATGAAGCGGTCAGACAAATCCAGAATAATGAATATGCTGAGGCAGTTCTGGATGACGAGCCCGCCGCCCGCGAAGTTCTGGCGTATGCCGTGTGTTTCTGCCGAAAATGGTGTATGGTTCGAGCCATCGAACAATAAAAAAACGCGGTGTATTTGCCAATCGCGCCAAATCGCGCCGTGCGGACCGCACGGCGCGATGCGCGATATGGCAAATAGCCGCGTTGGCGAGCCGTATGCGCCGAAGGCGCATAGGCGAGCGTCAATAATATAATAAATATTATATTATTTCGACCAGTTGTTTAGCAGTTTGAAAGTGATCTGACGGTTGTTACCGCCGTCGTCGTAGAAGCACTGCTCGGGGGTGAAATCCTTTAGTGTAGACGAAGCAGGGATGCCGTCGCGGCTGGGCTTTCTGCGCAATTGACAGGTATTCCAACAATTTCTTGTCGCGTGCGATTTCGGCTTGAGAGCGCCTTTGGTCTGCGTGTAAATTGCCCATGGGAAGACATCAAGGCACAGCTGGATGGTTGTTGCGTCCATCAGAATCAGGCTGTTCACCCCGGGCAGTTTGAATAGTGAGCCTGGCGCGAGTGCCTTGCATGACTGCAACATCTGCTGAAAGACATCCTTAATAATCTGCACTTCGTTCATCATTCATGCGAGAGAGGTCGGAACGACTGACAGAGGACTTAACTCCAAGATGATAAAGCCTTTTTCGTTTGCTCTTCTGGGCTTGCTCAATCTCGCGCAGACTCTTCAGCCCAAGTATCTGAGACATGAGCATCACAATGAGCTGAACGTATCGGCTCGTCTTGCGTCGCCTATCACCCTGCCCGTATTTTCGGTCTAAACGGTCAATTTCATGTCTCGGAATAATTTTTTGCAATATGTGAAAAACTGTGTTATAGTACGACATAATTTGGAACTGTTTGCAAAAGGCGGTTTTCGCAGATTTCCTTTTA
>JAFOHE010000192.1 GCA_017421975.1 Pseudomonadota bacterium
CCATTGACACTTTTAAAGGCGTGCACATAGTTAGTGGCTGTCAGGAGATGATAACCAAGTTAGTTATCACCACAGGTTCATTTGTTAAACGGCGTAAATGTTTACGCCAATATATGATGATGGAGGTAGATTATGTTTACACTTTGGAGTGATATGGATCGTCTTTTTAATATTCTGAATGACCGAGATTACCGTTATGCGGCAGACCAGCCGAAGTTCAGAATGAACTTACAGGACAAAGGAGATAACCTCGAATTTGTAGCAGAATTGCCAGGTGTTTGTGATAAAGATATTAATCTTGAAATTCACAACGATACGCTGACCCTGAGTGCAAAACGCGAAGTAACGCATGACAAAGAGAATACCATTTATCTTGGCGAGCGAGGTTCGTGGAACATTCAGCGAAGCATATCGCTTCCAGTGGCGGTAGAAGTTGAGAATACGAATGCAACGTTGAAAAACGGCATCCTTCGTGTGACGCTTCCTAAGGCAGCGAGCAGCCGTCCGCAGAAGATCGCCATTCATGCATAATGGTTTTACCGGATGCCCAGACATTCGGTGATGGTGTTTTACAGTTAACAAACAGATTGAATGAAATAAGGAGAATGTATTATGTCAGAACTTAGCGTTAAAAAAGAATCCGTCCCTGAAACCCAGAACAAAACGAATGAAAAAGTCGTTTCGTTTTCGCCGGATTGCGATATTGAAGAAGCAAAAGATTGTTACCTCGTCCAGGTCGATATGCCTGGCCTTGAATTAAATGATATTCATGTGGAGCTTGATCGCGACATGTTGACAGTCGAGGGTAATGCCATCATTGATGGTCTTGAGACGCGCCATTATGAAAGACAGTTCCGCGTCATGCGTGGTTTGGACGCTACCAAAGTCAAAGCAGATTATAAAAATGGCGTTCTCGCCCTCAAACTGCCGAAACCGGCGGAACAACAGGCGCGACAGATCAAGATTCAGTGCGGTTAAAAAGATCCGATCGTAATCTGATACGTCATTAGGCAATAAAGGCGGTATCCTTGCGGATGCCGCCTTTTTTATTATGAATAATGCATATTTGCTGATATACCATAATTATTAAATACCGTTGTTATTGTTTTGGAACTAGTTAATATGAATATAAAATCATACATCACATCACAGCATCCTCTCCATGAGAGAGGAAGAGCGTGTTGGTGTTATTTATTACGTCCACAACAATACGATTAGATGTTAATTCTCTTCGATAAAAAGATCGATATTTAATTTGGTAATGGGGCGCAGCGGTGCCATGACATATTTAATGATTTCGAGTTCGTTTTTGAATTCCATTTCGAAATGATGATTGAGCCATTTGAATTGTTTTAAGGATGGCGATAGATTCATGGGAGAAAGCAGATGTTTGAGTCGAACGAAGGCATCCGCGTAGTAGGCATCGATATCGGCATTGGCATTGGCGATTTGTTCGAGCGGATAAAACACGCCATCATTGAGTTGTGGGGCAAAAACATCGATACCGATGATATGGACGTTTGTGTGTCCGTGTTTGAGTGTGTCGATTTCCCGTCTCAGGGCACGTACAGGCACGTTGCTCGTCAGTCCGCCGTCGACGCATCGATACAGTTTGTCGCGTTCAAAGACGTTGTCGATGATTTTGCGGCTTTGGACGTGAGATGCCGGAATTTCATAATTAATGACGCCTGGAACGAGGGCTGAAAAGGCAATCCCGTCACTTGCATTGAGGTCGCGCGTCAGTGCATCAAATCCCATGGGAACTTCGATGACGGAATGGGTTGTCGTCAGCGCATGTGCGATTTGCGTGGCGTGGCTGCATGCCGCTTTCCATGTCAGGTTCGTCATATTAAAAATGGACGAGAAAATACCTGCATGTTTGGGTGCAATCGTTTCAATGACGTCGTGATCGCGAAGAATGCCGCTCGTGATGCTTGCAAATGGAATTTTGAGTTCTGAAAAACGCGGTACGTTCGTCCAGCCGAAGTGCGGCACAATCGATTCGAGCATGCGAGAAAAATGGAAACGGCAAAACGACGGAAGTCCATGGCGCGTATTTCCGATACATGGTGAGATGTATCGCGTCAGCGTGAGCCAGCCTGGCATGTGAAGAACGGACATGGCGGCATCATAATCGACCTGCATGGCTCTGAAAAAGCCCATAAGCGCCCCCATAGACGTGCCAGTCATCAGCGACGGGCGAATATGATGGGTTTCCAGAAGCTGAAAAAGCGCCTGATGCACGAAGCCTGTTCCACCGCCGCCCCCAAGCGCCAGAGCGAGCGTTTTGTGCGCCAGAGCGTCCTCGATTGATGCAGGGTCGAGCGAGGGATGATGGGACATGATTTGCAAAAGTGTATCCCGCAGCTTCTTCGCCAAAGTCGGATAAAAATCGAGCAATTTTGGCCTGTGCCATACGCCTTGCCATGCGCGTGTTCCTGGACCGGAAGCTGCCTCATCGCCGTGAAGCGACCAGCCTTCTGAAGCTATTTCGGCCATGCGCTCACCAAGCCATTGGCGATATGCCGAGAGCTCGTCGAGCAAAGTCAGGGTATCGCCTGTGCGCGTTCGGAGCGTTTTTGTCGCGGCAAGACGGAGCGCATAGAGGTACGTTGAACGGACAACGTCGTCAAGCACTTCCCCGCAAAGTGCTCGGTTACGCTCAAACGCGCTTGATAATTGCCTCATTTTTTCCATGTCCGGTGTCGGTTGTGTCATTTTTATTATCCTTTTCATCCATCGACCACAGGCTGCTTCTACCACGTTGGGCGCAAAAAGACGCTTTTTGGGGTTTGAGGGGGAAGTGTCCCCCTACGCGGCTATTGGCGCGGCGTATTGAGCGTAGCGAAATAGCCGGCGCGCGAGCGCGTATCGAGCGAAAAGCGAGATAGCGCCGCAACAAAAATGCCGCTCCAATACGCCGCTACCCCTTCTGCGGGGGAGCTTTCCCCCGCAACGCTCAACAATGCTGATGGCTTGATTGCGCGGGTGTTGTGCATGCGAACGGTTAAATAAGGCGTGTCGGAGCCATCGATAAGGCGTGTTTCAAAATGCATCAAATTGTTGTATCCTATATGGATTCTTCTGTGGACAGGATGTCATCTTGTCGTAACGCGTAAGATATGGCACAAGGTTAGCGTCAGTGAGATCGTTGCCATGCGAAGCTTCGACAAATAGGTGATGTGTGGTGCGCAGGATGTGTGTATGTTTGGGGATCGGAAAGTGACGGATAAAACGAAGAATGATATGTCTCTTGAGGATTCGTTGGCTGTTGTGGCGAACGAAACAGCTGTCAGTGAAACTGAGATTGCGGAGATCAACGAACTGATTGCAAGTTACAGTCATGAAAATGAGGTCTTATCTGAAGCGGATGTTTCGCCCTCACATAAAACGCTTCAGGGCTTGCCATCGCTTGAGGATGAAATTGATGAGGCGGATGAAGAATTACCGCAGCTTTCTGAGGTGTTGAAGCACGAAGAACTGGATAAGTCGGCACACGAAAAACCGGCGATTGATCTCAATGCCATCTGGGATGATCTCGACCAGATTACGGATTTGGAAGCTGAAGAACAAAAGGTTGAAGAAAATACGAACGCACCTGCCGTGGTTGAAGATTCTTTGCAGGATGAAGGTGGTTTGGTGCAAAAAAATCGCCATGAGACGGTAACGGGTTTGCTTACGACGGATTCGGAGGCAGAGCATTCTCAGGAAGCGCGTTCAAAATCGGAACTGACGCTCGTGCCGATTCCCAAGACGTCCGAACATGGTGGTTTGACGATCAAACCACCGCCCAGTAAATCTGCAGGCGCATCCGATGCGGCAAAACAAAAGTTGTCGATTAAACCGGCTGCTGTTGCAAAAAAAGAAGAAGACGCCAGAAAAGCTGCCGCAGAAAAAGCTGCCGCAGAAAAAGCTGCCGCAGAAAAAGCTGCCGCAGAAAAAGCTGCCGCAGAAAAAGCTGCCGCAGAAAAAGCTGCCGCAGAAAAAGTTGCCGCAGAAAAAGCTGCCGCAGAAAAAGCTGCCGCAGAAAAAGC
>JAFOHE010000193.1 GCA_017421975.1 Pseudomonadota bacterium
AATACACGTCGTTATCGATAAACATAAGAATTGGAATCTCGTGAAACCAATCATTCTCGTCACAATCAAAGCCCCATTTGATATACTTGAGCGTTTTGCCAGTTATCTCTGTGAGCATTTTTTTTCGGTATTTGAGGAAGTCTTGGGCTGTTTGAAAATACTCGGGGGTGTAGACTTTAGGAGAAAAATAATTATGCTGTCTTATAAAAGATGTCATGAACTAGGCTTGGTGAAGTTGAACGCATGCCACATATTTATTTTAAAGCGCGATACAAAGGATCATGTTAAAGCGCGATACAAAGGATCATGCTCGAAGTCAAAGTCTTCTCCGGAACGATATTTTTCGAGAATGTTACGGGATTTGGCGGCAAGCATGTGCCTGACTTCACGGCGTTCGCCTTTGGCGCGTCCGATGTCCATTTGATCGTACGATGTCGTTTGGTGGCGCATCCATGCGATGAGAGCGGCTTGAGCCCGCTGTTCAATGGGGATGCGTTTGGTTCGTGCGACAGTGCCGCTGCCGACAGGGGTGGCGTGTGTGGCGACAGCATGTGCGAGTTTTTGGGCAAGGGAGCGCCAGCGCGGTGCAAAATTCAAAAACTGAAAAATCGCCTGTTCAAACGTATCGGCATATTCGGTTTCTTTCTTGGCACGGTATTCACGACTGGCTTCGAGCTTTTTCTGGTATTTGGGATCGGCGCGTTCTGCATTGATACGTGCCTGTGCTTCGGCACGCACAGCTTTTGGCACGCACAGACCACAACTTGAGATTTTATTTTTGTATCGCGTCAGCACGAGCCAGTAAGTGCCGGATGCTTTGAGCCTTCGCGTGAGAAGAGCATCGCCAGAGGGTACGAATTCCCAGTCTTGTGGAAGATCAAGAATTTCGTTTTCATGTCGGTAATGGGTATGGCCAACGGGCCAGACTTTGAATTCTTCTTTGGGCGTTATCGCTGGCATGGGTCGCTTCTGTAAATGCAAAATGATTGTCGTTGTCTATTTATCGTCACAGCAAGTGCATGGACATCCAATGGCTTGGTGATGATAGCACAATATCGATGGGGGGGCTTCTGAAATTGTATTGTCAACCGAGGCGCATGCAAATGTGGTGATTGGGATGCGTTAAGCGTAACATAGATATTATGATAGGGACGAATGACGTGGTTGAAGGAAAGGGGTATGAAATTTCTAATTGTTATGGATGCTTTTAAAGGCTGCTTGAGTTCGTTGGAGGCTGGTGAAGCCGTTGCCGCCGGTATTTTTCGAAAATGGCATGATTGCGAAGTTGATGTATGCCCCATTGGTGATGGCGGCGAAGGTACGGTCGATGCTTTGATAGCGGCTTGTGATGGAAAGCGTGTGGTATGTTCGGTTGAAGGGCCTTACGGGGAAATGGTGACGGCGCAATATGGCATATTATCCGATGGCACGGCTGTGATGGAAATGGCACAGGCGGCCGGATGGCATCTTTCTGAACGACGTGCGCTTGAATTTGCATCGACATTCGGCGTCGGCATGATGATACGCGATGCCGTATTACGGGGATGCCGGCGTTTTGTCATGGGCATTGGGGGAAGCGCAACCAATGATGGTGGCGTGGGGATGCTTCAGGCATTGGGTATCAGGTTTTGTGACAGTGTTGGCAGAGCGGTTCGACGTGGCGCCATAGGGCTGAAGGATATGGTTTCGATCGACACAAGCTCGATGTTGGCGGAGCTTGGTGAATGTCACTTTGATATCCTTTGTGATGTCGATGCGCCGCTTTTGGGATCTAAGGGATGTAGTCTGGTTTTTGGCCCTCAGAAAGGCGCGACGCCGCAGCTTGCTCAAAAAATGGATCAATGGATGGGACATTATGCAGATTGCGTCCGGTGTGTTTATCCGGATGCTGTGCCTGAAGCACATGGGGCTGGTGCCGCCGGTGGGCTTGGGTTTGCACTCCAGGTCTTTTGCAAGGCTACCTTAGTCCCAGGTTTGCCTACGGTTGCTCAAATGATTGGCCTCGAAGAAAAGATTAGATGTGCCGAGTGTATTATCACGGGGGAAGGCAAATTTGATGGGCAATCGATGATGGGAAAAACGCCGGTTGGTATTGCCAATATTGCAAAGAAATACCACAAACCGGTTATCGCGCTTGTCGGCGCCATTGAAGAAGGTGGCTTCAACCGGGATGATGTCGGTATCGACGCCATTTTTTCGATTCAGCAGTCACCATGTACGTTTGATGAGGCCATGAAACCGCAGACAGCACGTGATCATTTGAGCGTGACCGCAGAACAGATCGCGCATTTGTTGCATCTCGCCAGAGGTTTGGCGTGACAGTTAAGTGCCATCGTTCGGCGTGTTACCGTCCTTTGGAGCATTGATGTTTCGATGGCTTTTGTTGTAGGGATGGAGATGGATTCAGTTGACTTCTATCACTACTGTAAATTCTGTCTCGTGGCAGAACAGGGCTTTGTGGCTCAACGCCTCCGAAGGCTATTTTAGGCAAGAATGTGGAAAAATAGCCTTCGGAAAAGCGAAACGTCATTGTGCATCAGACGCGTGTCTGGTTATTGCTTTTGTCTTCGCAGGCGGGCGAAGGCAAGAAAAAGCAGAAAAACGGGTATGAAACCGGTTGGTGCCGATGAATGGCGTAAGGCGGAACAGCCGCCGGAGGCAGCGTTAGTAGCGTCGTCGTTGGGAACATCTTCGGCGGGTTCACATACAGGATCCTCGGTGTCTGTCAGACCGTCTAGGTTGTCGTCGATGCCGTTGTTACAGATTTCAGGCTGACAGACTTTTTCGTCGGCGCATTGGGCGTCATCACAGTCGATGCGTCCATTATTGTTATCGTCGATTTTGTTCGTGCAGTCTTCGGGCAGGCAGCGTGGCACTTCCTCGCACTGTGGGTCATTGCAGTCGATGCGTCCATCGCCATTGTCGTCGATACCGTTGTCGCAAACTTCCGGACTGCAGACAAACTGTTCGGCACATTGTGGGTCGTTACAGTCGATGAGACCATCGGCATTGTCATCCACGCCGTTGGTACAATCTTCGGGTAGACATTGGGAAAAATCGCTACATTGGGGATCATCGCAGTCAGAAAGACCGTCAAAGGTGTCGTCGATGCCATTGTCGCAGATTTCACGGACACAGTTGAAGATGTGTTCACAAAGCGGATCGTTGCAATCGGCGAGGCCGTCACCATTGTCATCAATGCCATTTGCGCAATGTTCGGAATTGAGCTCGGCAACTTCAGGCGCGAGCGAGACGATCCAGTCGTAATAATCCTGGGTGGCCGTGGAAATACCGTAGACGGCACAGATCGCGTCGCCGTAACTCGTGATGCCGGCGAGGTATTCTTCGCCATTGACGGTGTAGAAGGCTGGACCGCCTGAATCGCCCTGACACGGCCCGCCATCAAACTGGGGATAATAGATGGCACCCCATGGAATGAGGACGTATTCCGTGACGTTGTGCTGATAACCGTAATAATAGCAATACGAAGGTGCAGGGTGGCAGCCGTTGACGGTGACAGAACCCGCTTCGCATCCAGATGAATCATCGCTGCCGCCGCAATAGTTTGTCACGGGAAAATCCATCTGAAGCTTTTTGCCTGAAGTTCCTTTGTGGCTGTATCCAAAACCGGTAAAATTCATGACGATGCCTCGCACCAGATCATCACGCGTGATGCCGTATTTGGGTGGAAGCGTTTTGATCGGCATGGCGACGCTCGGTGGAACTTCTTCCTTAAGTTTGATCACAGCGATGTCTGCATTGATCGTTTCGTAGTTGCTGTCTTTGGCATAATCCCCATAATTGGGATGGTATGTGATCGTATCAATGGCATACAGATGTTTGGATAATTCGGATTCGGTGTCGCCGAACCCGATCTTGAGCTGCTTGTTGCAGGAACTTGGACTGACGGTTCCCGAGAGGCTTGTGTTCGTGACGCAATGGGCAGCCGTAAGGACGTATTTGGGATGAATGAGCGTGCCGGTGCAGATGAGGTCATTGCTGTAATCGCAGGAGGAATAACGTCCTACACCTGCCGTAATATAAAGCCCTGCGACGGCTTTGTGACGCGGATTCGTATCGGCAATACCGTTGACGACCGCGTGTTTGGACAAAGCCATGGCAGCAGGTTGGATTCTTGATGATTCGTTGCATGCCATGAGGACAAATGCTGTCGAGAGTATGGCAATCTTCTGAAGATGTTTGTTGAGCATTCGGAATGACTCCCTGTCGGGTGTATAATGGTGGTACAGTTTGTAAAATAATGGAAAAGTCGAATATGACAATTTACCACCATGGAGGCTTTTAGCCTCTGAATGGACAAAAATCGATATAAAACTGCGAAGGCATGGAAAAAACAAAAATAATGAAACAATGATTTGAAAATCCATCGTCCTGAAGCGTAAAAAGTTAAGAAAATAGGAAGCGCCAGGTATTTGCGCTCAGGAGGGGTTATGAAGAATTTAAGCTATGTTGCGGCAGTGATCGGGCTTTTTGGGTTTTGTTTGTCTGGCTGTTCGGATACAGAGCAGGTGGATCCTTCGGAATTCATTTCCATGCACACACAGGCCATGATCCATGGCAAACCGGACACGATAGCGGCGCATCAGGCGGTTGTTGCGCTTTATGTCACGAAAAGTACCATCAAAAACATTATTTGTACGGGGACGCTGATTCATCCCAATTATGTTTTAACGGCAGCACATTGCGTGACGGATGTGGACGAAACGACGATGCAGATCGTTAAATCATCGTATAATAATTATCTGAAGATTGGTATTGGCAATACCGTGAGCGATGTGCGCCAGAACTTGTACGATGTTGAGTGGATCAAGTGGCACGATGATTACGATATGCTCGCCTATTCAGACACATCGGGTAATATTTATTCGACGATTCCAAACGACATTGCGTTGATAAAACTCAAAACGGCGGTTCCTTCGACCGTGGCAAAACCCATTCTTACGCTTCCAAAGACGATGCCAGTGCCTGTCGATGCGAATGGCAATAC